>NZ_CP108086.1:7891147-8194652 GCF_036186745.1 Microbispora hainanensis | reverse complement strand
CACCTTGCCGATCTTCAGCTCGCAGGACCAGAGCTGCCTGTTGTCGGCGCAGGTGTGCCCCCGGCCCTGCAGCGCCTCGACCACGGTGCCGATCTTCAACCCGGGAACGCACTCGTGGCCGCAGTATTTCGTGTCCTGTGCGCGATAGCCGGACGCGACGGCGAACCCGCCCGCGCCGGCGAGCAGGAAGAGGACCAGGCCGATCACCCCGATCACGACGCGGCGAGACCCGCGGCCACTCTGCGTCAGCTCCACAGTCACGAAGACGGAGTATGACAAGGATTCCCTGCACAGGTGGACAAAGCCCGCGAATCTCTCCGACGTCCGCGGCCGTGGGGGTCACGAGCCCTGGTCAGTCGTCCGCGGCGGCGATGGTCTCGGCGACCTCCTCCGCCCGTTCCTCCTCCTCGCGGGCGAAGCGCTCCGCGTCGAGCCGCTCGGCGATCTCCTCGTCCTGCCGCATCAGCGCGTCGAGGCTCTGCCCGGCCATCTCGAGCACGCCCATGTCGGCGTACGCCTTCTGGAGGCGGGGGCTCCACAGGCCGATGTCCTTGACGCACGGCACGATCCGGCTGAACAGCAGCGCACGGAACAGCCGCAGATACTCCGACCGGTCCACACACTCCATGGCCTCGGCGGACTCCTGCCGCGACAGCCCCATGGTCTCCCAGATCTCCGCGCCGCGCAGCCGGTCGCGCATGAGGTAGCAGCCCTCGATGACGAAGTCCTCGCGCTCGCGCAACTCGGCCTCGGACAGGTTCCGGTAGTAGTCGCGCAGCGCCATCCGGCCGAACGCCACGTGCCTGGCCTCGTCCTGCATGACGTACGCGAGGATCTGCTTGGGCAGCGGCGTGGTGGCGATGTCGCGCATCACCCCGAACGCGGCCAGGGCCAGGCCCTCGATCAGCACCTGCATGCCGAGGTAGGGCATGTCCCACCGCGAGTCGTTCAGCGTGCTGTCGAGCAGCGCCTTGAGGTGCTCGTTGATGGGGTAGGCGAGCCCGACCTTCTCCTGCAGGAACCGCGCGTACGTCTCGGCGTGCCGCGCCTCGTCCATCGTCTGCGTGGCGGCGTAGAACTTGGAGTCGAGGTCGGGCACCGACTCCACGATCCGGGCCGAGCAGATCATCGCGCCCTGCTCGCCGTGGAGGAACTGGGAGAACTGCCAGGCGGCGTTGTGCCTGCGCACCTCGTCATGCTGCCGGGCGTCCATGCGGTCCCACAGCGGGGAGCCGTAGATGGCGAGCGTGGTGTCGGGGACGCCGAGGACGTTGCAGGGATCGACCTCAAGGTCCCAGTCGATCCGCTTGACGGAGTCCCACTGCTTGTCCTTGCCCTTCTGGTAGAGGGCGAGCATCCGGTCGCGGCCTTCGTCGTACTCCCAGGTGAACCGGGCCGCTCCGGTCATCTCCACGTCCCACGTGGAGAGCTCGGCGGGGATGGTGTAGAGCTCGTGGGTCGACACGGGGGACCTCCCTCGACGTACACCGTACGTATCCCTGCGAGCGTGTCACGTACGCTGTACGTACGTCAATGGACGGAGACCATGTGGCGGCGAGAGGATTCGGTCATGCTCAACCGCACCCGCATCGTGGCCGCCGCCGTGGAGCTCATCGAGAGAGAGGGCGCCGACGCCGTCTCGATGCGCAGGATCGCCGCCGAGCTGGGCGTCGGCGTCATGTCGCTGTACAACCACGTGCCCAGCAAGGCCGCGCTGCTCGACGCGGTCGCCGAGGACGTGCTGTCGCGGATCGGCTTCACCGACGACCCGTCCGCCCACTGGACCGAGCGGGTGCGCATCCAGGCGCGGGCCTTCCGGCGCATCGCCCATCACTATCCCCGGTGCACGATGGTCGTGGTGAGCAGGCAGTTGAACTCGACGGCGGGCCTTCTCCCGGTGGAGCGCGCACTGGCGACCCTGCGCGAGGCGGGCTTCGACAGCCGGGAGGCCGTCCGGATGCTGCGGATGTTCATCGCGTACGTCGTCGGCTCGCTGCTGCGGGAGGTGGGGGTGACCCCCACGTTCGCTCCCGTACGGGGCGGCGCGACGGTCGCCGAGGTGGATCCGGCGCTGTTTCCCGTGCTGAGCGAGCTGCGGTCGCATCTGGACTCTTGCGACCACGACGAGGAGTTCGAGTTCGGCCTGGAACTGCTGGTCCAGGCGATGGCCGTACGGGCCGCGGCGCGGGCGGACGCCCATACCGGCGCCGGGGAGGGCGAGCGCGGCGGCGCGCGGGCCGGTCGTGGAGGCGCCCGGCAGTAGGCCGGGCGCCTCCGCCGGGTCAGTACCAGTTGTGGGACCGGAAGTGGCCCCACGCGCCGCACGGCGAGCCGTATCGGCCCTTGATGTATCGCAGCCCCCACTTGATCTGGGTCTGCGGGTTGAACCGCCAGTCGTTGCCGGCGTAGCCCATCTTGTGACCGGGCAGCGCCTGCGGGATGCCGTAGGCGCCCGAGCCCGGGTTGTAGGCCCGGTGATTCCAGTTGCTCTCCCTGGTCCAGAGGCTGTCGAGGCACTGGAACTGCTCGCCCGACCAGGTGTTGCGGGTGACGAGCCGGAAGGCGTACGCCTTGCTGCGGAGCTTCGCCGGCGCCCGGCGGAACCGCGGCGGCTGTGCCGTCACCGGCGTCTTCCACACTCCGACGTGGATGACGGGCCGCACGCTCTCTCCGGTGCGTGCCGTCTCCCCGGTCTGCGCCGTCTCTCCGGTCCCGGCCTGGGCGGCCCACTCGCCGGCCCAGGCCACTCCGCTTCCGCCACCGGCGACGGTGGCCGCGATGACGGCGGCGACTGTGCTGCGTAGAACGCTGTTGCTGTCCAAATCGGTCCTTGTCGTCGGGTCGCGTGCGGAAGGCGGGCGCGCGTGCGCCCGCCGCGCGGTCGCGCGCCCATGGCGTGGGCGCCGCCGTCCGCTCGGCCCGCACCGGATCATCAAGAGCTTCCGGCGGGCACCGCGACGGGTCCTCACGCGGATTGAAATACGGCCGCCCGCCTCCGCGACGGCATCTGCGGCACGCCGCGGACGGTTCTTTGCCGATCCGCCCCCCAACGCCGACCCTTCCACGAGGCGCGGCTTACCGTGCGCGGCGCGGCACGCCCTGCGGCGAGACCGCACGCGACGCTCGTTTAGGGTGCGGACATGAGCGTTCTCAACATTCCGGTGACCACGATCGACGGCGAGAGCACGACCCTCGGCGATCTGCTCGGCGGCGGGGCCGCCCTGGTGGTCAACGTGGCGTCCAGGTGCGGGCTGACCCCGCAATACGAGGGCCTGGTCGCCCTCCACAAGGCGTACGCCGGGAAGGGGTTCACGGTCGTCGGCGTGCCCTGCAACCAGTTCATGGGCCAGGAGCCCGGCTCGGCGGAGGAGATCAAGGAGTTCTGCTCCACGACGTACGGCGTGGACTTCCCCCTGCTGGAGAAGACCGAGGTCAACGGCCCGGACCGGCACCCCCTGTACGCCGAGCTGACCGCGACCCCCGACACGGAGGGCGAGGCGGGCGACATCCAGTGGAACTTCGAGAAGTTCCTCGTCGCCGCCGACGGCCAGGTGGTCGCCCGGTTCCGCCCCCGCGTGGTCCCCGAGGCCCCGGAGATCGCCGAGGCGATCGAGAAGGTCATCTCCTAGCCGACGCCTTCGGCCCGCAGCTCGCCCGCACGACGAGCTGGGTGGGCAGCGTGACGGCAGGAGGGCGCCTGCCCTGCCGGAACACCAGTTCGGCGGCGCGGTAGCCGATGTCCTGGGCCGGCTGGGAGATCACCGTCAGCGGCGGGGAGCACAGCTCGGCCCAGGGCACGTCGTCGAACATGATGAGCGACACGTCCCTCGGGATGCGCACGTCCAGCTCGCGAGCGGCCAGCACGGCCGCCTCACCGAGCACGTTGCCGCCTGCGATCACCGCCGTGACGTCGGCGCGGTGCTGGAGCAGGCCCGCGGCGGCCGCGTACGCGGAGTCGCGGCTCGACCGGGCGTGCACGACCAGATCCCGGTCGGCCGGCAGGCCCAGCGAGGCGATCGCCGAGGTGAACGCGGCGACCCGCTGCGACTGGCCGTGCCTGCCGAGGTAGGCGATCTTCCGGTGGCCCAGCCCGGCCAGGTATTCCACGGCCGTCAGCACCCCGGCCCGGTCGTCGGGCACCACGCTGGGCACGTCGGCGCGCACCCGCCGGTCGGCGAACACGACGTTGAGCCCGGCGCGCAGCGCGGGCCCCCACATCTCGCCGTCCCCGGACGGCACCGCGATGAGCCGGTCCATGCTCTGCTCGATGAGCGTGCCGATCAGCTCGGCCTCCCGCTCGGGGTCGTCGCCGGTGACCCCCACCGTGACCGGCTCGCCGTACGAGCGGGCGCAGGAGAGCACACCGTCGGCCAGCCGCGCGTAGAAGCTGTCGGTGATGTCGGGGACCAGCAGCCCGATGCCGCCCGTCCGCTGGCGCCTCAGGTTGCGTCCGAGCGCGCTCGGCCGGTAGTCGAGCCGCGCCGCCGCGGCGAGCACCTTCTCGCGGGTCTCCGCGCTCGCCGAGCCGCCCGACAGGACACGGGACACGGTGGCCACCCCGACCCCGGCGGCCTCCGCCACTTCCTTGATGGTTATCCGTCGCTGCACTGGACCACTCATGGAAACGATTCCACCATGGTTCCATGGGTCTTGCTACCGAAATCTTGACAATAGGCGGTATTTCACGGGAGAGTCATGAAAACGTATCCACATCATCTTGGCTCGGGAACGCGAAGGACTGGGGATGGCTTCAATCGTTCTGAACAACGTCGACAAGATCTACGCGGGCGGGGTGAAGGCCGTGAACGGCCTCAACCTGGAGATCAAGGACGGCGAGTTCATGGTGCTGGTCGGCCCGTCGGGTTGTGGCAAGTCCACCGCCCTGCGGATGATCGCCGGCCTGGAGGACATCAGCGGCGGCGAGATCGTCATCGGTGACCGTGTCGTGAACCACCTTCCCCCGAAGGACCGCGACATCGCCATGGTCTTCCAGAACTACGCGCTCTACCCGCACATGACCGTCGAGGAGAACCTCGCCTTCGGCCTCAAGCTGCGCAAGATGTCGAAGCCGGAGATCCAGAAGCGGGTCAACGAGGCCGCCCGCATGCTCGGCCTCGAGCAGTACCTCAAGCGCAAGCCGGCCGCCCTGTCCGGTGGTCAGCGCCAGCGTGTCGCGATGGGCCGCGCCATCGTCCGCGAGCCCCAGGCCTTCCTCATGGACGAGCCGCTGTCCAACCTGGACGCCAAGCTCCGCGTCTCCATGCGCGCCTCGCTGAACCAGCTGCACGAGCGCCTGGGCGTCACCACGGTGTACGTCACCCACGACCAGGTCGAGGCCATGACCCTCGGCGACCGCGTCTGCGTCCTGCGCGACGGCGTGCTCCAGCAGGTGGACACCCCGCAGAACCTGTTCGACGACCCGGTCAACCTGTTCGTCGCGGGCTTCATGGGCTCCCCGGCCATGAACTTCACCTACGCCGAGCTGGTCCGCGACAACGGCGGCGCGGCCGTGGCCTTCGCCGGCTACCGCCTCCCCGTCCCCGACTCGACCTTCGCGGAGAAGCCGGGCCTCGACCGCTACATCGGCCGCAAGATCATCCTCGGCATCCGGCCCTCCGACTTCGAGGACGCCGGTTCGGCCAGCGGCAACAGCGCCGGGTGGGTGCGCATCCCGGTCCGCGCCAACGTCACCGAGGAGCTGGGCTCGGAGATCAACGTCCTGTTCACGATCGACGCCCCGCCGGTCGAGCACAAGGACACCGTGGCCGCCGCCCACGACGGCGACGACGAGGAGACGACGCTGCCGCTGACCGGCGACAAGTCGCTGTGGACCGCGCGTGTCAACGCCCGCAGCCACGTCCGTCCCGGCCAGGAGATCGAGCTCGTCGTCGACACGCACAACCTGCACTTCTTCGACGTCGACTCGGGCCTGTCCATCGGCCACGAGGCCAACATCGGCCGCTGATCCCGGTCACCCCCGCCGCACGACGCGCGGCGGGGGATTTCCGGCCGCGGAGCGCGGGGGCGGCACAGGCCCGCGCGGCCGGTCGTCGCCGGCCGTCATCCGCGACGATGCCCACCTCGCACGCTCGGAATGGTCGTGCCGGAGGCGCGCGGAGTCGAACCCGTGCCGGAGGCGCGCGGAGTCGAACCCGCGCCGGAGGCGCGCCGGGTTGAACGCCTGCCGAGGGCGCGCCGGGTAGCCGCGCCGCAGGCGCGTGAAGAGGCCGTGCCTGAGGGGCGTGCAGCAGAGCACCGCGGCGGCGGTCGCGGCGGTGGCCGTGGCCGCGGCGCCCGCGGGCACCCAGCCGAGCGCGACCGCGAGCCCGGCCGTCCCGGTGCCGGCCGAGACGCCGCACAGCGCGGGCGCCGCCTTCCGCGCCGGTCCGGTCGCCCGGCTCGCGCGCCGGGCCTCCCGGCGGGCGGCGTACGCCCCGGCCCCCACGATGGCGGCCAGCGCCGGCAGCAGCAGCCCGGCCGCGATCACGGCCGTGCCGCGCCCGGCCGTCAGCCCGGCGGCCGTGCAGGTCAGGACGAACCCGGCGAACAGCGACCCGGACGGACCGAGCCGCGCCCTGCCCCGCGCTCTGCCGTACGGGATGGCGCCGAGGCACGCCCCGGTCAGGGCGGCCGGGAGCATCGCGAGTGCCGGGTCGCCCAGCACGAGCGCCGTCACGGAGAGGAACGCGCCGGTGACGGCGGCGACCGCGGCCAGCGCGCCGCCGAGCCGGTCGAGCAGCCCGTACGCGTTGGTCATCGCGACGATCCACATCACGCTGACCGGGCCGTCGAGCCAGTCGCCCGTCAGCGTCACCTGGACGCCGCACAGCACGACACCGCCCGCCGCGAGCGACTCCACGATGAGCCGCGTGACGAGCGGCAGCGCGCCCACGTCGGCGATGAGGCCGAGCAACGCCACGGCCGCGGCGGCCAGCAGGATCGCGCTCACCCACCGGTCCGGCGCGCCGTACGCCGTCATCAGGGCGCCCGCCGTGGCCGCCGCGAGCGCCATCCCGGTCAGGTAGGGCGCCATGCGCCGCACCGGGCGCAGGCACACGGCGGAGAGCAGGCAGGCGACCGCTCCCGCGAGCGCGGGCGCCAGTGCCGGAAAGGGCGTCATCGGCTGCCCACCTCCGATCGCGTCGCGCCGCGCAGCGTCCGATAGAGGGCCTCGGTGTCGGCCACCAGCCGGTCCACGCAGAACGCCCGGCCCGTCCATGTCCGGGCCGACTCGCCCATCCGCCGCGCCAGGCCGGGGTCCACCAGCAGCCGTACGAGGCGGTCGGCGATCTCGTCCGGGTCGGGCTCGGTCAGGAATCCCGTGCGATGGTCCATGACGACCTCGGGAACGCTGCCGACACGCGTGGCCACCACCGGCAGGCCCGCCATGCCGGCCTCCACGAGCGCCAGCGGCGTGCCCTCGCTGTCGGAGGTGAGCAGCACCACGTCGGCCGCGGCGTACACGGTCTCGACGTCGCGCCGCCAGCCGAGCAGCCGGAAGGACTCCCACATCGGCATGACGGCCCGCTCCACCTCCTCCTTCAGCTCACCGCTGCCGCAGACGAGGAACCGGGCGCCGGGCAGCCGGGCCAGCACCGCCTTGGCGACCTCCGCGAGCCGGTCGGGCCGTTTGGTCTTCTTCAGCCTGCCGACGTACGCCACGATCGGCGCGTCCAGCGGGACGCCCAGCGAGGCGCGGGCCTGGGAGCGCTCGGGCAGCGGGGCGAGCTCGACGCCCGGCGGGATGACGACGTACTGCTCGGGCCGGCCGATCCCGGCCGCGAGGAGGTCGTCGCGCACCCGGGCGCCGACCGTGACGAGGCGGTCGGTCATCTTCGCCAGCCGGCGCTCCGTGCGGACGTAGGCGGCCCGCCGCAGGCGGGAGAGCTGTCCGTCGAGGAGGTGGCCGTGATAGCTGTGCACCCGGGCGGCCCCGACCCCCGACAGCCGCACCGCGAGGCGGCCGAGCGCACCCGCCTTGGTGGTCCTGGTGTGCACGATATGTGGCTTGAACTCGCGCATCGCGTTCGTCAGCCGGAACAGGGCCCGATAGTCGTCGGCCGGTTTGATCGCGCGGCCGAGGCCCGGCACCCGGTGGACCGGGATCGTCGCGTCGCGAAGCTGCAGGTGGTCGCCTTCGCCTCCGTCGACGTATCCGGTGTAGAGGCGGTGGTCGAACTCCACCGGGCTGAGCCGCTCGCACAACCCCGTGACCTGGGTGGCGGGACCGCTCACGTTCATCCGGGCGATTATTTCCATGACACGAATCCGGTCGTCCGGTTTCATGCTGGCTCCTCCCTGATCATGTCGGAGAAGCTAGTCCGCGGTCCCACTTCCGATTGGGCTCCCGGACGCCGCCGGAAGAGACTTTTCCCTATCCGTACCCAAGCCTTACAGCCGTCCCGTCCGCCAATCCCGGGGGTGGCGGAGGGATCACTCCTACAGTCGTAGCGTGGCGGAGAAGCTGGTGGTCGTGGGCCAGGGCCCGGCCGGGCTGCCCCTGGCGATGCGCGCCGTGGAGGCGGGATTCCGCGTCGTCGGCCTCGACGAGGACGGGTGGCGGGTCAAGCGGCTCAACGCGGGGGAGCCGTGTGCCGAAGGCGTCGGCGCGGACGCGCTCGCCGCCGCGCACGCCTCCGGCAGGTACGCGGCCAGCGCCGACGCGGACGACGCCACCGGGTTCGACGTCTGCGTGCTCACCTCGCCCGTACGGATGCGGGGCGGCGCGCCCGACCTCGGCCCGCTCGGCTCGGCGGTCCGCCGGATCGCCCCGTTCCTGCGGCCGGGGGCGACCGTGGTGCTGGAGGGCACCGCCTATCCCGGCACCACCGAGGAGTTCGTACGGCCGCTGCTCGAACAGGGGTCGGGGCTGCGCGCGGGGGAGGACTTCCATCTGGGCCACAGCCCGCACCGGGCCGAGCCGGGCAACCCGCGCTGGCGGCTCGGCAACACCCCCAAGGTCGTCTCGGGCGTCGACGCGGCCTCGCTGCGGGCGGTGACGGACTTCTACGGCAGGCTCGTGCGGGAGACCGTCCCGGTCTCCTCGCCCCGGGTGTCGGAGATGTGCGCGCTGCTGGAGACCGCCCGCGCGCACGTCGGCGCGGCCCTGGCGAACGAGCTGTCGATCTTCGCCGCGCAGCTCGGCGTCGACGTGTGGGAGGCGGTCGAGGCCGCCGCCACCACGCCCTTCGGGCACGCCACCCCGGTGCCCTGCCCGGGGATCGAGGATCCCTGCCTGCCGCTCGACGTGACATACCTGCCGTGGGGGATCCGGCGCGGCGTCGGGCGGGGCTTCCGGCTGGTCGAGGCGGCCAACGACGTCAACGCGCACATGCCCGCCCACGTGGTCGACCGGCTCGGCCTCGCGCTGAACCGCAGGTGCCGCTCGATCAGGGGCAGCAGGATCCTGCTGCTGGGGCTTTCGCCCGTCGAGGTCGCCAAGACGCTGTGCCGGCTCGGCGCCCGGGTGCGGGCCGCGGACCCCCGTGCCGACGACCGCTGCCCCGACGATTTCGTCGTACCCGCCGGGGTCGAGGTGGTCGAGCCGGACGCCGCCGAGCTGGCCAGGGCCGACGCGGTCGTCGTGCTCGGCGGGCAGGACTGCTACGACTACGACCTGGTGCAGCGGGCCAGCCGGTTCGTCTTCGACACCCGGGGCCGCTGCCGCGGCCCGAACGTCGAACGGCTGTGACTCAGCGGTAGCGCAGCCTCGCCACGCGGCCGGTCAGGTTGAGCGGCAGGAGCCGGGCGAGCGTCGCGACCGCCTTGTAACGGGCCGACGGGATGCTCACCCACGCCCCGCGCGCCAGGTCGCGCATCGCGTCGGCGGCGACACGGTCGGCCGACAGCCACGCGAAGCGCGGCAGCCCGGACATGTCGAGCTCGGCCCGGTCGTGGAACTCGGTCCGTACGAACCCCGGGCACAGCGCCATGACCCGCACGCCGTGCCGGTTGACGATGTCGGCCGCCGAGGCGCTGTAGTTCACCACCCACGCCTTGCTGGCGCTGTAGGTGCCGCCGGGGAGGAACGCCGCGACCGAGGCCACGTTGATCACGCCGCCCCGCCTCTTCGAGATCATGTACGGCAGGGCCGCCCGGGTCAGCCGCAGCACCGCCTCGCAGTGCAGCCGCAGCATCCGCACCTCGTCCTCCACGGGGGTGTCGAGGAAGCCGCCGTGGTGCCCGAACCCGGCGTTGTTGATCAAAAGGTCGATGCCGGAGGTCAGCCGTCGCTCGGCCGCCGCCATCCCCTCGTCGGTGGCGAGGTCGGCGCGCAGCGGCTCGGCCGGCACGCCGTACCGCTTGTGCAGGGCCTCGGCGGAGGCGGCGAGCCGCTCCTGATCACGGGCCACCAGGACCAGGGAGAATCCGTCGGCGGCCAGGCGGCGCGCGAAGGCGGCGCCGATCCCGGCGGTCGCGCCGGTGATGAGTGCGGTGGGCATGACGGCAGCGTACCCACCATGGAGGTCCCCTCGTCCGGCGCCGGAACGGCGCTCACGCCTCGGAGGTGCGGGCGATGAGCTCCTCCACCTTCGCGCTGAGCCGGGCGGCGCGGGGCCACCCGGCGTACAGGGTGAGGAACACGACCGTCTCGCGCAGCTCGGCCGGGCTCAGCTCGCCCGAGCGCAGGGCGGTCTCGAGGTGCAGCTCCAGCATGTCGTCCATGTCCTGGCCGACGAGCAGGCCGAGCAGCAGCAACCGCCGTTCCCTGACCGTGAGGACCTGCCGGGACCACACCTCGGAGAACATGCGCTCCGCCGTCACTCCGAAGAAGCCGTCCGGCCCCTCGCCGGTGCCGTCCTCTTCGTAGACCTGCTTCATCTGCGCCAGCCCTCCCCACGGTGATTCCTGACGTCATGCATCCAGATGTCGTGTTCGGGGCAGTCAGGTGTTACATCGATCCGCTCATCCGACCCCGGCCGATCTCACTACGCGGGTCTTCCGATTGTCATGTCCCGCGTGGGCAAAGCGGATCCCCCGCGCAGGCCGGGACCGCCGGATGTGCCGGAAACCGCTTTCGCCGGTCGCCCTTCGGGGTACGGCATCAAGGGTGGGTCCGCGGCCGATCGGAGCCGGTGGGGCGAGAGGGTCCGGATAACAGGATGAGCCAAGATCCGAGCAAGATTTGGTCTAGTTTTCCGGCGCGTCGCAGACTTACCGTTGGGAAGGATAGTTGGAAAACGGGCACTACTACCTCGTAGACCCGCAAAGCGGAGGTTGGGCCCTGGTGGAAAGACCGCGGGTAAGGACCGGGGTGGTGGGAACGGTCGTGGGGGCGGCGATGGCCGCCTCTGTGCTGTCCGGCTGTGCCGGCCCCGAATACACCTACGTACGCGACGATACGGGCGGCACCTACTTCAAGGTCCCCGCGTCATGGCGGCAGATCGACCAGAAGACGCTCGACAAGGAACTCTTCGGCGATGCCGACTCCGCCACCGCACAACTCGCGAGGCAGGCGATGTGGACGGCGGCGTTCGACGCCTACGACGAGCCGTCCCTCACGCACCTTGTCCTGGGCTCCGCGGGCAACGACGACAAGCCTTTCGTGTTCGCCAAGGTGCAGAAGCTCAGCGAGGCCGAGCAGAACGCGGCGTCGCTCAATCTGCTGCGTGTCTCCCCTCCGATGCCGGTGCCGCTGACGGAGGAGCAGCAGAAGGAGTTCGAGGCGAGCGGCCTGACGGGGTTCGAGCTGCTCGCCGACGAGGTGCTGCCCATCACGGACGGCGTCCGCGGCGTCCACACCGTCTACAACTACCGCGTGGGAGACACGGTGCAGACGTTCGACAGGACGGCCTACCTGTCGGCGGACGGGACGACGGCGTCCACTCTGCTGATCCGCTGCTCGCCCGCGTGCTACCGCCAGCGGGCCGCCGAGATCGGCACCGTCGTCAAGTCCTTCAAGGTCAAGCACCTCATCAACCCGTGAAGGAGCCCCTCATATGAGTACGGCCCTCCCACCGAAGCACCACGAGGGGCTTCGCGAGCCGGGGTCGGGTCCGGTGGACCGCGACCCGCTCACCAGGAAACGTCTGCCGCTGTGGGACCGGACGAAGTTCCTGATCCTGCTCGCCGTCGCGTTCGGCGTGCTGTACTGGAACGAGATCGCGACGTACGAGGGCATCATCTCCCCTTATGACGCCGCGGTGATGACCGTCCGGAACGCGTCGTGGGTGCTGTGGCTGGCGGGCATCGAGGTGGTCCGGCAGATCCACTTCCTCATCAGCGAGCGCTCGGCCGGCTATCACCGGTTCTGGACGCAGAGGGTCTTCGGCGGCTGGAACCGCTGGTCGCATCGTAGGTTCAACGACTGGAACCGCTACCGCATCTCCCGCGCGATCAAGTGGGCCGTGTGGATCGCGATCATCGCGCTGGTGCTGGGCAAGGTGCAGCAGGTCTCGCCGCTTGAGGCGCTGTACAGCGTGCCGGCCACGGTGTGGGGCTTCCTCCCCATGGTCCTGCAGCTCATGCTGATCATGGTGGTCGCGGTCGGCCAGTTCGTCGCGATCTTCTGGTTCCTGTCGCGGGGCGGCGTCGACGTCTACTACCCCGACGACATCAAGACGCGCTTCTCCGACGTCTGGGGCCAGGACCACGTGGTCGAGCGGGTCAAGGAGAACATCGTCTTCCTGGAGAAGCCGGACGAGATCGAGGCCAGGGGCGGCTACGTGCCCAGCGGCATCCTGCTGTGGGGCCCGCCCGGCACCGGCAAGACGCTCATGGCCGAGGCGGTCGCCGGCTCGACCGGCAAGCCGTACGTGTTCGTCGACCCGGGCGCGTTCATCAACATGTTCTTCGGCGTCGGCGTCCTCAAGGTCAAGTCGCTGTTCCGCAAGCTGCGCAAGCTGGCCCTGCGGTACGGCGGCGTCATCGTGTTCTTCGACGAGGCCGACTCGCTCGGCCGCCGCGGCGCGCTGGCGCAGGGCGGACCCGGCGGCTGGGGCAGGTCGGTCCCGGCGCCGTTCGCCGACTCCGGCTGCAACGGCTTCGCCTACCTCGACCCGCACACCCGTACGGTGCTCGGCCGTCACGCCGCGGGCCCGGCCGCCGAGGCCGCGCCGGCGCGGATGCCGCGCACCGGCGCCTTCGTCAACCGCCTCGTGTACGGCGCGGGCATGGGCGGCGGCGGTGGCGGCATGGGCACGCTGGAGGCGCTGCTCACCGAGATCTCCGGCCTGAAGAAGCCGCGCGGCTTCGTCAACCGCTATGTGCGCAGGCTGCTCGGCATGCGGCCCAAGCCGCCGCCGAAATACCGCATCCTCATCATGATGGCCACCAACCTGCCCGAGGCGCTGGACGACGCCCTGCTGCGGCCCGGCCGCATCGACCGCATCTACAAGGTCGGCTATCCCTCGAAGGCGGGCCGGATCCGCACGTACAAGGGCTACTTCGACAAGGTCAGCCACCAGCTCACCGACGAGCAGATCGACAAGCTCGCCACGATCACGCCGTACGCCACCGGTGCGACCATCAAGGACCTGGTCAACGAGTCGCTGATCACCGCGATCCGGGACGGCCGGGAGACCATCACCTGGTCGGACGTGATGCGGGCCAAGCGGCTCAAGCAGCTCGGGCCGCCCGAGGACGTCGAATACATCGAGCGTGAGCGGCACGCGGTCGCGGTGCACGAGGCGTGCCACGCGGTCGCCGCCTACCGCACCCGCCATCACCTGGAGATCGACCTGGCGACGATCGAGAAGGGCGCCGACTACCTCGGCATGGTGGCCAGCATCAAGCCGGAGGACCAGTTCACCCGGTGGAAGTCGGAGTACGAGGCCGACATCATGGTGTCGCTCGCCTCGCTGGCGGGGGAGCGGATGTTCTTCGGCGAGGACAACTCCTCCGGCGTCTCCGGCGACCTGCAGAGCGCGACCGCGATCACCGGGCTCATGGAGGCCCACTGGGGCATGGGCATCGGGGTGGCGTCGCTGCCGGCGCTGCAGGAGCTCGGCCTGCGCGAGGGCAAGGCGGCCCAGCCGCAGCCGGGAGGCGGCGGCATCGGCTTCACCGGCACTCCGGCGGGCCGGCGCGACGAGATGGTGCCCGACATGCTCCCCGAGCGGATCGAGTTCAACCTCAGCCGGCTGCTGGAGAAGACGGCCGAGCTGCTGCGCGAGAACCGCCGCGAGGTGCTGTCGGTCGCGCACGCGCTGGAGCAGCACAAGACGCTGAACGGCGACGACGTGGTCGCGGTCATCGAGGGCAGGATGGGCCCGCTGATCGACGGCACCGTCTACACCTCCGACGAGTTCTACGAGGAGATCGAGACCTACCACGCGGCCGCGGCGGCGGCCCACAAGGCGCACAGCGAGGTCCCGGTCGAGCTTCCGCTGCCCCGGAGCCGGGTCATCGAGGCGTCGGTCGTGCCGGCGTCCTCGGGCGGCACCGCGCCGGTGCTGGTCGCGCCGCCGCCCAACGGCCTGGCCGGCGGCAACGGGCACACCCCGGCGACGCAGCCGGTCGCCCCGGCGCAGCCGGACTTCGTGCCGTGGAGCGGCTCGCCGCCGCCGGTCGCCCCGGCCCCGCCGTTCGCCCGGTCGTCCGCGGAGCCGTCCCGCGCGTCGTACGGCGCGCTGTGGGCGGTCGTCGGCGTGGTCGTGGCGGTGGTGCTGCTCATGCTCCTGGGCGTGCTGCTGTTCGCCGCGCCGCGGGGCGCGGCCGGCGCGGCGGGCGCCTCCGTCGCGGGCGTGCCCGCGGGCACGGCCGTCCTGCTGGCCGTCGCGCTGGTCGCGGTGATCGGCGGCATCGCGGTCGCGTTCCTGCTGGTCCGCTCACACCAGGCGGGGCGGCGGCGGGCCGAGGAGGCCAGAGACCGGGCCGCCGAACGCGCGCAGTTGCTCGCGGCGGCCATGGACCCCGAGGTCGCGATGCGGCTGCTCGGCTACGACGGCAGGCGAGGCCCGGAGTCCTGAGCCTGAGACGTCCTGGCCGTCCGGCCCTGCGATCCGATCCCCGGTGGGCGCCGCCCGCCGGGGATCGGCGTTTCCGGGACCGCGTCGGCGATCACCCAGATGGTGACCAAGCCGGAGCGCGTGGGCCTGGTGGAGCGCCACCCGGATCCGTTTCCCGTCCGCGCCACGGCCGCCGGTGCCGCGATCGTGGACGGACGGCGCGCCGAGCGCATGGCCCTGAAGAGGCGCCCGGCGAAGGGCCCGCGGGGGCCGTGGTTCTCCGGGTCAGAGGCGGAAGCCCAGATCGGGCGTGATCTCCGCCACGTCCATCTGGGCCTTCTGCAGGCGGCCTGAGTAGTCCCAGTTCATCGCCTGCCAGCGGGTGAACTGGTCGAGCACCCACATGCCGCTCTGCCTGCTGCCGTTGCCCGACCTGCCGTTCCCGCCGAACGGCAGGTGGGCCTCCGCGCCGGAGGTGGAGTTGTTGACGCTGACCATGCCGGCCGACACGCCCTCGCGGAACCGGAACACCGCCTTCGGGTCGGAGGTGTAGATGGACGACGACAGGCCATATCCGGGCCGGTTGGCCAGGTCGATCGCCTCGTCGAGAGTGGCGAACGTCGTCACGCCCACGATCGGACCGAACGTCTCCTCCAGGAACAGCCGGTCATCGGGACGGACGCCGTCCACCACCACGGGGTGGTAGTAGAGGCCCTCGCCGTCCATCCGGCCGACCGGGCCCGGCAGCACGGTGTGGTGCGGCTGGATCCAGCCCAGGTATTCCTCGTAACGCTCGGCGAACTTGTGGTCGAGCAGCGGGCCGTACAGCACGTCGCCGTTCGGGTCGCCGATCTTCGCGTCGCGCACGAGGGCGGTGAACCGGCGCAGGAACTCGTCGTGGACGTCCTCGTGCACGATGACCGTGCCGAGGGAGGTGCACCGCTGACCGGCGGTGCCGAAGCCGGAGAACAGCGCGCCCTCGGCGGCGAGATCGAGATCGGCGTCCGGCATGACGACCATCGGGTTCTTGCCGCCGAGCTCCAGGCAGGGCGACTGCAGGTGCCGCCCGCACAGCTCGCCGACGGCCCGGCCGACCGCGCTCGACCCGGTGAAGCCGACCTTCTGCACGGTGCCCTCGCCGAGCGCGCGGTCGAGTCCCGCGTACGTCTGCTCGCCGTCGGCGAAGACGATGTTGAGCACGCCGTCGGGCAGCCCGGCCGCCGCGAACAGCCGATAGAGCGCGTGCGCGGAGGCCGCGGCGTATTCGGCCGGCTTCCACACCACCGCGTTGCCGCACAGCAGCGCCGGGACCAGATACCACGAGGGGACCGCCACCGGGAAGTTGCCCGCGGTCACGACCGCCGCCACGCCGACCGGGACGCGGAAGGTGAACAGGCTCTTGTCGGGCATCTCCGACGGCACGGTCTGCCCGTAGAGGCGGCGGCCCTCGCCCAGGAAGAAGTCGCAGGTGTCCACGATCTCGCGGACCTCGCCCAGCGCCTCGGCGTACGGCTTGCCGATCTCCTCGGTCACCAGCCGGGCCAGCGCCTCGGTGTTGGCCTCGACCAGGCGGCCGATCGAGGCGATCACCCGGCCGCGCACCGGAGCGGGGACGCGCGCCCACTCCCGCTGGGCGACCGACGCGGCGCGGCTGGCGCCGGCGAAGTCGTCCGCGCCGGCGAGCAGGACGGTCGCCACCGTCTCCGCGGGCCGCGCCGGGTTGACGGACTCGTACGGCGTGCCCGAAGCGAGCTCCTCACCCGCGACGACGGAAACGATCTGCACAGCCACCGCTGACCTCCGGAATTGTTGCTGGTGCCACGCCTTGATTACACAGTATTTCCGTCCGGGGCACCCGGCGACAGGCCCTCCTGGAGGGCGACCGCGGCGGCCTGGGTGCGGCTGGTCACGCCGAGCTTGGCCAGGATGTTCGAGACGTGCACGCTCACCGTCTTCTGCGAGATGAACAGCCGATCGCCGATCTCCCGGTTGGCCAGGCCGGCCGCGACGTGGGCCAGCACCTCCCGCTCACGCGTGGTGAGCGCGGCCAGCCGCCCCGGCTCGCGTGCCGCTCCCGGCGGCTCACCGGCGGCGGTCTCCTGCGCCTCGCCGTCGTGGGCGGACGTGGAGACCGCCGAGGCGTCCGCTGGGGTGACCGTGGGGGTCGCCGTTGGGGTGGCCGCCGTCGGGTCGGGGAATCCGGCCCGTGCCCCGACCGCCCTCAGCGTTTCGAGGAAGGGCCGGGCTCCGAGCGCGGCGGCGACGTGCACCGCGCGCTCCCACTCGACGCGGGCCGCCGCGCGGTCACCCGCCCGCAGCAGGCTCTCGGCCAGCCGCCACCGCGACCGCGCCTCCTCGTAGACGAAGCCGAAGCCGAAGGCTTCGGTGGCACGCCGCCAGACCTCCGGATCCTCCGTGCCGTTGGCGCGGTGCCACTCGGCCTCCGCCCGTGCCAGCCAGGCCACTCCCTCCGGCCCCAGCCGGCCTCGCGGGCCGTTCGGCCCGTTCTCCGCCGCCCACCGTGCCCGGCGCAGCAGGTCGTCGCAGGGCTCGCCGGTCCGGCCGAGGTCGGCCAGCGCCCACAGGCCGGTGGCCGCGATGCGGATCAGGCTGGGATCGAACGGTTCGAGCACCGCGACGATCGCGTTGACGTGGTCGAGCGCGGTGTGCGGGTCGCCGCGCCACAGCGCGTGCTCGGCCGCCATGCCGCGGCCCATGTAGCTGATCAGGTCGTCCGACCAGAAGCGGGACAGCCACCGCAGTCTCTCTTCGGCGCCCGGGCGCCCCCGGCCCACCTCGACGAAGAGGGCGAACGACGACAACTGGGCCTCGGCCCTGGTGCCGACCCGGACGCCGAACCCTCCCGCCAGCCGCTCCGCCGCGTCCCAGTCGCCGTCCGCGTAGTGCACCAGGTAGTTCAGGAAGCGCAGGTCCGTGCCGAACGTGCTCCAGTTGAGCCCGGTCTCCTCGGCCAGCCGTACGCCGTCCTCGGTGATGCGGGCGGCCACAGCGAGGGCGCCGTTCTCGTAATGGATGCGGGCGAGGTTGAAACGCGCCCGCAGGTCGATGGACAGGTCGCCGGAGGGGCGGCGGGTGGCGCGCGTGAGGAGATCGACGGCCTGCTCGACGCTGGTCCCGAACTCCTCCTCGAGCAGGGCGAGCGAGACGAGCGCGCTGGCCTCCGCGTCGCGGGCGCCGGTGGCCTCCGCGACCTCCAGCGCCCTGGCCGCCGTCGCCGCCGCCTCCTTGTCGTGGTACTGCCGGAAGAGCGCGCGGGCGTAGGTGGCCAGAGCCCTGGCCAGCAGCGGACTGTGCGGCGCGGCGTCCACCGCCTCCCGGGCGGCCGCGACCGCCTCGGCCTCGTCGCCGCCCGCGTCCGCCAGGTAATAGGACAGGCGTTCGCCGGTCTCCGCGATCAGGGCCGGGTCGTCGGTCTCATGGCGCAGCCGCCGCACCTGTTCCGCCGCCCGGTGGTAGTCGCCCGCCGCGGCCGCCGCGGCGGCGCCGGCCAGCGCGATCCTCGGCCGGCTCGCCCCGGCCAGCCGTTCGGCCTCCGGCACCTGGTCCCAGACCTCCAGCGCCCGCCCGTAGTGCCGGTGCGCCTCCGCGGGCGCGCCGAGCCCGGCGGCCATCCGCCCGGCCTCCACCGACGCCCGCAGCGCGCCCGGCAGGTCGTGCCCGGCGAGGTGGTGATGGGCCAGCTCGGCGGGGGCGCCGCCGCGTTCGGCGAGCAGCGCGGCGAACGCGGTGTGCAGGCGGGTCCGCTCGCCCGGCAGCAGGTCGTCGTAGACGGCCTCCTGAAGGAGCGCGTGCCGGAAGGTGTAGCCGTCGCTGCCCGCCGTGAGCAGCCGCTGCGAGACGATCTCGCGCAGCGCGTCCTCCAGCGGCAGGTCGCCGAGCCCGGTCGCGTCGCGCAGCAGGTCGTGACCGACCCGGCGGCCGGCCACCGCGGCGACCCGCAGCACCTGGCGGGCGGTGTCGGACAGGGTCTCCACCCGGGCGAGCAGCAGGTCTGCGAGCGTTCCGGGCAGCCGCGCCCGTTCCGCGCCGGCCGCCAGGAGCTCCTCGGCGAAGAACGGGTTGCCGCCGGCGCGCTCGATCACGGTCGTCAGGCCGCGCTCCGCCACCGGCCCCGCGGGGCCCTCACCGTACCGGTCGAGGACGGCGAGATACTCCGCCATGTCGTCGTCGCCGAGCGGCGGCAGCTCGACGGAGGTGACCAGCGGCAGCCGCCGCAGCTCGGCCAGGACCGGGCGCAGCGGGTGGCGGCGGTGGAGGTCGTCCGTACGGTAGGTGCCGACGAGGCACACCCGCTCGCGCTGCAGCATGCGGGTGAGGAAGACCAGCAGGTCGCGGGTCGAGCGGTCGGCCCAGTGCAGGTCCTCGAACACGAACAGCACCGGCTGCCGCCCGGCCACCTCCGACAGCATGTCGAGCACCGACCCGAACAGGCGCTGCTGGGCGAGCCCCCCGGTCGTCGCCTCCGTGGGGCCCGCCTCGTCGCCGGGCAGCAGCCGCCGCAGCGCGGGACGGGCCGTGACGGCCGGACCGACCGGTCCGTCGGCGTCGGCGGCTCCGCGCAGGGCGTCGGCGAGCGGCAGATAGGGCAGGGCGTCGCCGAGCTCGGCGCACTGGCCGGTGAGCGTCACGAAGCCCCGCCGCTGCGCGAGGTCGCACAGCTCGGTCACGATCCGCGTCTTGCCGATCCCCGCGTCGCCGCCCACGAGGGCGACCCCCGCGAGCCCGGCCGCCGCGGAGTCGAGCACGCCCAGGAGCCGATCGAGCTCGGCAGAACGCCCGATCAGCACTCTTTGCGGCGTACGCGCAACCACGCAGGCGAGTATGACACGCGGCCCCGACAAAACCGTGCCCCCGACGTCGGCGCCCACCCGTTCCGGTGGCCGGCCGTGCCGAGGTGCTCGCCCAGCAGCGGCACCGGCCCGGGCCCGCCGTCCGGACCCCCACAGAGGAGAGCCGCGGCCCCGACGTGGAGGAGAAGGCGTATGACGCCCCCCACCCCGAGCTGTTCTTCAAGTCGCTCGGCCGGCGGGTGCGCGGGCACGGGCAGGCGATCGCCGTACGGCCCGACTCGTCCTGGGACGTCCCGGAGCCGGAGCCGGACGTGGTCGTCCGCGCCAACGGCGAGATCGCCGGTCACCACGATCTGCGACGACGTGAGCTCCCGGTCCATCGAGGGCGAGAACCCGCTGTGCCTCCCGCAGCCCTCAATATCCGGTGGCGCCGTCGATCCGCTCGCGGAGCAGGTCGGCGTGCCCGTTGTGGCGGCCGTAGATGCCGATCATGTCCACCAGGATGCGGCGCAGCGAGATCGGCTGCCCGGTGGCGCGGTGGACGCCGGTCTCGTCCAGCGAGTGGGCGGCGACGATCTCACGGGAGCGCGCGCACTCCGCCCGCCACACGGCGAACGCCTCCTCGACGTCTCCGTCCAGATCCTCGAAGTCCTGGTCGGGGTCGTCGTCGGAGTAGTAGAGGAGCGGGACGTCCTCACCGGCGAACTGGATGCGGAACCACCACCGCTCCACGCCCGCGACGTGCCGGAGGATGCCGTGGAGGCTGAGCCCGGACGGCGGCACTCCCTTGTCCGACAGCCGATCGCCGGGGACCCCCGCGCATTTCATCGCGAACGTCTCGCGTTGCCAATCGAGAAAGGCCGTGAGGATCTCCCGCTCGTCGCCGACGAGGGGCGGGGTGGACCGGCGATCGCCGTCCCACTTCTTCGAATAGTTCACCTCGGGTATGTCGTTCACGGGCCCGACTCTGCCAGACGGCTCCGACACTTTCGCCCGGGCGCGGGCCCGTCCGCTCACATGGGGGAGGAAGCGCCAGGCTCTCCGGCACGCCGGGAGCCTTCCGCCCATCCGCTTTCGCGTGGGTGAGAAGGGACGTGCTCCGCCCCGCCGCCGGGCCCGGACCGGCCCCGTTTCGCGGGCGCGGCTAATTGTCGGAGCCCGGGGCTACTGTGCGGCGGGTGATGACACGGTGGGGCCAGGCCGCGACCCGGGACACGGGTGACGCGGGGGTGGACGGCGCCCGTGCCGGCACCGATGCCGAGACCGATGCCGGCGCCGGGGCCGGGGCCGGTGGCCGGGTGGCGGCCGGGCGCAGCCAGGCCGAGCAGCGGGAGAGCAGGGTCGCCGCGGGCCTGTCGGAGCTGGAGCGGTGGCTGGCCGACCAGATCGGGCAGGGGATCGCGCAGGCCCGTCAGACGGGGCCGGCCGACTGGGAGGATCTCGCGAGACGCCTGGTCGACGCGCAGGCGCCGGGTGTGGCGGGGACCGTCACCCGGCTCTCGCGGGTGCTCGGCGCCGAAGACTGGCCGGGCCTGCTGCTCGGGGAGTACGCGCTGCTTCACCTGCTCGCGGTCGCCCATCGCCGTGCCGCCGCGCTGCCCGGGCCGTTGCGGCAGACCGTGCGGGCGCGGGTGGGATTCCCCGTCATGAGGGAGTCGGTCCTGGCCACCCCGGCGGTTCGGGACCACTGGGATGTCGTCGGCTGCCGCGACGAGGAGCAGGACCGGCTGGTCGCCCGTCGCGTGTGGCTGGCCGGACGCACGACGGGCCGTCTGGCGATGGTGCTGTCGTTCGCGCCGGCCGGGCAGCCGCTCGACACGTTTCCGCCGCCCGGCACGACGATCGACGCCGACCTGGCCTTCTATCCGGGGGCCTCGCCCCTGCGCGCCCTGGTGGCCGGGCGGCGGGGCCATGTCGACGCCGGGCCGCCCCCGGGCACAAAGGTCTCCCAGGTGCCCGCGCTGATCGCCGAGGTGCTCGCCGCCGATCCCTGGACCGACTCCTGGCCGCTGGTGCTCGACGGGGCCGTGCCGTGCCCGGACGGCCTCGCGGACGACGAGGGGAACGCACTTCCGCTGCATCCGTCCGCGGGCGTCCCGTGGCGCCTGCTGGCCGTCTCCGGCGGGCGGCCGGTGACGGTCGCCGCCGAGTGGACGCCGCGTGGGCTGCTCCCGCTGACGGTGTGGAACGAGGACGGCGGGGCGGTGCGGTTATGACGCGTGCCGTTTCCGGGCGATGGGAGGCCGGACGGGTCTCGTGGGAGGAGCTGGTCTCCACCGCGCTGGTGGGCGCCGGCCGCCGCGCCGTCCCGCCGGAGAGCCTGTTGGAGCGGGCCGCCGAGCAGGTGGTGCGGATGCGCGCGGGACGGCGGACGGGCAGGGGCAGTCCGCCGGTTCCCGCGCCGGCGGAGACGATGCCTCTCGTACCCGGCGCCGCCGCGGACCGGCTGGCCCGCATGCTCGCGGGGGAGCAGAGCAGGCTGCTGACCGAGTGGCTGGAGACGGCGGCGGCGCGGCGGGTGCGGGTCCCGGCCGAGATGATTCCCGGGCTGCTCGACCTCGGGGCCCGCGACCGGTCGATCCGCGCCTGCCTGGGGGCGGTCACCGGAGCCCGGGGCCGCTGGCTCGCCGGTCTCAACCCGGCATGGGCCTATCTGCTGGCGGAGCCGGCGCACGTGCCGCCCGACGAGGTGTGGGAGCTCGGCACCAGCGGCGACAGGCGTGCCTTCCTGGCCGCCTTGCGGCGCCGTGACCCGGCCGCCGCGCGGGAGCTGCTCGAACGCGGCTGGAGCGCCGAGACGCCGGAAGACCGGGCTGTTTTCGTGACGATCCTCGCCGACGGCCTCGGCATGGCCGACGAACCGTTCCTGGAGGCGGTGCTCGACGACCGGCGCCGCGAGGTGCGGCAGGCCGCCGCCGACCTCCTCACCCGCCTGCCGCGGTCGCGGCTGGCCCTGCGCATGACCGCACGCGCGCGCCGTCTCGTGACCGGGGACGGCTCGCGGCTGCGGGCCGAGCCGCCGCCGGAGTGCGACGGCGAGATGGAGCGCGACGGCGTCAGGGCGCGGCCGCCCGCCGGGATGGAGACGCGGGGCTGGTGGCTCCAGCAGGTGGTGGCGCACACGCCGCTGTCGTTCTGGCCGGATCATCTCGGCATGCCGCCGGACGAGATCGCGGCGGCCCGGATCGGCGACTGGCAGCGTGAGGTCCGCATGGGCTGGACCAGGGCCGCCATCCTGCAGCGGGACGCGACGTGGGCGCGTGCCCTGTTCGAGGCCGAGCCGCTGACCGACCTGCTGGCCGTGCTCCCGCCGGAGGAGCGGTCGCGCCGGGCGGCCGAGCTCGTGGCGGGCCATCCCGTGGACGGCCAGATGGTCATGATGCTGGGCGGCGTGCCGCGGCCGTGGGGGCACCGGCTGGCGAGGGCCGTGCTCAAGAAGATCGTCGAGACCACGCGGACGCAACCGTGGAACGCCGGTGAGCTGATCCGGCTGGCGGGGGAGCGGTTCGACCCCGCGATGCACGAGCACGCCGGGGAGGTCCCCGAGCTGGCCGCGACCCTGCGCTTCCGTTCCGAGATGCTGAAGGAGCTTGAGTGACCGGCATTCTGCGCCCGCACGCGGAGGACCAGTTCGCCGACGAGCTGGCGATCCTCGCGAAGACCGACGACCGGCCGCGCCCACCGGGCTGGCGGCTGTCGCCCTGGGCGGTGACGACCTACGTGCTGGGGGACGGCGGCCAGATCACGCCGAAGTACATCGGCCCGCGCAGGATCGTCGAGGTCGCGGTGGCGACGCTCGCCACCGACAGGGCACTGCTGCTGCTCGGCGTGCCCGGCACGGCCAAGACCTGGTTGTCCGAGCATCTCGCCGCGGCGATCAGCGGCGACTCGACCCTGCTCGTGCAGGGCACGGCCGGCACGGCGGAGGAGGCCGTGCGTTACGGGTGGAACTACGCGCGGCTGCTGTCGGAGGGCCCGTCCCGAGGGGCGCTGACGCCGAGCCCGGTCATGCGGGCCATGGCGGAGGGACGGCTGGCCAGGATCGAGGAGCTGACCCGCATGCCGTCCGACGTCCAGGACGCCCTGATCACCGTGCTGTCCGAGAAGACGCTGCCGATCCCCGAGCTGGGGGAGGAGGTGCAGGCGGCCAAGGGCTTCAACGTCATCGCCACCGCCAACGACCGCGACCGCGGGGTCAACGAGCTGTCGAGCGCGCTGCGCAGGCGGTTCAACACCGTCGTGCTGCCGGTGCCCGCCAGCACGGAGGAGGAGGTCGGCATCGTGGCCCGGCGGGTGGCGCAGCTCGGCCGCGCCCTGGAGCTGCCGGAGACCGTGACCGGTTTGGAGGAGATCCGCCGCGTTGTGACGGTCTTCCGGGAGCTGCGCGCGGGCGTGACCTCCGACGGGCGGACCAAGATCAAGTCGCCAAGCGGCACGCTCAGCACGGCTGAGGCCATCTCGGTCGTCACCAACGGGATCGTGCTCGCCGCCCACTTCGGGGACGGCGTGCTGCGCCCGGCCGACGTCGCGGGCGGCATCGTGGGGGCGGTGGTCCAGGACCCGGTGTCCGACCGCGTGGTCTGGCAGGAATACCTGGAGACGGTCGTCCGCGACCGCGACGACTGGCGTGACTTCTACCGGGCCTGCCGCGATGCCGGCTGAGATCGCCGCCGGCGCCTTCCCCGGCCCGGACGGCGACCGGCGTGGCGGCCGGGGCGGTTCCCGGAGTGGCGACGACCACGACGACCGGGGCCACTCGGGTGGCGGGAGCAGGCCGGAGGATCCGGCGCAGGAGGTGCCGGTGCCGAGGGTGCCGGTGCCGGGGGTGCCGGTGCCGGGGGTGCCGGTGCCGGGGGTGTCGGTGTTGGGGGTGCGGCACCACGGGCCGGGATCGGCCAGGGCCGTGCGCGACGAGCTGAACCGGATCCGGCCCGATCTGGTGCTCGTCGAAGGCCCGCCCGAGGCCGACGCCCTAGTGGCGCTCGCCGCCGATCCCGGCATGCGCCCGCCCGTAGCTCTGCTGGCGTACGTGCCGGGAGAGCCGTCGCGGGCCGCCTTCTGGCCGTTCGCGGAGTTCTCCCCGGAGTGGCAGGCGATCGCCTACGCCGTCAGGGCGGGCGTCGAGGTGCGGTTCTGCGACCTGCCCGCCGCGCACAGCCTCGCGCTCGACGCCGACCCCGTACGCCGCGATCCCATCGGCGAGCTCGCCCGCGCGGCGGGATACGACGACCCGGAGCGGTGGTGGGAGGACCTGGTCGAGCACCGGGGCGAGGCCGGGACGCTCGACGTGGTCGCCGAGGCGATGCGGGCCGCGCGTGAGGGGCACGTCGCGGAGGGCGTCGAGGCCCGGCGCGAGGCGTACATGCGCAGGACGCTGCGGAAGGCGACGCGCG
The DNA here is from genome assembly GCF_036186745.1 of Microbispora hainanensis. Lineage (NCBI taxonomy): Bacteria > Bacillati > Actinomycetota > Actinomycetes > Streptosporangiales > Streptosporangiaceae > Microbispora > Microbispora hainanensis. The sequence goes on along the minus strand of NZ_CP108086.1, from coordinate 8,169,560 downwards.
AGGGCTTCACCCGGATCGCGGTGGTCTGCGGGGCCTGGCACCTGCCCGCACTGACCCTGCCCGCACTGACCCTGCCCACGCCGACCCTGCCCACGCCGACTCCGCCTGCACCGACCCTGCCCACGCCGACTCCGCCTGCACCGACCCTGCCCACGCCGACTCCGCCTGCACCGGCCTCGCCTGCACCGGGAGTGCCCGGGGGACATGCCCGGGAGACCGGCCGGACCGCGGGGCCGGGCCCGGGCACGCCGGACGGGCCCGGCGGGCTGCCCTCCGCGGCTGAGGACGAGCGGCTGCTGCGCGGCCTGCCGAAGGTCAGGGTCGAGGTGACCTGGGTGCCGTGGACCCACGGACGGCTCGCCGCCGGCGCGGGCTACGGCGCGGGGGTCGGCGCGCCCGGGTGGTACGAGCACCTGTTCACGGCGCCCGACCACCCCGTGGAGCGCTGGCTGGCCCGCGCCGCCGCGATCCTGCGGGAGGAGGGCCTGCCCGTCTCCTCCGCGCACGTCATCGAGGCCGTACGGCTGGCCGAGGGCCTGGCGGCGCTGCGCGGCAGGCCGCTCGCCGGTCTGTCGGAGGTCACCGACGCGGTCAGGGCGGTGCTGTGCGGCGGCGACGAGCTGCCGGTCGAGCTGGTCCGGCGGCGGATGGTCGTCGGGGAGCGGCTCGGGCGGGTGCCGGACACCACGCCGATGGTGCCGCTGCGGCGTGACCTGCGCGACGAGCAGCGGCGGCTGCGCATGAAGCCCGAGGTCATGGCCGGGGAGCACGACCTCGACCTGCGCAGGCCGCTCGACCTCGGCCGCAGCCGGTTGCTGCACCGGCTCGCCCTGCTGGGCGTGCCCTGGGGGACGCCACGGCAGGCCCGGAGCAAGGGGACGTTCAAGGAGTCGTGGTCGCTGGAGTGGCGTCCGGAGCTCGACGTGGCCCTCATCGAGGCGGCCGTGTGGGGGATCACGGTCGAGGCGGCGGCGACCGCCCGCGTCCGCGACCTCGCGAACGGCGCGGGCCTGCCCGAGCTGGCCGCGCTGGTCGAGCGCTGCCTGCTCGCCCACCTGCCGGACGCGCTGACGTATGTCCTGGGGCGGATAGAGGACCGGGCGGCGCTCGACGGCGAGGTGCGCCACCTCATGGGGGCGCTGCCCGCGCTCGTGCGGGCCCGCCGCTATGGGGACGTGCGCGGCACCGAGGGCCTCGCGGGCGTCACCGAGTCGATGCTCGCGCGGATCTGCGCCGGGCTGTCGCCCGCCCTCACGGGGCTGGACGAGGACGCGGCCCGGGAGATGGCGGCGCTGATGGACGGCGTCCACACGGCCGCCGGGTTGATGGGCGGCGGCCGGTGGCTCGCGACGCTGGCGGGGATCGCCCGGCGCGACGACCTGCCGGGGCTGCTCGACGGCCGGATCGTGCGGATCCTGTTCGACGCCGAGGCGCTGGAGGACGACGTGGCCGCCCGCATGGCGCGGGCGATGTCGTCCGGCGACCTCCCGGCCCGGTCGGCGGCCTGGATGGAGGGCTTCCTGTCCGGGGGCGGCCTGCTGCTCGTCCACGACCCGCGCCTGCTGGCCGTCGTGGACGCCTGGCTCACCGGCCTGTCACCCGAGGCGTTCGTGGACGTGCTGCCGTTGCTGCGGCGCACGTTCGGGGCGTTTCCCGCGCCGGAGCGGCGGATGATCGGCCGCAGGGTCCGCTCCGGCGCGGCGTCCGGTGGCGAGGAGGAGGCCGGGTACGACGACGGGCCGGCCGCGGCGGCCGTACGGACCGTGCGCGAGATCCTGGGACACGCGGGGAGGGCCTGATGGACGGCGAGGAGGAGCGGCTGCGCCGCTGGCGGCTGGTGCTGGGCGGCGCGGCGGAGGGGACGCTCGAAGGCGTGGACGCCCGGATGGACGCCGCCCTCACGGCCCTTTACGACGCGCAGGAGCAACGCGGCGCCGGCCTCGGCGCGTCCGCGCCCCGGGTGGCCCGCTGGCTGGGGGACATCAGGGAGTGCTTCCCCGCGGGTGTCGTGCAGGTCATGCAGAAGGACGCCATCGAGCGGCTCGACCTGACCCGGCTCCTGCTGGAGCCCGAGATGCTGGAGGCCGTCGAGCCCGACGTGCACCTGGTGGGCACGCTGCTGTCGCTGAGCCGGCTGATGCCGGAGCGGGCACGCGAGTCGGCAAGGGCCGTCGTCCGCACGGTCGTGCGGGAGCTGGAGGCCCGGCTGACGCGGCGCACCCTGACGGCCGTCAGCGGCGCGCTCGACCGCTCGGCGAGGACCCACCGGCCCAGGAGGACGGCCGAGGTCGACTGGAACCGTACGATCCGGGCGAACCTGCGCAACTACCTCCCCGAGCGGAGGACCGTCGTGCCGTCCCGGCTGGTCGGGTACGCCCGGGGGCAGCGGGCCGTCCAGCGGGAGGTCGTGCTGGCCGTCGACCAGAGCGGCTCGATGGCCGCATCGGTGGTGTACGCGGGGGTCTTCGCCGCGGTGCTCGCGTCGATGCGCTCGCTCAAGACCTCGTTCGTGGCCTTCGACACGGCCGTGGCCGACCTGACCGATCGGCTGCACGACCCCGTCGAGGTGCTGTTCGGCACCCAGCTCGGCGGCGGCACCGACATCAACCGCGCGGTGGCCTACTGCGAGCGGCTCGTCACCCGGCCGGCCGGCACGATCTTCCTGCTGATCAGCGACCTGTACGAGGGCGGGCCGCGTGAGGAGATGCTGCGCCGGATCGCCGCCATGACCGCCGCCGGGGTCCAGGTGATCGTGCTGCTCGCGCTGTCGGACGAGGGCACGCCGCAGTACGACCACGACAACGCGGCGGCGCTGGCCGCGATGGGCGTGCCGGTCTTCGCCTGCTCGCCGGACGCCTTTCCCGGCCTCATGGCGGCCGCCATAGAGCGCCGGTCGTACGACCAAGGTCGCATTCCCGCGCCCGGACGGTGATATGTAATGTCCGTATCATGTCTTCGGTAATGACCGCTCCAGCCGCCGTCTTCAGCCGGCGCTACCGTGCCCTGAGCGTCGGGATCGTGGCTCTCGTCATGCTCGTGGCGTTCGAATATCTGGCGGTGGCCACCGCGATGCCGCTCATCGGCCGGGAGCTGAACGGCTACCACCTCTACGGCCTGGCGTTCAGCGGCGGCATGGCGGCGAACGTCATCGCCACGGTGGTGGGGGGACGCTGGAGCGACGCCCGGGGGCCGTACCCCGCCCTGTGGACGGGAGTGGCGGGGTTCCTCGCCGGGCTCGCGGTGTCCGGGTTCGCGCCCGACATGGAGGTCTTCCTCGTGGGCCGGTTCCTCCAGGGGCTCGGCGGTGGTCTGTTCAACGTGGCGTTGTACGTCCTGGTCGCCCAGGCGTACCCCTCGGCCATGCACCCGCGGGTGTTCTCCGTGCTGGCCGCGGCGTGGGTGCTGCCGTCCGTGGTCGGCCCGGCCGTCACCGGCTTCGTGGCGGAGACCTGGAGCTGGCGCCTGATCTTCCTGGGCGTGGCGGTGCTGTCGCTCCCCGCCGCGCTGATCATGTATCGGGGACTGCCCGCCGGGGAGGGGCAGCCCAGGGAGGCGATGGGCCGGGCCTTCCTGCCCCGGTTCGCCTGGGGCGTCTGCGCCGCGATCGGCGCGGCGCTGCTGCAGTACGGCAGCGGCGCGGCGGGCGCGGGGATCGTCCTCGCGGTCGCCGGGCTGGCGATCCTCGCGCTGACGCTGCCGAAGCTGCTGCCGAAGGGGACGCTGCGCGCCGCCCGCGGACTGCCCACCGTGATCGCGCTGCGCGGCCTGGCCGCCGGAGCGTTCTTCGCCGCCGAGGTGTTCGTCCCGCTGATGCTGGTGCAGGAGCGGCACCTGAACACGGCCGAGGCCGGGCTCGCGCTCACCGGCGGGGCACTCGCCTGGTCGCTCGGCTCGTGGATCCAGGGCCGCAGGCCCCACGCGCGGGCGATGACCATCCGCCTCGGCGCGACCCTGATCGCCGCCGGCATCTGCGTCACCGCTTTGATCGTGATCCCCGCCACGCCGGCCCTCGTGGTCTTCGGGGGCTGGATCGTGGCGGGCCTGGGCATCGGGATGATCTTCCCGACGTTGTCGGTGCTGGTGCTGGAGCTGTCCGCGCCGGGGGAGGAGGGCCGCAACAGCTCGTCGCTGAGCATCGGAGAGTCGGTCTTCTCCGTCGTCGCCGTCGCGGTCACCGGGGCCGTTTTCGCCGCGTACGGGGGCCGTCCGTGGGTGTACGTGACCTGCCTCGGCCTGCTGGTCGTCATGGCGGGCACGGCCACTCTCGTGGGCGGCCGTTTCGAGCACCGCCGCGAACCGGGCACCATGGAGGTCTAGGGAATCCCGGATATCCCGCCGTAGAGCAGGCCGGCCGGACGTAGCGCCACCGAGGCGCCGCCGGGGCGGCCTTCGGCGGGTCCGGGGGGAGAAGCGAGGGGATCCGAGTGCCGCGTGTCCGGGAGCTGGAGGTCTTCAGGATGACCCTGCCGTACGGCAGGCGTCCGGAGACCGTCCTGGTGAAGATCACGGACTACGGCGGCATGGTCGGGTGGGGCGAGGCCGTCGATCCCGCCGAGGCCGGCCCGCTCGAGCGGGCCCTGCCCGCGCTCATCGGCATCGACTGGGAGCACCCGTCGGAGCTGGGGGAGATCCCCGGCGGCGCGGCCGGAGACATGGCCTGCTGGGACCTGTGGGGCCGCATGAACGGCGTCCCGCTCTCCCACGCCCTCGGCGGCAGCCGCACGTCGCTGATCGCGACCGTCAGGCTGTCGGCGGACCGCTCCCTGGAGAGCATGGTCGCCCGGGTGAACCGGCACGTGTGCGCGGGCTACGGGCACGTGACCCTCGACGTCCACCCCGGCTGGGACGTCGAGCCGCTGCGCGCCGTGCGCGCCGCCTATCCCGGCCTGGCCATCGCGGTGGACGGGCGCGGCGCCTACACGGAGATCGCGCAGCTGGAGGCGCTGGACGCCTACGGGGTGGTGGCCATCGAGCGCCCCTTCAAGGACCTGCTGACCAGCGCCGACCTGCAAGACCGGGTGTCGGCCCAGGTCGCCGTCGAGGTGGCCTCGGTGGCCGAGCTCGACGAGGCGGTGAGCCTCAACGCGGGCCGGGCGCTGCTGCTGCGTCCCGCGAAGTTCGGCTCGCTCGGCGCCGTACGGCTCGCGCACGACCGTGCGGTGGAGGCCGGGTGGGACATCGTCTGCGCCGGCGGCCTCGGGGCGGGGCTGGCCCGGGCCGCGACGGTCGCCGTCGCCAGCCTGCCCGGCTGCTCGCTGCCCAGCGACGTCGCAGAGCCGCCGAAGAGCGCGCAGGTGGTGCTCCCGCCCGTCGGCGCGTCCGGCGGGGTCGTCGCGGTGCCGCTCACCCAGCCGGGTCTCGGGCACACGGTGGACGAGGACCGGGTGCGCCGCATGGCCCGCGCGTCGTTCCGCGTCTGACCCGCGCTCCTGTCTGAGGCGGGCGCGGCCGGGAGAGCCCGGCTCAGCTCGTCATCGCCGCGCTCGGCGCCCCGCAGCCGTCGTCGATCGGGCTCGGCGTTCCCTCGGGCGAGAGCACGGGCGTGGGGGAGGGCGGCGGCGAGTGCCGGTGCCGATGCCGGTGCCGTCCCTGAGCGGACGGGGCGCCGGACGGTGGGGCGGACGGACCGGCCTGGGCGTGCTCGGAGGCGCGGATCGCCTTGGCGGTGAGCAGCCGGATCCGGTCCCAGTCGGGATAGGCGGTGTTGATCAGCGGCGGCACGAACTGCAGGCTGGTGATCGCGGCGTGCTTGACCTTCCAGGCCAGCGGCACCAGGTGTTCCAGCATGGGCCGGGGCACGTCGGTGCTGAGCAGCCTGCGGGTGGCCGCCGCGATCTCGGTGAACCGCGTCAGCACGGTGGCCGGGTCGGCCTGGGAGAGCAGGGCCCCGAGGACGCACCGCTGCCGGTGCATCCGGTCGAAGTCGTCACTGAGGGTGCGGGAGCGCGCGTACCACAACGCCTCGGTGCCGTTCAGCCGCCGGGTGCCCGCCCTGACGACGCCCTCGTCGTGCAGGCCGTAGACGATGTCGCGGTCCACCGACACCACGAGCCCGCCGAGGGCGTCGATCATCTTCGCGAAGCCCCAGATGTTGACCAGGGCGTACCAGTCGATCCGCAGGCCGAGGATGTGGCCGACCGTCTCCTTGAGGACCTCGGCGCCCATGTTCCGCCGCCCGCCGAACAGCTCGGGATGGTCGTCGGCGTACTGCCACACCGAGAACAGCAGGTCCTCTCGCCAGCCGGGGTGATACTCCGGGAGCTGGAAGCCGAAGGGGAAGCGGGCGGCCATGGCGCTGCCCGGGGGGAACCGGACGTGTTCCAGGTTGCGCGGCAGGCCAAGCAGCACGGTGTTGCCGGTGTGCACGTCCACGCTCGCGACGTTGATGCTGTCGGTGCGCATCCCGATCCGGTTGTCGCCCCAGTCGCCCCCGAGCAGGAGCACGTTGACCCGGTCGCGGCCCGCCCACGGGTCCTCCCGGCGTACGACACCGGCGGCCTGGCCGGTCCCGGCCGGCGCGGCGAACAGCGAGTCGAGGGTCTCCTCGGATACGCGCGCATATCGGGCGGCGATCGCGAACGGCACCGCGACGGTGACCGCGAGCACGCCCGCGACCAGGCCGGTGAGGACCTGCCCCCTGCGGGGCAGCCGGCCGGGCCGCAGGACGACGTACGAACGGATGACCAGCCAGAACCAGGCGACGGCACAGGCCCCGAACACCAGCGAGATCTGGCCCAGCCAGCCGAGCGCGCGTCCGGCGAGGCCGGCGTCCGCGCCGAGGGCCACGCACACGACGGCGACGACCACGGTCAGGTAGCCGCCGAGCAGGAGCAGCCCGGTGCGCCACCGGCCCGCGCGCAGGTGCGCCGCCCCGGGCAGCACCGCCGACAGCGCCACCCAGCCGATGAGGGCGGTGGCCGCGGACGCCGGGCGGCCGCGACGCGTCGACGGCCGGGCGCCGTTCCGGGGTGCGAGATCAGGGGTGACCACGCGTCAATTGAAGCGACACGGGCCCCGGAAAACCCGTCGGCGGCACGAGCGGGAACAGTCCATACCGGCATTTGACCGGGACTCGACCTTGAGGCCGGCCTACCAGGGGAAGGCGAACAGCCCGTAGTAGGCGGCGGTCAGCAGCAGCAGCGCGGTCCCGCCGAGCACACCGGCGAGGACGCTCTTCTGCCAGGGCGTCGGCTCCCAGCCGTCCCGCAGGCCGCCGGTCACCGCCGCGAACGTCGTGACCGTCTGCACGAGCATCAGGAGGGCGAGCAGGCGCACGACCAGCCATCCGGCCTGTACGGCGGGCCAGGCGCCGGCCTGGTTGACCGAGAACAGCACGATGAGCGTGATGAACGCCAGGACCGCGGCGAGCTCCCCGAGGCCGGTCCAGGCCATCCTGCGCAGCCGCCGCCGGAGGGCCGGCCACAGTTGCACGGTGGCCTCCATCCTGGCCTGCAGCCGCAGGTCGCGCCCGCGCAGCCGGACGACCATCTCGGTGACCGGCGCCGCGACGTAGCCGACCGCGGCCAGGCAGAGCGTGAGCCACAGGATCGTGCTGTTGCCCCACCACGGCGCGGCAGGCACGTCGGCGGCCTCGAAACGCTGCACCGGCGTCGCCCCCGCGATCGCCACCGAGGGCTTGGCCGTACGCGGCAGGTCCTTCATCCAGTTGGCGAGCGTGGGCAGGTAGTCCGGGACGTACGGCCCGCCGTGGATCCGCATGGCGTGGTCGGCCCCGGCGAGGAAGCGGATCGTGTAGTCGGTGTTGCCGCCCTCGGTCAGGGCGGCGGTGAGCGTCTCGGTGCTCTCCACGAAGGGGATGGACGGGTCGTCGGTGCCGTACAACGCCAGGACGGGCTGGGTGATCCCGCGCAGGGCGGGCACCCCGTCGTACCGCAGGAAGTCGAAGCCGACCCCGCCCATCGCCCGGGTGAGCAGGTCGCGTACGCCGGTCGGCGCGTGCAGGCGCAGCAACTGCTCGTTCAGCGCCCAGGCGACCTGGCGCAGCGGTGAGACGTTCGGGGAGGAGACCAGCACCACGAACGCGGCCTGCGGATCACGCGCGGCGGCGATCGGGACGACCCAGCCGCCCTCGCTGACGCCCCACAGGCCGGCGCGCGCCGGGTCGACGTCGGGCCGTGCGCGCAGCACCCGCAGCATGCGCAGGGCGTCGTCGGCGAGCAGGCCGAAGTCGCGGCTGCGGAAGGAGTAGCCCACCGTCCGCTTGTCGTACGCCAGCGTGACGATGCCCGCGCCGGCCAGCCACTCGGCCTGCTGGGTGAACTCCCCGCCGTCGCCCGACCCCGAGCCCTGCACGAACACCATCGCGGGATGGCGTCCCGGGGACAGGGGCGCCCTGATCGTCGCCTTCAGCGTCTCGTTCTTCGCCGGCACGAGGAGCGTCTCGGTGCGGAACCTGTCGGTGCGGGCGACCGGCCGCACTTCCGCGGCGGGCTGGGGAGGTAAGTCGCGAAACTGGGGCGAAGCGGACAGAGGTGGCGGGTCGAAGGCCGGCGGGGAGAGCAAGTGACCGACCGCGGCGAGTGCCACCATCAGCACACCGGCGATCACTCCGAGAGTGCCCCGGCCGACGTTCATGAGGCCGCTCCCCCATGCGTACTCGTGATACCGAACCCAGGCTAAGTCATTACTCCTTCTTTGCGTCATGCACCAGAGGGGCCGTTGGGGCCGCGTTTGTCGGAGGGACCTGTTAGCTTCCTGCGACATGCGTGTCCTGCACAGCTCCGACTGGCACCTCGGCCGGTCGTTCCACCGGGAGAGCCTGCTCGGCGCCCAGGCGGCGTACGTCGACCACCTGGTCGAGACCGTGCGTGCCGAGCACGTCGACGTCGTCGTGGTCTCCGGCGACGTCTACGACCGCGCCCTGCCTCCCGTCGACGCGGTCGCGCTGTGCAACGAGGCGCTGGCCAGGCTCAAGGCGCTCGGCGTGCACACCGTGCTCATCAGCGGCAACCACGACTCCGCCGTACGGCTGGGATTCGGCGCCGACCTCATGGAGCGGGTGCACCTGCGCACCGACCCCGCCAGGGCCTGGGAGCCGGTGATGATCGAAGACGTGGCGTTCTTCGGCATCCCCTACCTGGAGCCCGAGCTGGTCAAGGGGCCGTGGGAGCTGGCCGAGCGCAGCCACACCGCCGCGATCACGTACGCGATGGACCGGGTGCGGGCGCATCCGGCGGCGCGCAAGGTCGTGCTCGCCCACGCGTTCGTCACCGGGGGAGAGGCCAGCGACAGCGAGCGGGACATCAGCGTCGGCGGGGTCGCGCACGTGCCGGTGAGCGCGTTCTCGGGGGTCGACTACGCGGCGCTCGGGCACCTGCACGGCCGTCAGGTGATGAGCGAGACGGTCCGCTACAGCGGCTCGCCGATCGCCTACTCCTTCTCCGAGGCAGGCCACACCAAGGGCTCCTGGCTGGCCGACCTCGATTCGGGTCTGACGGAGTTCGTCCCCGCCCCGGTGCCCCGGCCGGTGAGCACGGTGCGGGGCCGCATCGACGACCTGCTTACCGACGGCCGCTTCGAGCGCTACGAGGACCACTGGCTGCAGGTGACGCTCACAGACCCGGTGCGTCCGCGCGAGGCGATGGAGCGCCTGCGCCGGCGCTTCCCGCACACGCTGGCGCTCGTCTTCCAGCCGGACGGCGCGTCCGAGGGGCCCGCGGCCCGGGCGAGGATCGCCGGCCGGGCCGAGATCGAGGTGGCGCTCGACTTCGTCCGCGAGGTTCGCGGCGAGCCCGCGGACGACGACGAACGGCGCCTGCTGCAGGAGGCGGTCGAGGCGTGCCGCATCAAGGAGAGCGCGTGAACGGCCGCCCCGCCGCGAGGTACGGCACGGCGGCCGGGCGGGCGAGGCCGTCGTCCGCCGGGCGGGTTGAGGTTCGGGAACGCGGGGGCTTCCCGCGGGCGAGCGAGGAGGTCCGGTGAGGCTGCATCGGCTGCGCATGGTCGCGTTCGGGTCGTTCCCCGGCACCGAGGAGGTCGACTTCGACGCGCTCGGCGAGGCGGGCCTGTTCCTGATCCACGGGCCGACCGGCGCCGGCAAGACGACCGTGCTCGACGCCGTCTGCTACGCCCTGTACGGCAGGGTGCCCGGTCAGCGGGAGAGCGCCCGGAGCCTGCGCTGCGACCACGCGCCGCCCGACCGCGGGCCGTCGGTCACGCTGGAGCTGACGATCCGGGGCAGGCGGCTGCGCATCACCCGTTCGCCCGCCTGGATGCGGCCCAAGCTGCGGGGTTCCGGCCTGGTCGAGGAGAAGGCCAAGGCCCGCGTCGAGGAGCTGACCGAGCCCGGCGGGCAGTGGGTCGTGCGCAGCACCCGCAGCGACGAGGCCGGCGACTTCGTGAACACGCTGACGGGCATGACCGCGGCCCAGTTCTGCCAGGTCGCGATGCTGCCGCAGGGCGAGTTCGCGAAGTTCCTGCGGGCAGGCGGCGAGGAGCGACGTGAGCTGCTGGAACGGCTCTTCTCCGTGCGGGTGTTCAGCGACGTGGAGCGGTGGCTGGCCGACCATCGCACGCGCACGTGGCGGGAGGCGCAGGAGCTCGGCCAGCGGGTCGAGTCGGTGCTCGACCGCATGCGCGGCGCGGCGGGCGACGACCTGCCGCTGCCCGAGGAGGCCGGCGATCCCGCGGCCTGGGCGGGGGAGACGCTCGGCCTCGCCCGCGGCGCGCTCGCCGACGCGGTCACGGCCCGCGCGGCCAGCCAGGAGGCGCTGCTGTCGGCCCGTGCCCGGCTGGAGGAGGGCCGTGCCCTGGCCGACCGGCAGCGCAGGCACGCCGCCGCACTCGCCCGGCGGCAGGAGCTCGACGCGGCGGCGGACGAGCGGTCGGACCTGGAGGCGATGCTCGACGAGGCCGCCCGCGCCGACCGGGTGGCGCCGCTGATCCGGCAGGCCGTCCAGCGGACGGAGACCGCCGCCAAGGCGCGGTGGGTGGCCGCCGACGCCGTGCTCCGCGTGCTCCCCGGCCTCGGTCCGGAGCCCGACGGGGAACCGGACGCGGACCGGCGGGAGGCCACGCGGCAAGGTGCCGTGCGGCTCGACACGGAACGAATCGACACGGAACGAATCGACACGGAACGAATCGAGACCGAGCGAATCGACACGGAGCGAATCGAGACCGAGCTGCCGGATCCGGAGCGGCTGGCCGTGCTGGAGCGGGAGCGGCGCGACGAGATCGCCCGGGTGAGCCAGATCCTCCCGGAGGAGGAGCGCCTGCGGCAGGTGCGAGGCGAGCGCGCCGACGCCGAACGCGCGCTGGCGGAGCTGACCGAGCAGGAGGCGGAGCTGACGCGGCGGCTGGCGGCCCTGCCGGCCGAGCGGCTCGACGTCGAGGAACGGCTCGCCGGGGCGCGTGCGGCGGCGGCGAGCCTGCCGGGCCTGACGGCCGTCAGGGACGCCGCGCTGCGCCTGCGGGAGGTCACCGGGCAGGCCGCGCGGCTGGACGCGGAACTGGCCCGGCTCGCCGATGACGAGGCGCGGGCCCGGGCCGCGCAGGCGGAGCTGCCGGAGCTGCTGGCCGGGGCCGAGGAGCGGCTCAGGGGCCTGCGCGACATGGCCGCGCGCGTCCCCGCGCTGGAGGCCGCCGCGCAGATGGCGGGGGACCGGCTGGAGGCCGCGCGGCTGCGCGACGCCCTGACCGCCCAGCTGGAGGAGGCCGAGCACGACCGGCGCGCCGCCGTCGACCTGGCCCAGGAGCGTCGCGACCGGCTGCAGGAGGTCCGCCAGGCGAGGATCGACGGGATGGCCGCCGAGCTGGCGGCCGGGCTCGTGCCCGGGGCGCCCTGCGCCGTCTGCGGCGCCACCGAACACCCCGGCCCCGCCGCGCCCGCCGCACGGGCCGCGACCGCGGACGACGAGCAGGCGGCGCAGGAGGCGTTCGAGGCCGCCCAGCGGGCGCGCGAGGAGGCGGAGACGACCGTCGCCGCGCTCTCGTCGCGGCTCGGCGACGCCGCGGCGCGTGCGGGGGGCCTGTCCCAGGACGACGCGTCCGCCGCCCTCGCCGACGCCCGCGAGGAGCTGGCGCGGCTGCGCGCGGCCGAGACGGCGGTCGCGGCGGCCGAGGCGGAGGCCGGGCGGCTCGCGGCGGAGCTGGAGTCGGCCCGCGACCGGGCGGCCGAGCTGACCGGGCTGCTGACCGAGACCAGGACCAGGCGGGACGCGCTGCTCGCGGAGGGAGAGCGGCTCGCCGCCGGGCTGGAGGGCGACCTCGCGACGGCGGAGGCGGAGCTGGAACGCGCCCGCTCCCTGGCCGCCGCCGAAGAGGAACTGGCCGCCCAGGCCGCCCGGCTCGCGGCCGAGCTGGAGGAGCTGGGCGCGCGGGCCGCGCGCACCGGTGCGGCGCTCGCCGAGGCCCGCGCGCACCGGGACGGGCTGGAGGCCGGCGAGCGCAGGCTGGCCGAGGTGATCGACGCCGCCCGGGGCGAGGATCCCTCGCTCGCCGCCCGCCTCGACCGGCTGCGTGAGGAGGCGGATCTGCTCAGGGAGGCCGCCGAGGCTGCGGCCACGGCGGCCGCCGCCGATCGCGAGAGCGAGACCGCGCTGGCCGAGGCGGCCAGGGCCGCCCGCGCGGAGGGGTTCGCGAGCGTGGAGCACGCCTCGGCCGCCGTGCGCACGCCGGAGGAACGGGAGGCGATGTCCGAGCGGCTGGGACACCTGGACGCCGAACGGGCCACGGTCGAAGGGCTGCTCGCCGATCCCGAGCTGGTCGCGGCGGCGGCCGAGCCCCCCGCCGACCTGCCGGAGCTGGAAGCCGGTCACGAGCGCGCCGAGCGCGACCACACCGCCCGCACCTCGGCGCACGACCGGGCGAAGGCCAGGCTCGACCAGCTCACGGGGCTCGCCGCCGAACTGGACGCCGCGCTGCGCGCCTACCGGCCCGCAGAGGAACGGCACCGCCTGGCGCGCCGGCTCGCCGAGCTGGCGACCGGCACGTCCGGCGACAACCGGTGGCACATGAGGCTGTCGGCGTACGTGCTGGGCGAGCGCCTCCGCCAGGTCGTCGACGCCGCGAACGAGCGGCTCGACCACATGTCGGGCGGGCGCTATCTGCTGCGGCACGACCTGAACCGGTCCGCGGGCGACCGGGGCCGGTCGGGCGGCGGGCTGGGCCTGCGCGTGCTCGACGCCTGGACCGGTGTGGAACGCGACCCGGCCACGCTCTCCGGCGGCGAGAGCTTCATCACCTCGCTCGCCCTGGCGCTGGGCCTGGCCGACGTGGTGACCGACGAGGCGGGCGGGGCCGAGATCGGCACCCTCTTCGTCGACGAGGGCTTCGGCACGCTCGACGACGAGACGCTCGACGACGTGCTCGACATCCTCGACGGCCTGCGCGAGGGCGGCCGGGCCGTCGGCGTGGTCAGCCACGTCGCCGAGCTCCGGGTGCGCATCCCCGCGCAGCTCCGCGTGGTCAAGGGCCGCTCCGGTTCCACCCTCTCGCACCACTGAGCCCTGTCCGAGAAGTCCTGCCCGAGAAGTCCTGCCCGAGAAGTCCTGCCCGAGAAGCCCCGCCACCGCAGCCCCGCCCAACCGCAGCCCCGCCGCCGGAGCCCATGCCGCGAGGCGACTGTGACAGCTCGCTCGCACGTGAAGCGAGCGTGGGTTGCGCACCGCACCGCAGAGCGACCCCGGAGCCGGCCCGCACCGGACGGCGGCCGATGCGTGGCCCTCTTACCAGAGGGCGAGCGAGCGGGTGAGGATGCGGGCGAGGTCCTCCTCTCGCACGGGCTTGGGGGCGGTGGTGAGCAGCCGCTGCTGCTTCATCGCCCCCTCGACCAGGGCCGGCACGTCGGCCTCCGCGTATCCCACGCCGCCGATGCCGTTCGGGATGCCGACGTCGCGCATGAGCGTGGTCAGCACGCCGGGCAGGAACTCCGACGGCTCGTCCGGCTTCGCCGCCGACGGATCGAGCAGTTCGGCCACGCGCAGGTGCCGCGCCGGGTCCGCGTCGAAGGTGAACCGGAACGCCTCCGGAGCGGTCAGCGCCACGGCCATGCCGTGCGGCACCATCGGCTCGCCGCCGGGGTAGCCGCGCGGGTGGAAGTCCTTCACCCGGCCCGCGATCGGATAGGCGTTGGCGTGCGGGATGTGCACGCCCGCATTGCCGAACCCGAGCCCGGCGAACGTCGCCGCCAGCGCCATCGCGCCCCGCGCCCGCGCGTCGTCGCCGTGCCGTACGGCGGTGCGGAACGAGCCCGCGAGCAGCCGGATCGCCTGCTCCGACCACATGTCCGCCACCGGGTTCGACCCGCAGTAGGGCACGCGCTCCTCGGGCCGCCTGCGCTCGTATGAGGTGTACGGCCGGGCGGTGTAGCTCTCCAGGGCGTGACAGAGGATGTCCATCCCCGCCGCCGCGGTCACCTCGGGCGGCTGCGTCATCGTGAGATCCGGGTCCACGACGGCCAGCACGGGACGGAGCCGGGCGTGGCTGATCCCCGTCTTGACCTTCAGGCCGAGCACGTCGAGCACGCAGATCGTCGTGCTCTCCGAGCCGGTGCCCGTGGTCGTGGGCACCGCGACCAGCGGCTTGAGCGGGCGGGAGGGGGCACGCCCGGCGCCGATCGGCGCGTTGACGTAGTCCATCAGCTCGCCCGGATTCGTCGTCAGCAGGTTGACGGCCTTGGCCGTGTCGATGCTCGATCCGCCGCCGACCGCCACGAAGGCGTCCCAGGGGCCGCTCGCGCGGGCGTGCCCGATCGCCGCGAGCAGGCTCTCGTCCGTGGGCTCGACGTGCACGCCGTCGTACACCTCCGCGTGGATGCCGAACCCGGCGATCTGCTCGGCGATCCGTGCCGGAGCGCCCGTCGCCGCCACGCCCGCGTCGGTCACCACCAGCACGCGGCGCGCGCCGTACTGCCCGAGGTCGAAGCCGATCTCGGCGGACGCGCCGGGGCCGAACTTGAGGGCGGGCGCGCCGTACGTGAAGACGGACTCGGGATTGCTCGGGACGATCACGATCGCTGGCCTTCCATCCGGGGGCTCACGCGGGCAGGGCGTGATGCCGGTTGCGGGGCGTTCCCGATGGGAACCTGGCATGTAGCATGCTGCATGTCAATGCGCCGCCGTACGCGGGCGGGCCCACTCCGGAGGGTGATCAGACGGTGCGAGCGGTCGCCGGCACGTCCAGTCTCACCGAGCAGGTCATCGAGGCGGTCAGGGAGGCCATCCACTCGGGGGAGCTGCGGCCCGGGGAGCTCTATTCGGTCTATCGGCTGGCCGAGCAGCTCAACGTCTCCCGCACCCCCGTACGCGAGGCGATGCTCCGGCTGGCGGAGGCCGGCCTGGTGCGGTTCGAGCGGAGCCGGGGTTTCCGGGTGCTGCGCCGCGATCCCCGGGAGATCGCCGAGGTGTTCCACCTGCGGATGCTGCTGGAGGTGCCGGCGACCAGGCGGGCGGCCCGCGACGCCGGTCCCGGCCTCGCCCGGGCGCTGCGCGAGGAGCTGGAGGCCATGCGCGCCGCCGCGGCCGGACACGACGAGCCGCGCTTCATGCGGCACGACCGGGCGTTCCACGACGCGATCCTCGCCGCGGGGGCCAACCGGCGGCTCGCCGGGGTCGTCGCCGGGCTCAGGGACGCCACGGTGACGCTGGGCGCCTCCACGGTCGACCGCTCCCGCTCGCTGGCGGACGTCGCCGCGGAGCACGAGCCGATCCTCGCCGCCGTCCTCGGCGGCGACCCGGACGCCGCCGCCGCGGCGATGCGCGCCCACGTGGCGCACACCGGCGAGCTCCTGGTGGCCCAGGCCGCGGCCGAGAACGGCCTGCCCGCCGACCCCGCCGACATCGCCCTCATTCGCGACGCAGCAAACGAATCTACAACGTAAAGGGCCGGTCGGCCGCCTTACGAGACAGGTCAGGAAGTGCCGGTCAGCCTGCGGGCCCGGGCGAGGCGGAGGGTGTCGCGCAGGCCGTACTCGCGATAGCCGTTGACCCGTCTCGGCGGCTGGGGCAGCACGCCCTGGTGGTGGTAGTGCCGCACGGTACGGGTGGACACCCCGGCCAGCGCGGCGAGTTCTCCGATCCGCATGGCCTCATTACAGACGTTGACGTCGCGTCAAGGTCAACGGCTCAGAAGGGCAGCCAGCGGGCGGTGAGGAGATAGCCGCCGTAGACGAACGCGGCGGCGGAGACGAGCAGGAACAGCAGCACCCACAGCGTGCCGGGCACGCGGGTCAGCCGGGCGAGCTGGTCGGCGTCGGAGTCCGGGGCACGGCCGAGGCGGCGCTTGGCCTGCAGCTCCAGGATCGGCCGCACCCCGCCGAGCAGCAGGAACCACGCGGCGGCGTACGCGCAGGCCGACTGGATATTGGGCGGCGCGAACCGCGACAGCGCGAAGACCGCGCCGCCCACGGCGAGCAGCGTCACGGCGCCGAAGAAGTTCCTGATCATCAGCAGCATGCAGGTCAGCAGCGCGAGCACGGCCCACAGCAGCATCGTGATCCGGCCGTCGGAGACCAGCCAGGCCGATCCGAGCCCGATCAGCGAGGGCGCGACGTATCCCGCCGCGGCTGTGGCGATCATGCCGGGGCCCGTCGGCCTGCCCCTGGTGAGCGTCACGCCCGAAGTGTCCGAATGAAGGCGGATGCCCCGCAGCTTGCGCCGGGTCAGCACCGCGACCAGCGCGTGGCCCCCCTCGTGCGCGATCGTGATCAGGCCGCGTGAGATGTGCCATGACGCCGGATAGGCGATGACGACGAGAGCGGCGAACCCGGTCAGTACGACCAGCCAGAGCGGGGGCGCGATCTGGACGGCGGTCAGGTGGTTCCACAGGGCGTTCAGGGGGTTCACCCCGAGATCGTACGGCGGCGGCCCGCCGGCCGCGGACCTGTCCACCCGGCCGGCGTTGATCGGTACACTCCGGGCATGTCCACCGCCGAGCGAGCCGTCACCGTCGATCCGGTGGTGCCGGCGGACACGGAGTCCGTCGGGAGCATCCTCGCCGAGTCGTGGGGCGGCCCTCACGTCGCCGTCCACGGCGAACTCATCGACGCGTCCGCGCAGCGGGCGCTCCTCGCGAGGGTGGAGGGGCGGCCCGTGGGACTGCTGACGTACCGGGCGGTGTCGGACGCCGAGTGGGAGATCGTGACACTCGACGCGACGGAGGCAGGGCGGGGTGTCGGGCGGGCGCTGCTGGACGGGGTGCGCGCCGAGGCGGAGCGCGCGGGCGTCAGGCGGCTCTGGCTCGTCACCACGAACGAGAACACCCGCGCCCTGCGCTTCTACCAGCGGTACGGGTTCGACCTGGTGGCGGTCCACCGCGACGCGGTCGAGGCCGCGCGCCGGCTGAAGCCCTCGATCCCCACCCACGCCGACGGCATCCCGATCCGCCACGAACTCGAACTCGAACTGCTCCTCTAGCGCGACGGCCGAGACGGTGTGCGGCCGTCCTCGACGAGCCGCCCGAAGGCCGGGCCCGCCGGGCAGGAACAGCAGGGTCGCCGCGATGACCAGCCGGTCCGCGTGGTCCGCCTGGGTAAGGGCGACGGGGGCGGTTACCTTCTACGTGTGGCTGAGCGGCGTATGCGTGGACTGCGCGGATTGAGTGGATTGGGCGGGCTGATGAGGGCGAAACCGGAGCAGGCTCCCGAGCACTCCATGGATCCCCGCGCGGACCTGGGGGAGCCGTTCCGGCAGAGCGTGGTCGACAACGCCGTGTACATGGACGGCGAGCGTGTGGACTCGCCGCCGTCGCTGGCCGAGGCGATCGCCTCGCTGCGCTCGCGGCCGGGGGCGATGGCGTGGATCGGCCTCTACCGGCCGGAGGAGACCGAGCTGATCAAGGCGGCCGAGGAGTTCGGCCTGCACGAGCTCGCCATCGAGGACGCCATCGTCGCCCACCAGCGGCCCAAGGCCGACCGCTATGGCGACACGCTGTTCGTGGTGCTGCGGGCCGCCCAGTATCTCGACCAGCCCGAGAAGGTCGCCTTCGGCGAGCTGCACGTCTTCGTCGGCCCCGACTTCGTGCTGACCGTACGGCACAGCGAGGCGCCCGACCTGTCCAAGGTGCGCAGGCGCATGGAGTCGGACCCCGACCTGCTCCGGCAGGGGCCGCAGGCCGTGCTGTACGCGATCCTCGACGCGGTGGTGGACGGCTACGCCCCGGTGGTCGCCGGGCTGCAGAACGACATCGACGAGATCGAGGTGCAGGTCTTCGGCGGCGACCCGGCCGCGCCCCGGCGCATCTACAGCCTGTCGCGGGAGGTCATCGAGTTCCAGCGGGCGACCAGCCCGCTGGTCCCGATGCTCGACGGCTTCATCGCCGGCTCGCCCAAATATGGCGTGAACGAGGAGCTGCAGCGCTACCTGCGCGACGTGTCCGACCACGTCATCACGGTCACCGAGCGGGTGGCGGGCTTCCGGCAGATGCTCCAGGACATCCTCGTCGTCAACTCCACGCTCGTCAGCCAGCAGCAGAACGAGGAGATGACCAAGCTCACGGCCGCGAGCATCGCCCAGGGCGACGAGGTCAAGAAGATCTCGGCGTGGGCGGCCATCCTGTTCGCCCCGACGCTGGTCGGCACGATCTACGGGATGAACTTCGACCACATGCCCGAGCTGCACTGGCTGCTCGGATATCCCATGGCGATCATGCTCATGGGCGTCGTCTGCGTCACGCTCTATCTGGTCTTCAAACGCCGCGACTGGCTCTGACCCGGGCGCGTGACCCGGGCGCGTGACTTGGGTGCGCACGCGAACCGGCCCGGGGCGTACGGCACGCCCCGGGCCGGCTCAGTGACCCTTGAACGGATCCTCACGCAGGATCGTCTAGCGCTTCACGCGCACCCAGTCGATCCGGCTCTTGGAGCCGTCGGCCTCGCCGTTGCCGCCGAAGACGACCCTCCAGTAGCCGGACGCCGACGCCGTGGTCTTGCCCCAGAACCTGCCGGTGCTGTTGGTCCACAGCGTCTTGGCGTAGTGCCAGGAGCCGCCGGGCTTCTTGAACCACACGGTCACCTTCTGGTGGCCGTAGCCCTCCCAGGGGTGGTCCCACACCTGGAGCTGGCCGGTGAAGGTGAGGTATCGGTGATACTTCACCGGCTCCGGCGAGGCGTTGAACTGGACGATCCGGGTGTGGGCCTTGGGCGCGGGCGGCGGAGGCGTCGGCCGCGGCACGCGGACCGTCACGTAGTCCGTCGCGCTCGCCGAGTAGCCCGCCCCGGTGGCGCCCTCGAACTCGGCCCGCCACCAGCCGGAGATCCTGGCCCTGACGTCCGCCGAGAAGCGGCCGTTGGAGTCGGTCCAGTCGGTGGTGACGTGCTGCCAGCTGTAACCGCCGGCCGGCTTGAACAGGATCTTCACCTGCCGGCCCGGGTAGCCGCTCCAGCCGGCGAAGCCGGAGATCTCCAGCCTGCCGCGCAGACGCAGCGTCTTACCGGCGTCGACGGGCTCGGGGGAGGCGTCGAAGCCGGTGATCCTGGTGCGGCTGGCCTTGACCTTGACGTCGACCTTGTCGCTGTCGCTCGTCGCGGGCTCGGCGTCGGACGCGCCCTCGAACTCGGCGCGCCACCAGCCGGTCCTGTCGGCCGTCTGGTCGAGCGAGAAGCGGCCGTTGCGGTCGGTCGTCACCGAGCCGACCCGGCTGTAGGAGCCGTCGACCGGCTTGAAGGCGATGTAGACCTTCTGCCCGTCGTACGCCTGCGGGCCGGCGCCGTTCCGGTAGGTCAGCGTGCCCGACAGCTTGATGCGGTCGCCCTTGTCGACGACGTCGGGTGCGGCGTCGAAGTCGAGGTCGGTGGTCCAGTGGACCTGGAACTCCTTGGTCGCGACCCCGCCGCCGGCCCGCACCTGCAACGTCCAGACGCCCGGCTCGTCGCTGAAGGTGAAGCCGTACTTGGCCGTGTAGGCGCCGTAGCCCGCGGGGGCGGGATCGAGCGGGACGGTCCGGCCGTCGCGGTCGACCAGCCTCGCCGCGCCCTTGTCCGGCGCCTTGTAGGTGAAGGTCGCCGTCGTGCCGGCGCCACTGGCGACGACGACGGGGCTGGGGGAGACGGCCAGGTCGCTCGGACCTGCTGCCGTCGCCGCGCCGGCGGTGGCCGGGAGCGCGACGAGGACCGCCCCTCCCAGGGCCACTGCCGCGATCACGGCATGGATGCGTTTCAACATTCCGGTGAACCATCCTTCCGGTGGTCGAACGTTGAACGCGGCATGAGGGTGCCACGTCTTTCGTAATGAGTAGACGGGCGAATACCCTCCGTGGTTTAGCCTTAGAACTTATCGTCATCGATTTGTGTCACAGCACATGATCGATAACCGGTTGTATACGGACTTGTCGCTGTGCGGGACGGAGCGTGCATCCTGCGACATAATCGTCCGTGTGGTGCGCGACGCTGTGGAGACCCATTTCGCCGAGGCCGTCGGGGCGCTGACGCCCGGACCGGCCCGGGACCCGGACCTGCCGGTACGGCCGGGCACGAGCCTGACGGGCACGCGGTGCCGTGAGCTGTTCGCGGTGCAACTGGGCAGCCGTCTCCTCGACGTCGCCGCCCGCGTCATGCGTGAGCGCGACGAGGGCTTCTACACGATCGGGTCGTCGGGGCACGAGGGCAACGCCGCCGTCGCCGCCGCGCTCCGGGTGGACGACCCCGCGCTGCTGCACTACCGGTCCGGCGCCTTCTATCTGACCCGCTCGGCCCAGGCCGGGCGGCTGGCGGAGGAGGGGCTGCGCGACGTCCTGCTCGGTATCGCCGCGTCGTCCGAGGAGCCGATCGCGGGCGGCCGGCACAAGGTGTTCGGCCATCCTGACCTCGCGGTAATCCCGCAGACCTCCACGATCGCCAGCCACCTGCCGCGCGCCGTCGGCGTCGGCTTCGCGATCGAACGGGCGCGCATGCTCGGCCTGCCCTCGCCCTGGCCCGGGGACGCCGTCGCCGTCTGCAGCTTCGGCGACGCCTCGATGAACCACGCCTCCGCGCTTACGGGGCTCAACACCGCCGCGTACGGCCGCTTCCGCGGGCTGCAGATCCCGGTGCTCTTCGTGTGCGAGGACAACGGCCTCGGCATCAGCGTGAAGACGCCGCCGGAGTGGGTCACGCAGGCCCGGCACCCCCTGCTGGAGTATTTCCAGGCCGACGGCTGCGACCTGGCCGAGACCTACGACGTGGCGCGGCGCGCCGTCGAGCACGTGCGCGCCAACCGCGCCCCGGCGTTCCTGCACCTGCGCACCGTGCGCCTGATGGGCCACGCCGGCTCCGACGTGGAGATCGGCTACCGCACCCGCAAGGAGATCGCCGCCGACCTGGAGCGCGACCCCCTCGTCCGTACGGCGCGGCTGCTCGTGGAGGCGGGCCTGGCCGAGCCCGACGAGCTGCTGGCGCGCTACGAGGCCGAGCGCGACCATGTGCTGAAGCTGGCGTCGGAGTGCGCCCGGCGGCCCCGGCTCACGACGGCCGCGGAGGTGATGGCCCCGCTCGCGCCGCGCCGTCCCGAGGCGGTGGCCGGCGAGGTCGTGCGGTCCGCGCCCGCCGAGGCGCGTGAGCGCGCCTTCACCACCCTGCCGGAGCAGGAGGGCAGGCTGACGGTCGCCCAGGCGATCAACCGCGCGCTGGCCGACGCGATGGCGGTGGACCCCGGTGTCCTGGTGTTCGGCGAGGACGTGGCCCGCAAGGGCGGGGTGTACGGCGTGACGCGCGGGCTGCTGCGCAGGTTCGGGGCCGAGCGGGTCTTCGACATGCTCCTGGACGAGCAGGCGATCCTCGGTCTCGCGCTCGGGGCAGGGGTGTCGGGGCTGCTGCCGGTGCCGGAGATCCAGTACCTCGCCTACCTGCACAACGCGCTTGACCAGATTCGTGGCGAGGCGTCGACCATGCAGTTCTTCTCGCAGGGCGCGTATCGCAATCCATTGGTCGTACGAGTCGCCTCATATGCCTATCAAAAGGGCTTTGGGGGACATTTTCACAATGACAACTCAATTGCCGCATTGCGCGATATTCCCGGGGTGATCGTCGCGTCCCCGGCCCGGCCCGACGACGCGGCCGCGATGCTGCGCACCTGCCTGGCCGCCGCCCGCACGGACGGCAGCGTCTGCGTGTTCCTCGAACCCATAGCGCTCTACCACACGCGTGACCTCTTCGAGGAGGGCGACGACGGCTGGCTCGCGCCGTACGCGCCGCCCGCACGCTGGGCCGAGACGCACGTGCCGGTGGGCCGCGCCCGCTCGTACGGCGACGGCCGCGACCTGACCATCGTCACGTACGGCAACGGCCTGCGGATGAGCCTGCGTGCGGCGGTCAGGCTCACGGCGGAGGACATGGGCTGCCGGGTGCTCGACCTGCGGTGGCTGTCGCCGCTGCCGGTCGACGACCTCATGCGCGCGGCCGAGCTGACCGGCCGTGTGCTGATCGCCGACGAGACCCGTCAGAGCGGCGGCGTGTCCGAGAGCGTGATCGCGGCACTCGTCGACAACGGCTTCCGCGGTCCGATCGCCCGGGTGACCTCGCAGGACAGCTTCGTGCCGCTAGGCCCGGCCGCGGGCACCGTACTGCTGTCGGAGTCCGACATCGAACGCGCCGCCCGCAAGCTGCTCGCCTGACGGCGAGCCGAGCGACGCGCTTGGGGGTGAGGCCGATCTGGGCGCGGAACCGCGACCAGAGGCGCTTGCGGCTCCATCCGGTCTCGGCGGCCAGCCGTTCTTTTGATCGTGACGCACACGACCCCGTCGCGGGCGGAGGAGGTGCCGCGATAGCCGGGGACGGATCCGGACCCCTTGGTGAACATGCCGCCGTGGATCCAGACCAGCACCGGCAGGCCGGACCCCGGCGCGTTGTCCGTGCTGTCCGCGTTGTTCGTCATCGTCCCTCCTGCCGCTCCTCACTGCGCGGCCCCTGCCTGGGGCCGTGCCGGACGTCGAGCGTCGCAGGCGCGGGACCTGGGTGTCTTGGAGAAATGTTCCGTCCGGTCAGAGGCGTGCCAGCGCGGCGCGGGCCATGTCGCGGAGCAGGCCGGCCATGGCCTCGGGGGCGAGTTCCCCGGCGCTGCGCGGGGTGGAGTTGAGCAGGCCGAAGACCGCGTGGGTGGCGGCGCGCAGCCGCGCGGGCGGGCACGCGGGGTGCAGCTCGGACAGCACGGTCACCCACTCCTCCACGTAGAGCCGCTGCAGCCGCCGGATGGCCCGGCGGGCCTGTTCCGGCACGTTGTCGAGCTCGCGTTCGTGGACGCGGATGAGCGCGGGATGGGTCAGCGCGAACGCGATGTGCCCGGACAGCAGCGCGTCGAGCGTGGCCTCCGCGGTGTCCGGGTCGGCGGTGGTGGCCAGCCGCGCCCCCTGCTCGCGCAGCCGCTCGCTGATGTCGAGCAGCATCTCGGTGAGCAGCGCCTCCTTGCCGCTGAAGTGCCGGTAGAGCGCCGGTCCCGACACCCCCACGGCCGCACCGATGTCCTCGATGGACACGCCGTGGAAGCCACGCGCCGCGAAGAGGTCCGCGGCAGCCTCCAGGATCTCGGCCCGCCGATTGCGGGTAGGGGTCTTCTCGGTCCTCCCGGTCTTCACGGCACCATGGTAGACGGAGTCTGTTAATGATGACTAACATCCGAGCATGAGCACGAGTGACTGGCCGGTGCTGGAGAGCCGGTGCGACCCGGGCGGCGAGCCGTACAAGCGCAACGCGGAGGCGAACGAACGCCTGGTCGCGGAGTTGCGGGAACGGCTCGCGGCGGCGGCGCGCGGCGGCCCCGAGCGGGCTCGGACCAGGCACGTCCAGCGCGGCAAGCTGCTGCCCAGAGACCGCGTCGACACGCTCCTCGACCCCGGCGGGCGCTTCCTGGAGCTGTCCCCGCTCGCGGCCACCGGCATGTACGACGACCAGGCCCCGGCCGCCGGGATCATCACCGGCGTGGGCCGGGTGAGCGGGCGCGAGGTCGTGATCGTGGCCAACGACGCCACCGTCAAGGGCGGCACGTACTACCCGATCACGGTCAAGAAGCACCTGCGCGCCCAGGAGGTCGCCCTCCACAACCACCTGCCGTGCGTCTACCTGGTCGACTCGGGCGGCGCCTTCCTGCCCAAACAGGACGAGGTGTTCCCCGACCGCGAGCACTTCGGCCGCATCTTCTACAACCAGGCCACCATGTCGGCGCGGGGCATCCCGCAGATCGCGGCCGTGCTCGGCTCCTGCACCGCCGGCGGCGCGTACGTCCCGGCGATGAGCGACGAGGCGGTGATCGTCCGCGGCCAGGGCACGATCTTCCTGGGCGGGCCGCCGCTGGTGAAGGCCGCGACCGGCGAGACCGTCACGGCCGAGGAACTGGGCGGCGGCGAGGTCCACGCCCGCGTCAGCGGCGTCACCGACCACCTCGCCGAAGACGACGCGCACGCCCTCAAGATCGTGCGCGACATCGTGTCGACGCTCGCACCGAAGGGCCCCCGCCCCTGGGACGTCGCCCCCGCCGAACCGCCGCTGCACGACCCGCGCGACCTGTACGGCATCGTCCCCCAGGACACCCGCCGACCGTACGACGTGCGCGAGGTGATCGCCCGGGTGGTCGACGGCAGCCGGTTCCTGGAGTTCAAGGCCGAGTACGGCCCGACCCTCGTCACCGGGTTCGCCCGGATCCACGGGCACCCGGTGGGGATCGTGGCCAACAACGGCATCCTGTTCAGCGAGTCGGCGCTCAAGGGCGCGCACTTCGTCGAGCTGTGCGACCGGCGGTCGATCCCGCTGGTGTTCCTGCAGAACATCAGCGGCTTCATGGTCGGCAAGGCGTACGAGGCCGGGGGCATCGCCAAGCACGGCGCGAAGATGGTGACGGCGGTCGCCTGCGCCCGGGTGCCGAAGTTCACCGTGATCATCGGCGGCTCGTTCGGCGCGGGCAACTACGCGATGGCCGGCCGCGCCTACTCGCCCCGCTTCCTGTGGATGTGGCCGAACGCCCGCATCTCGGTCATGGGCGGCGAGCAGGCCGCCACCGTGCTCACCATGGTCGGCGACGCCGACGCCGACGAGATCCGGGCCCAGTACGAACACCAGGGCAACCCCTACTACTCGACCGCGCGCCTGTGGGACGACGGGGTGATCGACCCGGCGGACACCAGGACCGTCCTCGGCCTGGCGCTCGGCGCCGCCGCGAACGCCCCCCTCGAACCCGTCGGCTACGGCGTCTTCCGGATGTGAGGTCGAGCTCGTGATGTTCACCAGTGTGCTGATCGCCAACCGGGGCGAGATCGCCGTCCGGATCATCCGTACGCTGCGGGCCCTGGGCGTGCGCGCGGTCGCCGTGCACAGCGACGCCGACCGCGATGCCCGCCACGTGCGCGAGGCCGACCTCGCCGTACGGCTCCCGCGCGGCTACCTCGACATCGACGGGATCATCGAGGCGGTCCGGGTGAGCGGTGCCGAGGCCGTCCATCCCGGCTACGGCTTCCTCGCCGAGAACGCCGGGTTCGCCCGGCGCTGCGCGGCCGAGGGCCTGGTGTTCGTCGGCCCGCCCGCCGCGGCCATCGAGGCCATGGGCGACAAGATCCGGGCCAAGGAGACGGTCGCCCGCGCGGGCGTGCCGGTCGTGCCCGGCGGCGCGGAGCCGCACGACGACCTGGCCGAGGTCGCCGCGCGCGTCGGCTTCCCCGTGCTGATCAAGCCGTCCGCGGGCGGGGGCGGCAAGGGCATGCTGCGGGTCGAGTCCGCCGACGCCCTGCCCGCCGCCGTCGAGTCGGCCCGCCGTACGGCGACGGCGGCCTTCGGGGACGGCACCCTGCTGATCGAGCGGTTCGTGGACCGGCCCCGGCACATCGAGATCCAGGTCATGGCCGACGGCCACGGCAACGTCGTCCACCTGGGCGAACGCGAGTGCAGCCTGCAGCGCCGCCACCAGAAGATCGTGGAGGAGGCGCCCTCGCCGCTGCTCGACGAACAGACGCGGGCCCGGATGGGCGCGGCGGCGGTGGAGGCCGCCCGGTCGGTCGGCTACGTCGGCGCCGGGACGGTCGAGTTCATCGTCCCCGGTGACCGGCCCGGCGAGTTCTTCTTCATGGAGATGAACACCCGGCTGCAGGTCGAGCACCCGGTCACCGAGATGGTCACCGGCCTCGACCTGGTCGAGCTGCAACTGCGGATCGCCGCGGGGGAGCCGCTGCCGTTCGGGCAGGACGCGGTGCGCCTGCGCGGCCACGCCGTCGAGGCCCGCGTGTACGCCGAGGACCCGGCCCGCGACTTCCTGCCCACGGGCGGGCGCGTGCTGCGGCTGCGCGAGCCCGCGGGCGAGGGCGTCCGGTTCGATTCCGGGCCGGCCGAGGGCACGGTGGTCGGCAGCGACTACGACCCCATGCTGGCCAAGGCGGTCGCCTGGGCCCCCGATCGGGCGGGCGCGCTCGCGGCCCTCGACCGGGCGCTCGGCTCGACCGTGATCCTCGGGGTCACCACGAACATCGGGTTCCTGCGCGCGCTGCTGGCCGACCCGGAGGTCGCCGCCGGGCGGCTCGACACCGGGCTGGTCGAACGGCGGCTCGGCGGCCTGGTGAGCGGCGAGGTGCCCGACGAGGTGCTCGCCGCCGCCGCGCTCGTCGTCCACTCCGGCTTCGACCGCTCCGGTGTGGTCCGCTCCGCCTCGGGCGACCCGTGGGACGTCGCGGACGGCTGGCGGATCGGGGAACCGGCCTGGACCGTGCACCGGCTCGGGGTGCCCGTACGGGTCCGGGGCGCGGCCGGCGACGCGGAGATCGAAGTTAACGATCGTTCACTTGGCCGGGCCCGGCTGGAGTGGACGGGCACGGATGAGGCGACGGATGAGGCGGCGGTCACCCTCGGCGGCGTCACCCGGAAGTACGCCGTGGCCCGCGACCACGACACGGTGTGGCTCGCCGAGGGCGGCCGGGCATGGTCCGTCACCCGGCACGAACCCGGCGACCCGAAGGACCGGCAGGGCGGGGCGCTCGCCGGCGACGGAGCCGTACGCAGCCCGATGCCGGGGACGGTGCTGCTGGTGAAGGCGGCGGAGGGCGACCGGGTCACCGCCGGGCAGCCGCTGGTCGTCGTGGAGGCGATGAAGATGGAACACACCTTGACGGCGCCGGCCGACGGCGTGCTCGCCGAGCTGCGAGTCCGGCCGGGGCAGACGGTGGAGCTGGACGCGATCGTGGCGAAGGTGACGCCGTGCGAGTGATGATCTACGAGGTCGGCCCGCGCGACGGCCTGCAGAACGAGTCGGCCATCGTTCCCGTCGAGGTCAAGCGCGAGTTCATCGGGCGGCTGGCCGAGGCCGGGCTGACGACCATCGAGGCGACGAGCTTCGTCCACCCCAAGTGGATCCCCCAGCTCGCCGACGCCGCGGAGCTGCTGGAGAGCCTGCCCCGGGTGCCCGGGGTGCGCTACCCGGTGCTCGTCCCCAACGAGCGGGGGCTCGACCGTGCCTTGGAGCAGGGCGTCACCGACATCGCGATCTTCGGCAGCGCCACCGAGTCGTTCGCCCGGCGCAACCTCAACCGGACCGTCGAGTCGCAGTTCGAGATGTTCGCCCCCGTCGTCGAACGGGCCCTCGCCCACGGCATGCGGGTCAGGGCGTACGTCTCGATGTGCTTCGCCGACCCCTGGGAGGGGCCGGTCGCGCCCGAGCAGGTCGCCCGGGTGGGCCGCCGGCTGCTCGACCTCGGCTGCTACGAGCTGTCGCTCGGCGACACGATCGGCGTCGGCACGCCCCGGCACGTCGAGGCGCTGCTCGACGCGTTCGCCGAGGCGGGGGTCGGGACCGACCGGCTGGCCGTCCACTTCCACGACACCTACGGCCAGGCCCTGGCCAACACGCTCACCGCGATCAAGCGGGGGATCACGGTCGTGGACTCCTCCGCGGGCGGCATCGGCGGCTGCCCGTACGCCAAGAGCGCCACCGGCAACCTCGCGACCGAGGACCTGGTGTGGATGCTCGACGGTCTCGGCGTCGAGACCGGGGTGGACGTCAGGTCGCTGACCGCCACCAGCCTCTGGCTCGCCGAGATCCTGGGCCGGCCGAGCCCCTCCCGCGTCGTCCAGGCCCTGGCGAAGGAGATCTGAGATGCTCAACGACGAGCACATCGAGCTGCGCAAGTCGGTCGAGGAGTTCGCCCGCGAGGTGGTGGCCCCCGTCATCGGGGACTACTACGAGCGGTGCGAGTTCCCGTACGAGATCGTCCGCAAGATGGGCGCGATGGGCCTGTTCGGCCTGCCCGTCCCGGAGGAGTACGGCGGCATGGGCGGCGACTACTTCGCGCTGTGCCTCGCCCTGGAGGAGCTGGCCAGGGTCGACTCGTCGGTGGCGATCACCCTGGAGGCGGCGGTCTCGCTGGGCGAGATGCCCATCCTGCGGTTCGGCACGGACGCCCAGAAGGAGCGCTGGCTGCCGAAGATGGCCACGGGGGAGATCCTCGGGGCGTTCGGCCTGACCGAGCCCGGCGGCGGCTCCGACGTGCCGGGCGGCATGCGCACCACGGCCGTCCTCGACGGCGGCGAATGGGTGATCAACGGCTCGAAGGCGTTCATCACCAACTCGGGCACCGACATCACCGGCGTCGTCGCCGTGGCGGCGATCACCGGCCGCCGGGAGGACGGCAGGCCGGAGATCTCCACGATCCTCGTGCCGTCGGGCACGCCCGGCTTCACCGTGTCGAAGAAATACTCCAAGGTCGGGTGGTCGGCCTCCGACACCCGGGAGCTGTCGTTCACCGACTGCCGGGTGCCGGAGGAGAACCTGCTGGGCGAGCGCGGCCGGGGCTACGCGCAGTTCCTCCAGACGCTCGACGAGGGCCGGGTGGCCATCGCCGCGCTGTCGGTCGGCCTCGCCCAGGGCTGCGTGGACGAGTCGCTGCGGTACGTGCGGGAGCGCCGGGCCTTCGGCCACGAAATCGGCCACTACCAGGCCATCCAGTTCAAGATCGCAGACATGGAGGCCCGGGTGCACACCGCCCGCCTGGCCTACTACCACGCCGCCGAGCGCATGCTGGCCGGCCTGCCGTTCAAGAAGGAGGCCGCGATCGCCAAGCTCGTCTCGTCCAACGCGGCGATGGACAACTCCCGCGACGCGACCCAGATCTTCGGCGGCTACGGCTTCATGAACGAGTTCCCCGTCGGCCGTTTCTACCGGGACGCGAAGATCCTGGAGATCGGTGAGGGCACCAGCGAGGTGCAGCGCATGCTCATCGCCCGCGAGCTCGGCCTGCCCGCCTGAACCCCATCCCGCCGTGGCCGGACCACCCGGCCTCGGCGGCTCGCGCGTTGGATTCCTTCCCGCCGTCCCCAGGGACCGGCGGGGAGTCTTCGTCGTCCTGATCGGCTTGGGTCTTGTCAGGTGGCCGGGAGGCGCATGCCGAGCCACTGCTCGGCGTCCCAGGCATGAAACCGCTCGACCTCGCTGAACCCCAGCTTCGCCGCGAGGCGCATCGAGGCGATGTTGGCGCTCTGGGTGGTGAGCACCACCGGCTCGCCGGGAAGTGTGGCATCGAACCAGCCAAGCGCCGCCGCGCATGCCTCGGCGGCGTACCCGTGCCCCCAAGCGGTCGGCAGGAACAGGTAACCGAGATCGGCCTTCCCCACGGCGGCCGGGCGACGGTGCTCGGTCGCTCTCCTGAGCAGGATGTGGCCGATCATCGCCCCGTCGAGCTCGACGACGAAGCTCCCGGGCCACCGCTCGGGCACCTCGGGCAGCTCACGCTCAAGCACGTCACGCGGGCGGGGACCGCCGAGGTAGGTGTGCACCTCCGGCGAGGCGAGCAGCTCGGCGAACGTCGTACGGTCCCGCGCCTCGGGCTCACGGAGCACGAGCCGCTCGGTCCGGATCGGCTCAGGCGGCCAAGGGACATGTCCAAGGTCTGACATGCGCGGCACGCTAACAACCCCGTAGGACGACGTCGAACGCGGGTGGAACGCGATGCCCACCCGGCCGGGCCAGTTGCCCAGGGTAGGGATGAACCACTCCGACTTTCGTGGAGGCCCTGAAGCCAGCATCATCTGCTGGCGGAAGGGAGAATCACGTCACGATGCCAGCCCCGAGGAAGTATCCCCAAGAGCTTCGAGAGCGCGCGGTGCGCATGGTCTTTGAGGTCCGCCGGCAGACCGGCGGTGCCCCCGGCGCGATCGCCCGGGTGGCCGATCAGCTCGGTGTTCACCGCGAGGCATTGCGCGGGTGGGTGCGCCAGGCCGAGATCGACGAGGGGCAGCGGCCGGGCACCTCGACCACCGACGCCCAGCGGATCGCCGAGTTGGAGCGCGAGGTGCGCGAGCTGCGCCGCGCCAACGAGATCCTCAAGGCCGCGGCCGCTTTTTTCGCGGCCGAACTCGACCCCCGGCCGCCCAGGTAGTCGCCTTCATCGACGCTCACCGCGGCGCTTTCGGCGTCGAGCCGATCTGCCAGGTGTTGCAGGTGGCGACGTCGACGTACTACGCGGCCAAGTCCCGTCCGCCCTCAGCCCGGCAGGTGCGGGACGCCCAGCTCATGGCCGAGATCACCACGGTGTGGAACGAGAACTTCGAGGTGTATGGCGTGCGCAAGATGTGGAAGGAGCTCAACCGGCGCGGCACCCGCGTGGCCCGCTGTACCGTGGCCCGGCTGATGAAGCGCCTGGGGCTGGCCGGGGCGGTTCGCGGGGACCACAAGCGACCGACCACGATCCCCGATGCTCTCATTGACCGGCCCGCCGACCTGGTCAAACGCGACTTCACCGCCCCCTCCCCCAACCGGTTGTGGGTCGCCGACCTGACCTACATCCCCACCGCGTCGGGGTTCGTGTACGCGGCGCTGGTGATCGACGCGTTCTCGCGGATGATCGTCGGGTGGCGTCTGGCCGATCATCTGCGCACCGACCTGGCGCTGGACGCCCTGGAGATGGCCATCTGGCGTCGCGGAGACGGACGGCGGCTGGAGGGCCTGGTGCACCACTCCGACCGCGGCTGCCAGTATCTGTCGATTCGCTACACCGAGCGCCTGTCGGGTGCCGGGGCGGTCTGCTCGGTCGGATCTCGAGGGGACAGCTATGACAACGCCCTGGCCGAAAGCACCATCGGGCTGTACAAGACCGAGCTGATCCACCGGCGCGGCCCGTGGAACGGCCTGGACGACGTCGAGATCGCCACCATGGAATGGGTCGACTGGTACAACAACCGGCGCCTCCACAGCGCCTGCAACGACCTTCCACCAGCCGAATTCGAGACCCACTACCGAACCCAAACCGCCCCGGCTATCCTCACCCCAGCCAGCTAACCCGGCCTCCACGAAACTCGGCGCGGTTCAGGATCATGGCGAGCCGGAACGCGGACCCGGTCCGAGCCCACCTGTGAAGCCCCATGCGGCACTACGGCACAGGTGAAGCCCCGGGGGAGCATTGTGGCCCTAGGGAGCAGTGTGAAGCCCCGTCGAGCAGCGTGAAGCCCAGCAGCGCACGGTGAAGCCCAGCGGACAGTGCACCGGCGACCCTCGCGTCCGCCCTCGGCCTGCGGCTTGGAGGGTCATGCACGCAGCCGCCGGGCCGGTCCGTGCGTCGCCCGGGCTTGCCTGCGCATCGCCCACCCCCGTGCCTTCGGCCTTACTCGTGTGGTCGTCGGGTTCTTCCGAGGCGGTGGTAGGTGAAGGCCCAGCGGTCTTCGCCTACGTTGCGGCGGGTGTAGCGGTCGGGGTGCTGGTAGCGGTCGCGGTTGTGAAACTGGCAGGCCGGGCCCAGCAGCTTCAGGTCCGTGAGCCCGCCGGTGCTCCAGTTGTCGGCGTGGTCGATCTGGCACATGGTCGCCGGGAGCGGGCAGCCGTCGATCCAGCAGGTGTCATAGCGGGCGTAGATGGCCCGGCGTTGGGCGGGGGTGGCCAGGCGGACTTTTCGGCCCATGTCGAGGACCTGTCCCTCGGCGTTCATGACGATCCGCACCAACGTGCTGGTGCGGGCGAGGCGGTGCACGCTGGAGACGGGCAGCACCTGCCCGGTCGCCAGCAACAGCCCCGGCACCATCCCCAACGCCCCTCCCAGAGACGCCCCTAGCAGCGTGCTTGCCGACGCTCCCAGCGCCGTCCCCAGCGACGCCCCGGGCATCGTGCCCGCCGACGCACCCCGCGACGCACCCTGCCCTGCTCCAGGTGACGCCCCTTCCGACGTCCCTGGCGTGCCCTGGCCATGCCGGCAGTCCCTCGCAGGCCGAGGCCCGGCGTGGGTGTGATGTGCGGAGGCGTCCTCGGGAGGAGGATCCGGCCACGCCGCCTCCGAAGACGCCGTGTCCCAAGACGCCGTGTCCGAAGGCGCCGTGTCCGAATGCCCTCCACGGTCGGCTGGCCATGCTGCCCCGCGCCGTGTGGTGTGCGGTGCTCCAGACGGGGCCGCAGCGCGGTCGCCGTCGCCGCCTGTGGCGGGCGCGGTCTCGTGGCGCTCGGCAGAGCTGGTGCTGACGGTCTCTCCGCCCTCGGCGGAGGCGGTGCTTGCGGTGTGGTCGCCCTCGGCAACGGCGGTGCTTGCGGTGTCGGACGGCTCGCACTCGCCGGGCCGCCGCTCACCGGCATCCCTACCCGTACCGGCACCTGCCTCGGCAGCGTCGAACTCGTCGGCTTCGGCGGGCGTCGGATCGCCCGTGTCGTCCCGGCCTTCCCCGAAGCCCCCGGCGTCCCGCGCGTTTTCGACATGGTCGGCGGTGTCGTCGGCCTGGCCCGGCTCGTCAGTGCTTCCGGCAGGGTCGGGGACGTAGTCGCTGGGGGCGCTGTCGCCGAGGTCTGCGAAGTGGTCGCTGACCTCGTCGGCGGTGGCCGGGTCGGCGGGGTCTTGGGTGGCCGGGTCGGTGTCTTGGGTGGCCGGGTCGGCGGTGGGGTCGGTGGTTTCTGGGTTGGTGTTGTCGGGGTCGGTGGGGAGGGATTCGGCGCTGACCACGACGAGGAGCTCGGTGACGATCTTCTGCTCCAGCAGGGCGATCAGCGCGTCGGCCTGACGTACCGTCAGCGGGCGGTCATCCCCCTGCGCCCTCAGCTTGGCGTACGCCTGCAACAACGTCATCAACCGGGCGCCGGCCTCACGCGGCAGGTAGAAC
The DNA here is from genome assembly GCF_036186745.1 of Microbispora hainanensis. Taxonomy (NCBI): domain Bacteria; kingdom Bacillati; phylum Actinomycetota; class Actinomycetes; order Streptosporangiales; family Streptosporangiaceae; genus Microbispora; species Microbispora hainanensis. The sequence goes on along the minus strand of NZ_CP108086.1, from coordinate 8,136,598 downwards.
TCCCCTTCCACGCCGCCGCCCTTGCCCGGGCGGACCCGCAGGAACCGCCTCCCGTAATCGGCCCGCTCGTCGCGTTCTTCCCCATCGGGGTCGAGCACCGCCCGCAGGTGGCGGCCGGCTTTGGCGACTTCCGCCGCCCCCGCTTTGCTGGCCAGGTCCACCAGGATCGGCTCCGCCAGGGTGGCTTGCTCGTCGGTTAGTCCGGCGACGGCGGCGCAGATGGCCTCCACCACCCCCGCCGCCAGCTCCCCTGTGGCGAACTTCTCCCGCACGGTAGGGAGGCGCGGCAGTTCCGCGCCGAGGGTGAGCAGGCGGCCCGCACCGCCCACCGTCATCCCCCCACTGGTGCGTAGCCAGCAGCGGGTGGAGGCATGCCCATGCTGCCTGGCCTGACCTGCTCGGTGGACCCGCCCCACCCGGTCGGCCAGCGCGCTGGTGATCCGATCCCGGGCGAACAGCAACTCCTCCGCCTCGGCCAGGCACACATCCACGTCATCGGGAAGCGGGGTCAGCGCCAGCTCTTGGGCCACCTCACGAACCGACCCCACCACCACCCACGACGACCGCACACGACCCCGACCACGGTCACGACCACGATCACGCCCACCCACACCCTCGGAAGCACCCGCACCTGCGCCCGCACCCGAGCCAGAGCCGCCCGCGCCAGCGCCATCCGCGCTAGCGCCAGAGCCGGAGCCATTCGCACCGGCGGGAGCCGCGTCCTCGGCAGTCTCACGGGCGGCATTCGCGCTAGCGCCGTTCGCGCCACCCACATTCGCACCGGCGAATGCCGCACTCTCGGCGGCCCCGCGCGCGGCGTGCGCGCGAGCACCATCCGCGCCAGCGGCGTCCGCACCGGCGGCAGCCGCACGATCGGCAGCCCCACGGGCGGCACCCGCGTCAGATCCCGCGCTGTCGGCGGTCCAACACACGGCGTTCGCGTCAGCGCCGTCCGTGCCAGCACCGCTTATGCCAGCGGCATCCGCACCGGCGGCAGCCCTACCCGTGGACTCCGCGCCGTCGCTATCTGCCCTGTCGGTATGCGTGCCTGGGGCGTCCGTGCCTGGAGCGTCCGCGCTATCGGTGCCGGGCGCGTCTGCGTGCTGCCGGGGCCCAAACTTGATGATCGGGAAGGGCTCGCGGGCGGACGAGCCGTCGGACGACCACAGTGGGGAATTGGCGATCAGGCGATCCCACCAGCCGTCCCACCACTCACCGTCGACATCGTTCGAATGACTAAGGCGCTCAGGATCGATATCGAACAGATCCATCACACCCTCCTCGTTTTATTCGAACTGTTGTATGGATTATCTCACACTCTGTGAGCGAGTGACAACCGTGCGAAGCGGAGGGTTGGAGCCTCAGCTCAACCCGAGCAAAGTCGTTGGGCGATTTGGTGCGAGCTGCGGCCTCGCTGCGTTTGCCGAGGCGGGCGCTGCCGACGGGCCGCGCGCCGTCAGGGCACGGCCAAGGGCGGGAGGACGGTGAGGTTGAGCGGGGCGGGGGCTGCTGACGGCCTCGACCAGGCGAGGCAGTAGCAGAGTTCCGGGCGGCGGGGGCCGCCGTATCGGGGGACCTGGCGCGTGGTCGTCGGGGCGGATGGTTGATCAGGCGAGGGTGTAGCAGAGTTCCGGGCGGCGGGGGCCGCCGTATCGGGGGAGCTGGCGCGTGGTCGTCGGGGCGGATGGTTGATCAGGCGAGGGTGTAGCAGAGTTCCGGGCGGCGGGGGCCGCCGTATCGGGGGAGCTGGCGCGTGGTCGTCGGGGCGGATGGTTGATCAGGCGAGGGTGTAGCAGAGTTCCGGGCGGCGGGGGCCGCCGTATCGGGGGAGCTGGCGCGTGGTCGTCGGGGCGGATGGTTGATCAGGCGAGGGTGTAGCAGAGTTCCGGGCGGCCGGGGCCGCCGTATCGGGGGACCCGGCGCGCGACGCCGGTGTCGACGAGGTGTTCCAGGTAACGTCGGGCCGTCACCCGGGACACGCCCACGACCGTGCCGACGGCCTGGGCAGACATGCCGTCGGCGGCGTCCCGCAGCGCGCCCGCGACCGCCTCCAGGGTGTCGGCCGTCATCCCCTTCGGCAGGTGGGGGCGGGCGGTCCCGCGCAGGGTGGACAGCGCCCGGTCCACCTCGCCCTGGCCGCTGACCTCGCCCGGCCCGCTGATCGACGACCGGAACGCCGCGTATCGTTCGAGCTTCTCCTGCAGCAGGGCGAAGGTGAAGGGCTTCAGCAGATATTGCACGACCCCGGCGGAGACGGCCGACCTGACCACCGACAAGTCCCGCGCCGAGGTCACGGCGATGACGTCGGAGGGCAGGCCTGCGGCCCGCATGGCCCGGCAGACGTCCAGCCCGTGCATATCCGGCAGGTAGAGGTCGAGCAGCACGAGGTCAACCGGCTCGCGGCGCAGCGCGCGTACGGCCTCGCCGCCCGACCTGGCCACGCCCGCGACGCGGAAGCCGGGCACCCGCTCGACGTACAGGCGGTTGGCCTCGGCGGTCAGCTCCTCGTCCTCCACGATCAGCACCGAGATCACGGCCGGACCTCCGCGCGCCCCGGGCCGCCGCCGGGAACGTCCGCCGCCGCCCGTCCCAGCCCGTCCGCCCGGCGCGGCACGTCCGGCACGTCCGGCACGTCCGGCACGTCCAGCACGTCCGGCCCGTCCGGCCCATCAGACTGACGCGGCAGCGGGAGCCGTACGGTGAACACCGCCCCCTGACCGCCGATGCCCTCGCCGGCGCAGACCTCGATGTCGCCGCCGAGGCGCCGGGCCGCCTGCCCCGCCATCGCGAGGCCGAGCCCCCGGCCGTCCCCCTTCGTGGACCAGCCGCGCCGGAACACGTCACGTACGACGCCGGGGTCGATCCCGGGGCCGCTGTCGGCGACCCTGATCAGGAACGTGCCGTCCTCGGCGCGCAGGTGGACACGGACCCGGGCGGGCGGCGTTCCCTGAACAGCGCCCTGAACAGCGCCCTGAACAGTGCCTTGAACAGCGCCCTGTACGGCGGCGTCGATCGCGTTGTCGATCAGGTTGCCGACGATGGTGACGAGGTCGCGGGCGTCGAGGGCGACGTCGTCGAGCTCGCTGTCCGGGCTGATCACGAGATCGACTCCGCGCTCCGCGGCGGCCGCGCTCTTGCCGAGCAGCAGCGCCGCGAGGACGGGCTCGCGGATCGAGCCCACCACGCGGTCGGTGAGCCGCTGGGCCGCCCGCAGCTCCGCGGTGGCGAACTCCACCGCCTCGTCGGTGCGGCCCAGCTCCACGAGCGCGACGACCGTGTGCAGCCGGTTGGCCGCCTCGTGCGCGGCCGAGCGGAGCGACTCGGCGAAGCCGCGTTCGGCGTCGAGCTGCCCGGCGAGGGCCTGCAGCTCGGTGTGGTCGCGGAGCGTGACCACCGTGCCGAGCGAACGCGCGCCTGACCGCACCACGGCGGCGCTCGCCACCAGCACGCGTTCGCCGGTCAGGTGGATCTCGTCCGACCGGCTCTCCCCGGAGCCGAGCATCTCGGCCAGCGAGGGCGACAGGCCCAGGTCGCCGACGTGCCGTCCCTCCGCGTCCTCGGGCAGGCCGAGCAGGTCGCGGGCGCCGTCGTTGGCGAGGGTCAGCCGGCCGTCCCGGTCGACGAGCAGCAGCCCTTCGCGCACCGCGTGCAGGATCGCGTTGTGGTACTCGTACATGCGGCTCAGCTCCGCCGGGCCCAGCCCGTGCGTCTGACGGCGCAGGCGGGCGCCCACCAGGTAGGCGCCGGCGATGCCCGCCGCCAGGCCGAGCAGGCCGGTGAGGACGGCCGAGCCGAGCTGCCCGCGCATCTCGGCGCTGATCTTCGCCACCGTGATGCCGGCGCTGACCAGTGCCACGACCCGGCCGGTGGCGTCCCGCACGGGGGTGACGGCCCGTACGGACGGCCCCAGCGTGCCGGTGTAGGTCTCGGTGAACGTGCGCCCGGCCAGCGCCGGCGCCGTGGTGCCGAGGAAGTGCCCGCCGATCTGCCGGGGGTTGGGGTGCGTGTATCTGCGGCCCTCGGTGTTCATGATCGTGATGAAGTCGAGCCCGGCCTCCGTGCGCACCCGTTCCGCGTACGGCTGGAGCACGGCCGAGGGATCGGGGTCGTCCAGCGCGTCGAGCACGGTGGGCGCGTCGGCCAGGCTGATCGCCACCGCCTTGCTCGTCCTCGCGGCCTCGTCGTCGAGAAGCTGACGGGTACGGAGGAAACCGAGGAAGGTGGCGCCTGCCACGGTGATCGCGACGACGAGGATCTGCAGCACGAGCACCTGCCGGGCCAGACTCCAGCGTCCGAGCCTGGCGGTCATCGTCGTCACGGCCTCAGCGTCCTCGCTCCCGGTGCGGTCCTGCACGGTCCTGCGCGGTCTGCGCGGATTCACCGCCGCGGCGCGCGCCGGTGAAAACCGCCGTGAACGAAATGTACGCAATAGTGACCCAGGTCACTACCGGGCGCATAGTCACCGACCAGATCGCGTTGTCGCCCGCGTCTGTCGTGGGCCGTATGAGGACGAGGAGGGTCGCGTGACGACCACACCGAACCCGGCACCCCGTGACCGGACCCACTATCTCTACCTGGCGGTGATCGTCGCGGTCCTCCTCGGGATCGCCCTGGGCCTGGTGGCGCCGGACGCCGGGGTGGCGCTGAAACCGCTGGGCACGGCCTTCGTGGCACTGATCAAGATGATGATCAGCCCGATCATCTTCTGCACGATCGTGCTCGGCGTCGGCTCTGTGGCCCAGGCCGCGAAGGTCGGCAAGGTGGGCGGGCTAGCCATCGGCTACTTCCTCGTGATGTCCACGGTGGCGCTGGCCATCGGCCTGCTCGTGGGCAACGTCCTGCACCCCGGCGAGGGGCTCCAGCTGACCGACGAGCTGCGCAAGGCCGCAGAGGAGCAGGCGGCCAAGGGCGGCGAGAGCGACACCACGTCGTTCCTGCTCGGCATCATCCCGGCGACGTTCGTCTCGGCGTTCACCGAGGGCCAGGTGCTCCAGACCCTGCTGGTCGCGCTGCTGACCGGCTTCGCGCTGCAGGCGATGGGGGAGCGGGCGGCGCCCATCCTGCGGGGGCTCGGCCACGTGCAGCGGCTCGTCTTCCGCGTGCTGGCGATGATCATGTGGGCGGCTCCGGTCGGCGCGTTCGGCGCGATGGCCGCGGTGGTCGGCGCGGGCGGTTTCGACGCGCTGCGCAGCCTGGCGCTGCTGATGGGCGGCTTCTACCTGACGTGCCTGCTCTTCGTGGGAGTCGTGCTCGGCACGGTGCTGTGGCTCGGCGCGCGGATCAACCTGCTGTCGCTGCTGCGCTACCTCGGCCGGGAGTTCCTGCTCATCCTGTCCACGTCCTCCTCCGAGTCGGCGCTGCCGCGCCTGATCGCCAAGATGGAGCACCTGGGGGTGAGCCGCGCTGTCGCCGGCATCACGGTGCCGACCGGCTACTCCTTCAACCTCGACGGCACCGCCATCTACCTGACCATGGCGACGCTGTTCGTGGCGCGGGCGACCGGCTTCCCGCTCTCCGCCGGGGAGCAGATCGGGCTGCTGGTCTTCATGATCATCGCGTCCAAGGGGGCGGCGGGGGTCACCGGCGCCGGCCTCGCCACGCTGGCGGGAGGCCTGCAGGCGCACCGGCCGGCTCTCGTGGACGGCGTCGGCCTGATCGTGGGCATCGACCGGTTCATGTCGGAGGCCCGGGCGCTGACCAACTTCGCGGGCAACGCGGTCGCGACCGTCCTGATCGGCTCATGGGTGGGCGACTTCGACCGCTCCCGGGCCGAGGAGGTGCTGGCCGGCCGGGTGCCCTTCGACGAGGCGACGTTCGTGGACGAGGGCCACGCCCCGGCTCCCGGGGCCGAACCCGCCGCCACACCGGTCCACTCCTGATCGCTCCGGCACGCCCCGGGGAGCGCCGCTCCCCGGGGCGTGCCGGCAGCACGTCGCTCAGCGGGACGGCGGCTGGAACTCCGGCTGGTCGAGCACTCGCAGCCAGCTTCCGTCGGGCTGGCGCCGTACGACCTGGGCGCGGGCGCCGGCGCCGTCCCTGGGCGGGGTCGAGGTGAGCGCGATGTCGCCGCTGACCAGCGTCGGAAGGGGCTCCTCGGGCTCGAAGCGGGGGCGGTTCGCCAGCACCTTCTCCCACAGGGCGCGGATCGCCTCCCGGCCGACCGTCACGCTGCCCGGCGGGTAGGCCAGCACGGCGTTCTCCTCGTAGAGCGCCGCCACGCCCGCGGCGTCACCGGCGTTGGACCGCTCGACGAACAGGCGGGTGATGTCCTCCGGCCGCATGGCCTTCTCGTAATCCGGCATCGGTTCCTCCCCGAATCTCGACGGCGAATCTCGTACAGCCTCCACCCTGCCGAGCCGCCTTTCAGAAGTCCAACAGATGGTTCTGCTGGCAACTAGAATCAAAAGTTATGGAGCTGCGCCAGCTGGAGTATTTCGTCGCGGTCGCCGAGGAGCGCAACTTCACCCGCGCCGCCGAGCGGGTGCACATCAGCCAGCCGGGCGTCAGCGCCCAGATCAGGCAGCTCGAACGCGAGCTCGGCGCCGAGCTGTTCGACCGGTCCGCGCGGACCGTCACCCTGACCGTCGCGGGCAAGGCCGCGCTCGACCACGCCCGCGCCGCGCTCGCCGCGGCCGGGGCGCTGGGCCAGGCGGTGGGCGAGGTGACCGGACTCATCCGGGGCAGGCTCACCGTCGGGATGGTCGTCGGCTGCACCGTCACGCCGCTGTTCGACGCACTCGCCGCCTTCCACCGGGCCCATCCCGGGGTCGAGATCGCCCTGCTGGAGGACAACTCCGACCGGCTCGTCGAAGGGGTGCGCTCCGGGGCTCTCGACCTGGCCCTCGCCGGGCTCGCCGCCGCCCCGGACGGCCTGGAGACGCTGACGATCGTCAGCGAGCGGCTCGTCGCCGCCGTCCCTCCGGATCACCCCCTCGCGGGACGGGGCGGCGTCACCCTGAGCGACCTCGCCGCGCACCCGATCGTCTGCATGCCGTACGGCACCGGCCTGCGCACCGTCTTCGACCGCGCCTGCGCGGCCCGGGGTCTCCAGCCGGTGATCGCGCTGCAGGCCGGGGCGGCCGACGCGATCGCCGGCCTCGCGGCCCGCGGGCTCGGCGTCGCCGTCCTCAGCGAGTCGATGGCCGCGGCCTACCGGGACCGGCTCACCGCGCTCACCATCGAAGACGTCGAGACGCCCGCCCTGCTCGCGCTGCTGTGGCGCGGCGGCCAGGGCCCGGCCGTACGCGAGTTCGTACGGCACGCCCGGCGCTCCTTCGCCGTGCCTCCGGCGTGAGAATCGCCGGACTCCGGATTGGACGTATGTGCCCGGGCACTCCTAGAGTCCCTTTCATGACGTCTGGTGATCTCCAGTTCCGGAGGGCCGAGAAGAGCGACGCGGACGAGATCTTCGCGCTCGCCCGCGAGTTCGCGGTGACGTTCCGGCCCGAGCGGGCGCCGTTCGACGCCGCGCTGCCGCAACTCCTGGAGAACGAGGACGCCTTCCTGCTCGTCGCCACCGTTGACGGCACCGTACGCGGCTACCTGCTGGGCTTCACCCACCTCACGCTGTTCGCCAACGGCAGGGTCGCGTGGGTGGAGGAGGCGATGATCGAGAGCGGTTACCGCCGTCTCGGCATCGGGCGGCGGCTCCTTGAGGAGTTCGAGACGTGGGCGCGCTCACGGCAGGCCGGATACGTCGCACTTGCGACCCGGAGGGCCGCCGAGTTCTACGGCGCGCTCGGCTACGAGGTGTCGGCCACCTACTACCGCAAGATGCTCAGACCGAAGACGTGAGCTGGGCGTCCAGGCGGTAGCCGTCCACGGTCACGTAGACCGAGTCGCCGGGCCGCGCGTTCAGCCGCATCAGCACCGGCTGGAGCGAGTCGAACACCGGCTGCCGGTCGCGCCACACCAGCACGACGGCGTTGTCCCCCGGGCCGGTGACCGACAGCAGCGTCCCCGGGCGCATGCCGAGCTGGGCGGCGTACCCCTCCGGGACCGCGACCGGCTCGCCCCGCAGGTGGCCGCTGGTGACGTCGATCCGCTGCCAGCGGCGCGGGTCGGAGGCCGGGCTGGAGGTCGGGCGGGGGTTCGGCACCAGGTGGGGCCGCGGCACGCCCCCGTTCAGATTGCCGCCCAGGTGGTTCCCGTTCTGGTTCCCGTTCTGGTTCCCGTTCTGGTGTCCGTTCAGGTTGCCGTTGAGATTGCCGTTCGTGAGCGCGTTGAGCGCGGCGAGCGCGGTGGCGGCGTCGGGCCCGTTGTTGGCCTGCGAGGGGATCGGGACCCCACCGCGGCCGTGATGGTGCCCGTTCGCGCCCGGCGTACGGCGGGGCAGCGGCGCGGGCCGCGCGGACTGGTCGGGGCCGTGCCGGGTGGGCAGGGGGCCGGGCTCGGCCGGCGAGCTCGCCTGCGGCATGGATTCGAGCCACGCCTTGGCCGAGTGGGCACGGATGCCGAGCTGGCCGAGCAGTTCCACGACGTCGGCGTCCGCCGGCTTGTTCGCCAGCAGCTGGCGGGTCTTCTCCCGCAGCCCCGCGAGGTCGCCGACCACGAGCCAGCCGTCCTGGAGGCGGCGGTCGGGCATCAGCGTCACCAGCACCCGCCACAGCGGCGTGCCGAGGGCCGGCACCTCGATGGGGTGGGACGGGTCGGCCGCGATGAGCTGCTCCTGGGTGGCCGCCGCGCCCAGCCATTCGGTGAGCCCGAACAGGTGGCCGGTGAGCGGCGCGGAGTCGGGGGAGCGCAGCCACAGCAGCACCCGCTCCTCGGCCGCGCGCTGGGCCTGGGAGAGCAGGTCGCGGTCAACGTTGAGGTTGTGCGCCAGCGTGCGCAGGCTCACCGGCTCGGCGGCGAACAGCCGCTCGGCCGCGACGGCCCTGGCGAGCGGGTCCCAGCCGCGGAACAGGCCCTCGATGACCGCGACCATCGGGTGCGCGCTGAGGTCGGCGGGCCGCGCCGCCTCCGGAGCAGGCTGGGCGGCCGGCTGAGCGGCGGGCTGGGCGGGTGGCTGCGCAGGGGCCGCAGGGACCTGCGGGAGCGAGGCTCCGGGCTGCCGGGCGAAGGGCTGGGTGGCGGGCCTGACCGGTCCTGCCGCCGGCGCCGCCCCCGGTACGGTGGGTGGCGGCGGCGTGCCCTGCCCCGGCCGGGCGGGCGCCTGCCCCGGCTGCGGGGGCGTCTGGGCGGGTGCCTGAGCCGGTGCCTGCGCGGCGGCGACCTGGGGGAACGCCTGAGAGGAGGTCCCGGGCACGGCCTGCGGGAAGGGCACGGAGGCGGGGCCGGCGGGCGCCTGCGTCTGGCCCTGACCCGGTGCCTGTGCGGGGGCCGGTGCCTGTGCGGGTGCCTGTGCCTGTGCGGGGGCCTGTGCCTGCGGCTGAGGCGGTGCCGGAGTCTGGACCTGTGCCTGTGCCTGTGCTTGGGCGGCCTGGGCCTGGGGTGCGGCCTCGGCCCCGGCGAGGGCCTCCGCGGACCGCCCGGACGCCAGCTCGCTCTCCAGGCGCCCGAACACCTCCCGGAACACCGTGGTCAGGAGAACCTCGGGCGAGGCCGGGGCGGCCGGGGCCTGGAGGTCGCACGGCGTCAGGCGGCGCAGCCGATACCAGCCGCCGAGGTGGTTGACCACCGTGCGTACGGGGTCGGGCCAGCCGGGCATGGCCGGGTCCACGGTGTGCACCTGGAGCGCCGGAAGCAGGTCGGTGAGGGGCAGGTGGTCCCAGCGCCCGACCGCCAGGCGGGCGAGCCGCTCGCAGAGCCAGTCGACGCCGGTCGCCCGCATCGCGCGGCCGATTCCGACGGAGGCCCACCAGCCGCCGGGCAGGCGCGGGTCGGCCAGCAGCTCGGCCACCTGCTGAGGACGGCTCCAGCGCAGGGCCGGGACCAGGTCGCTCAGGCAGATCGTTGACTCGGCGTCCATCGGTATGACCGCACCCTCCCGAGAGTGACGCATGTTGCTAATGGTGCAGCTTACGCCGCAAACCAGCAATTGGTGTCAATAGGGTAAAGTTCCCAGGATCCGGCCGGGCACCGATCTGCGCGACCGCCGCGGCACCCGTCTCACACCCCTTACGCAGGGCTTCCTCGGGCGTGTCCCCGGCCATGAAGGCGACCAGGAACCCCGCGGCGAACGCGTCTCCCGCGCCCGTCGAGTCGACGACCTCCGCCGTGGGCGCGGCCGCTCTGGCGACTATACGGCCATCGCGGGCCAGCAGGGCACCACCGGCCCCCAGCTTCACCACAGCCGTCCCGTAGTGGGCGCTGAGCGTGCCGGCGGCCGTCTCGGGATCCGCGGCGTCCGCGAGCAGCAGGGCCTCCTCCAGGTTGGGGATCACGATGCTCGCCGGGGCGCTCTCGCGGAGGAACCGCTCGGGCCCGAAGGCGCGCAGCGGCCCGCTGGAGGCCGGATCGACGCTGATGGTGATCCCGCGCCCGGCTGCCTCGCGCATGGCGAGCCGTACGAGCTCCAGGCCCGGCTCGGCGAACATCGTGTACGCCGACACGTGCAGGTGCCCGACCCCGTCGAGGAGGTCCGGGGTCCAGTCGCCGACCCCGATGTGGCCGCTCGCCCCGCGGTTGGTGAGCATGGACCGCTCGCCGGTGGAGTCGACCATCGCGATCACGACGGCCGAGGGCCGTTCCGGGTCGATCCGCAGGTGCGGCCGGACCCCGGCCTTGGTGAGCTGGGCCGCGTGCCACTCGCCGGTGTCGTACCCGGCCCGCGCGAGCAGGCGGGTGTCCGCGCCGAGCCGGGCGGCCCAGGAGGCGGTGTTCGCCCCCGAGCCGCCCGGGTGCAGCGCGATGTCGGCGGGCGTGTCGGTGCCGGTGGCCGCGGGGCCGTCGTGCAGCGCGACGACGTCGGTGACCACGTCGCCGATCACCAGCAGACCGCTCACCCGGCCGCCCAGGCGGCCGCGATCTCCCCGGCCAGGCGGGTGTTGCCGCGTACGGCCGCGAGGTTGGCCTCCAGCGAGGCGCCACCCGTGCCCTCGACCAGGTATTCCAGCAGGAACGGCGTGATGGCCTGCCCGGTGACCCCGCGCTCCTCGGCGGCGCGCAGGCCGTCCGCGAGCACCCGGTCGTGCAGTTCGGGGTCGAGCTGGAGATCGACCGGCACCGGGTTCGCCACGATCAGCGCCGTGTCGAGCCCGCCGAGCGCGTCCTGGGCCCGCATGACGCCGGCGGCCTCCTGCGGCGTCTCGATGCGCCAGTCCACCGGCTCGCCGGAGGTGTGCAGGTAGAAACCGGGGAACTCGTCCGTGCGGTAGCCCACGACGGTGACCTGCTTGGTCTCCAGCCGCTGGAGCGTCGCGGGCACGTCGAGGATCGACTTCACCCCGGCGCACACGACGGTGATCCTCGTGCGGCTGAGCGTGTCGATGTCGGCAGACTCGTCCTGCACCGTGGTCCAGCCGCGGTGGACGCCGCCGAGGCCCCCGGTGGCGAACACCCGCACGCCCGCGCGGGCGGCCAGGAACGAGGTGCCCGAGACGGTCGTGGCGCCGCTGAGCCCGAGCGCGGCGGCCGGGGCGAGGTCGCGGAAGCCGAGCTTGCGCAGGCCCGGCTCGGTCGCGATCCGCTCCAGCCCCTCCTTGTCCAGGCCCACCCGGGGGACGCCGTCCAGCACCGCCACCGTCGCCGGCACGGCCCCCGCCTGCCGGACGATGTCCTCCAGTTCGAGTGCGACCTGGAGGTTGCGGGGCTGGGGAAGCCCGTGGGAGATGATGGTGGACTCCAGGGCGACCACCGGACGGCCGGCGGCCAGCGCCTCGGCGACCTCATCGGAAACGCGCATGTCTCTCCTGTGTTTCCCGCTCACCATCGGGGCGCTCACTTCCGCCTGGCCGTGCCGAAGGCGCGCCGTCGGCGCCTCCCTCGTCGCGCTCGGGTCGCTTCGCTCCCGCGCGCTGCTCGGTCCAGATCGGCGGCGCGCCCCTCCGGATCGCTCGGTGTGTTTCCCGCTTGGGGTTCTCTCGTTGGCGGAAGATTGTCCGCTTCGGCATATTCTGCCCGGGTATCGAGGGGGAACTTGCGATAAGTTGCGGGCGTCCGCCCGGCCTCACCCGTCGCCGGCCCCCCGTCGGCCCTCCGAGACCCTTTCACGCCCGCCGTCACGACCCGCATCCGGCCCCGCCCACTGAGACACCGAGCCACGTACGACCCGGGAGAACGCCTTCATGCCACGCTCGCACTACGACGTCGTCATCGCCGGCGCCGGGCACAACGGCCTCGTCGCCGCGGCCTACCTCGCCCGCGCCGGACGCAGCGTGCTGGTCCTGGAACGCCTCGGCCACGTGGGCGGTCTCGCCGTGTCGGCCCGAGCGTTCCCCGGCGTGGACGCGCGGCTGTCGCGTTACTCCTACCTGGTCAGCCTGCTGCCCACGAAGATCGTGAAGGACCTCGGGCTCCGTCTCGACCTGCGCCGCCGCCGCTTCGCCTCCTACACGCCGGCGGGCGACACCGGTCTGCTCGTGGACAACGAGGACGCCGCGCGCACCGCCGCCTCCTTCGAGGCGGTGACCGGAGGACGGCACGACCTGGCCGCCTGGGAGCGGTTCTACGGGATGACCGCCCATGTGGCCCAGCGGGTCGCGCCGACGCTGCTCGAACCGCTGCGCGGCCGTACGGCACTTCGGGAGGTCGTGGGGGACGACGAGGCGTGGCGCGACCTGTTCGAACGGCCCGTCGGCGAGGTGGTGGACGAGCGGTTCGCCGACGACACCGTGCGCGGGGTCGTCCTCACCGACTCCCTGATCGGCACCTTCGCCGACCCGGCCACCGACCTGCTGGCCAACCGGTGCTTCCTCTACCACGTCATCGGCGACGGCACGGGCGACTGGAACGTCCCGGTCGGCGGCATGGGCGCGGTGACCGCCGAGCTCGCCGAGGTCGCGCGGCGGCACGGCGCCGAGATCCGCACCGGCGCCGAGGTGCTGGCCATCGACCCGGACACGGGAGAGGTCACGTTCGACGACGGCGCGCAGCACGCGGTGACCGCCGGGAAGGTGCTGGCCAACCTGCCGCCCGCCGTGCTCGCCCGCCTGCTCGGGGAGACGCCCGAGCGGCCCGAGGGCGCCCAGCTCAAAATCAACATGGTGCTGTCGCGGCTGCCCCGGCTGCGCGACCCCGCCGTGGACCCCGCCGAGGCGTTCAGCGGCACCTTCCACATCAACGAGACCCGCGACCAGCTCGCCGCGGCGTACGCGCAGGCCGCCGCGGGGAAGGTGCCGGACCTGCCGCCCGCCGAGGTCTACTGCCACTCGCTCACCGACCCCTCGATCCTCGGCCCGGAGCTGCGCGAGGCGGGGGCGCACACGATGACGCTGTTCGGCCTGCACATGCCGGCGCGCCTGTTCGCCGATCCGGCGGCGAAGAAGGAGGCGCTGGCCCGCACGCTCGCCTCGATCGACTCCGTGCTCGCCGAGCCCATCGAGGACTGCCTGCTGCGCGCGCCCTCGGGCGAGCCCTGCCTGGAGGTCAAGACGCCGCTCGACCTGGAGCGCGACGCGGGCCTGCCCGGAGGCCACATCTTCCACCGCGACCTGTCCTGGCCGTACGCCGAGGAGGGCGGCCACGGGGACCGGCCCGCTCAGTGGGGCGTCGAGACGGCGCACGAGCGGGTGCTGCTGTGCGGCGCGGGCGCCCGGCGCGGCGGCGGCGTCAGCGGCATCCCCGGCCACAACGCCGCGATGGCCGTTCTAACGGAACCTTCATGACGCTCGGGTAGCTTGTGCCGGTGCGTGAGGAATCGGCGAAACTGCTGGTAGTGGATGACGAGCCCGCACTCAGGGAGGCGCTGCGCAGCAGCCTGGAGTTCGAGGGCTACGCGGTCGAGACCGCCGCCGACGGGCTCACCGCGCTCGACCTCCTCGACCGCGCCGGGCAGGACGGGAGGACGTACGACGCGGTGCTCCTCGACGTCATGATGCCCCGGCTCGACGGGCTGACGGCCTGCCGGCGGTTGCGCGCCGCGGGCAACCTGCTGCCGGTGCTCATGCTGACCGCCCGCGACGCCGTCGGCGACCGCGTCTCCGGCCTGGACGCCGGGGCGGACGACTACCTCGTCAAGCCGTTCGAGCTCGACGAGCTGCTCGCCCGCGTGCGGGCGCTGCTGCGGCGCGGCGGGCAGTACGTGCGGAACGAGAGCGGCGGCGACGTCCTCGCCTTCGGCGACCTGCGCATGGACACCGTGAGCTGGGAGGTCACCCGGGCCGGCCGCAGGCTCGACCTCACCCGCACCGAGCACCTGCTGCTCGAACTGTTCCTCTCCCACCCACGCCAGGTGCTCACCCGCGAGCAGATCCTGCGGGAGGTGTGGGGCTTCGACTTCGAGCCGTCGTCGAACTCGCTGGACGTGTACGTGATGTACCTGCGGCGCAAGACCGAGGCGGGCGGGCTGCCCCGCGTGATCCACACGGTGCGCGGCGTGGGCTACGTGCTCCGGCCGTCGCCGTGAGACGGCGATCCCTGCGGTCCCGGCTCACGCTGCTGATCGCGGCCGGGGTCGCCCTGGCCGTCGCGGTGGCGGCGGCCGTGTGCTGGCTGCTCGTCCGCAGTGAGATGCGCGGCCAGATCGTCGGTTCGATCACGCACCTGCGGCCGCCGGCGCAGCAGGTCGCGTTCGCGCTGCGGGACTGCGCCGGTCAGGGGCGCAAGGAGGCCCGCCCCCGGCCCGACTGGGACCCCTCGGGGCGTAGCTGGCAGGTCGTGCTGCCGGACGGCTCGGTGTGCGTCGCGTCCGGGTCGGCCCAGGTGACGCCGACGGCACAGGAACGGACGATGGCCGCCTCCGGCGGCACGCCCGTGCTGCGCGACGCGGTCGCCACCGACGGCACCTCCGTGCTCGTCTACACCTTCAGATATGAGCCGCGTCCCGGCGTCCCTCCGGGCGACGTCGCCCAGCTCGCGGAGCCGCCCCTGCGGCCGGGCCCGGTCACGGTGAGCGTGTTCCGCTCCACCGCCGAGATGGACCAGACGCTCCGCATCCTCGCCCTCGTCTTCGGCTCGGTCAGCGTGCTCGGCGTGCTCGGCGCCGCCGTGGCCGGGCTCTGGCTGGCCCGTACGGCACTGCGCCCGGTGGAGCGGCTGACCCGCGCGGTCGAGCACGTCGCCAGGACCGAGGACCTCAGCGTGACGATCCCGGTGGAGGGGGAGGACGAGATCGCCCGCCTCAGCCGGTCGTTCAACACGATGACCGCCGCCCTGTCCAGCTCCCAGGAGCGCCAGCGGCGGCTCGTCGCCGACGCGGGACACGAGCTGCGCACCCCGCTGACGAGCCTGCGTACCAACATCGACCTGCTGCTGCGCAGCGAGAACACCGGCCGCGCCATCGAGCCCTCGGCCAAGCGGCGCCTGCTGGCGAACGTCAAGGAGCAGTTCGAGGAGATGTCGAGCCTCATCGGCGACCTGCTGGAGCTGTCGCGCAAGCCGGAGAGCGGCGAGGGGTCGTCCGACATCGCCCTGCACGAGGTGGTGGCCTCGGCGGTCGAGCGGGCCAGGCGGCGCGGTCCAGGGCTGCGCTTCGACGTCGACCTGGAGCCGTGGCAGGTGCACGGGGACGCCAGGGGCCTGCAGCGGGCCGCGGTGAACGTGCTCGACAACGCCGTGAAGTTCAGCCCGCCCGGGGGCCTGGTGACCGTGCGGCTCAAGGGCGGCGTGCTGACCGTGCGCGACGAGGGCCCCGGCATCCCCGACGACGAGCTGCCGCACGTGTTCGAGCGGTTCTGGCGCTCGCCGTCGGCGCGCAGCCTGCCCGGATCCGGTCTCGGCCTGTCGATCGTGGCCCAGGCCGTACGGGACGCCGGGGGCCGGGTCGCGATCGAGAACGCCCCCGGTGGCGGCACCCTCGCCACCGTCGAGCTCCCCGGCAACCCGCCGGCCGCCTGACGCCGGCACGTACAGCACGCCCCGGCTCATGCCTGCACTCCCGCGCGAGCGGCGTACGCGACCTGGCGGCGCAACCGGACGAGGTCTCCCGGTCCGGCATCGAGGGCGTAACGCTCCATCGCGTTCCGGATGTGCTCGACCTGGGCGTCGTCGATGCACACGGTTCCGCTCCGGGCGGGCTCCTCGCCGATCAGGGTTTGCAGATCGACGTTCAGCGCCTCGCAGAGCGAGTCCGGGGCGGAAAGCCGGTCGGCGCTTCGAACCCCGGCCTCCACCTTGCGCAACCAACTGGTCGAACGGCCAATCCGGTCGGCAAGGATCTGCTGAGTCAGGCCGCGCCGACGCCGCCAGTACGCCACCCGCCGGCCCAGCTCCCGATCGTTCATTCCATCGCCTCAATCCGTCCGCGCCCGGATTCCTTGACGCCTCATGAGCGCCCCGTGCCGGACTTGGTGAATCGCAAATCGCTCCGGGAATAGTCGTGGGGCGTTTGCAAGGGGACAACGGGACTACCCGCGACGCGGGCTGTACAGGAACGGGAACGACCCTCAAACGCACGCTTGATCTGCTCGACACGTAGCGAGCGTCTGCACGAGCCGGGCCGAGCTGACCGCGCCTCTCCGGACCCGAGCGCAGCCGATAGGTCGTCATTGGGCCGCCGCAGCATCGGGGCCGGTTGGTGTGGGCGCGTGAATGCGGGGCTTGACGTGCTCGGCGTGATGTGGTTGGCCTGAAACCAGGGTTTTCTCCGAGTCCCTAAAGATACCCTTCTGAGATCTTTGACTACTGACATCCACTCTCGTGGTGATTAGAGTCAGTTTGATCACGATCTTCGGCGATGCGGCTTACATCCGCTTCGCTGCCCCTCAAGGAGGGTTTGTGAGAGTGAAACCTCTCGTAGCGGCCGCAGCCGCGCTGTTGACCGCGGCAGCGCTGCAGATCCCCGCAGCAGGCTCGGCGTTCGCCGACACACCGTCCGACCAGCGTCCATCCGACAACTCCGCCCATGGTGGGCCGGTCCTGGACGACGTGCACAACGTTCCGACGACCGCCGTCAAGAGCAACGTGACGTTCCTCGACAACGTCAAGGGCGTGAGCGGCTACTCAGGGCTGAACTTCATCAGCTACGACAAGTACGGCTACGACTTCATGTTCGCCAACGGCACCGGCGGCCTGGCCGTCTGGTCGCTGAAGGACCCCGAGCACCCGGCGCTGGTCTCCACCATCACGGCCGCCCAGCTGCGCCAGCCGGGGGACACCCAGGACAGGTTCTGGGAAGGCGAGAACATGACCGTCGACCCGAAGCGCAAGCTGGTCTTCCTCAGCAGGGACCCGCGCGGCTTCGGCGGCACCGTCTCGACCGGCCAGTCCGGCGTCTACATCGTGGACGTGAAGAACCCCTGGCAGCCGAAGGTCGTCGTCTTCCAGCCGGTCGCGGCCGGGCACACGGCCACCTGCATCAACGACTGCTCCTACCTGTGGTCGGTCGGACCGGCCAACACCGGCACGCCGGGCCAGGACCCGTCATGGAAGGGCGTGCCGGTCCGGGTGACCGACATCCGTGACCCCAAGCACCCGAAGACCCTGGATCTGGCGCTCGACCTCGGCCGGTTCGACGGCGTCACCGACTACGTGCACAGTGTCGACGTCGACAAGGACGGCGTCGCCTGGGTCTCCGGCGAGGGCGGCGTCCGCGGTTACTGGACCAAGGGCAACCACTACGACCCGGTGCGGAAGACCAAGCGGGTGGCGACGGCGTACGACCCGATCCCGTACGCGGGCGGTACGGCCATGCCGACCAATCCGCAGGGCACGGAGTTCTTCGACTACTTCGACCACAACGCCTACCACAACACCGAGAAGCTCGGCTCCTTCGACAAGGGCGAGCTGGTCTACGTGACCAACGAGAACATCACCACCTGTTCCCAGGCGGGCGAGTTCAAGATCGTGTCGCTGAAGGGCAGCTACGACGGCGAGGGCTGGAAGTCCACGCCGGACAAGCCGCTCCGGCTCAACCTGGTCAGCCACTGGTCGCCCTGGGGCAAGGAGGGCTCGGCCACCACCGGCAGCTGCTCCGCCCACTGGTTCACCGTCAACGGCAACATCGTGGCGATCGGATGGTACGGCCAGGGCACGCGGTTCCTCGACGTGTCCGACCCGGCCAACCCGACCCAGGTCGGCTACTTCCGGGTCCCGTCCGGCACGGACGTGACCGGCGGCTCGGCGTCGGCCGCGTACTGGCACAACGGCCTGGTCTACGTCGCCGACTACAACCGGGGCGTCGACGTGCTGCGGTTCGACGGCAAGCTGGCGGGCAAGCCGGACAAGAAGATCTGCTGGAACTCCTGCGACAAGTGACCGTCCGAGCCGGAGCCGGTCCGGGCGGGACTCCCCGCTCGGGCAGGCTCCGCCCTGACGGAGTGGAAGGGTGACGGTGCGACGCCGACATCTCACGCGGGAGACGACATACGCCGTGCCCGTCGCGCGACTCGTGGCAGCAGTGCTCCTGCTGGCCGGCGGCCTGGTCGTCGGCCTCCTCCCCGGTGTGGCCGCCCGCCCGGCGTACGCGCACGCCTACCTGCTGGAGAGCTCGCCGGTCGACGGACAGGTGCTGGCCTCGCCCCCGGCCGAGGTGCGGCTCCGCTTCGACGAGGCGGTGAGCCTGAGCGGCCGGTCCATCCAGTTGCTCGACCCCACCGGCAAGGAGCTGGCCATCGGCGCGGCGGGGTTCGCCGACGGAAAGGCCGACACGGCGCGGGCGAGCCTGCCCCGGGACCTGGCCGAGGGAACCTACGTCGTGTCGTGGCGGGTGACGTCCGTGGACTCGCACGTTGTGTCGGGAGCGTTCAGCTTCAGCGTCGGCCACCCGAGCGCGATGGCCGCCGACGTGGAGCAGGACGCCGACCGCGTGGTCCCCGTCGTCGCCGCGATCGGCCGTGGCGTGGCCTACCTCGGTGTGGCCCTCGTCCTCGGCGGCGGGATGTTCGTGGCCGCGCTCTGGCCCGCGGGACGTGGTGACCGGCGCGGCCGGCGCGTCGTCTGGTCGGGGTTCGCCGCGCTGGCCGCAGGCACCGCCGTGGTGCTGCTCGTCCAAGGGCCGTACGCCGACGGCAGGCCGCTGACCGGGGTGTTCGACCCCGGCCTGCTGGGCGCGACGCTGTCCACCCGGCTGGGGTACGCGCTGCTGGCCCGGCTGGTGCTCGTGGCCGTCCTCGGTGTGGTCTTCCTGATCGCGATCCGCCCCTCGGCCGCCGCCGACGCGGAGACGGACGCTCCCGAGCCGGGCGGCGTCGGCCGCAGGATCGCGCTGCCCGTGGTCGCCGTCGGCGCCGTCGCCATGACGCTGACCTGGACGCTCGCGGACCACGCGCAGAGTGGCACGCAGACCTGGCTGGCCGTCCCGGCGACCAGCCTGCACCTGCTCGCCATGTCGCTGTGGCTGGGCGGCCTGGTGACGCTCGCGCTCTGCGTGCTCGCCCCGGCCGGCAAGCGGGACCCCGGGCTGCTCTCCCTGGAGCCCGCGCTCCCGAGGTTCTCCCGGCTCGCGCTGCTGTGCTTCGCGGTGATCGCGGTCACCGGGCTGTACCTGTCGTGGCGTCAGGTGGGAACGTGGGGCGCGCTCGGCGCGACCGGCTTCGGGCGGCTGCTGCTCGTCAAGCTCGCCATCGTGCTCGGGGTGCTGGCGCTCGCCTCCGGATCGCGGCGGTTCGTACAGCGGCGCGACCGCGCCCGCCGTACGCCGCAGGACCCTGCTGCTGCGGTGCGCAGGCTGCGCCGCTCGGTCGCCGGTGAGGTCGTGCTCGGGATCGTCGTCGTGTCCGTCACCGCCGTTCTGGTCGACACTGCCCCGGCCCGCACCAGCTACGCGCCGCCGGTGGACACCACGGTCCCGTTCCCCGCCGCGGTGAACGCGTCCGGCCCGTACGGCGGCCCGTACGGCGGGCTGCGCGGCGGCTCGATCCAGGTGAAGATCGAACCGGCGAGACCGGGCGGCAACACCGCGGACATCTACCTGACCGGACGCGACGGCAGGCTGGTCGCGGTGCCAGAGATCTCCGGCGCGCTCGAATCGCGGGACCGCGGCGTGCCCGCGCTGCCCGTCACGGTGACGGCGGCCGAACCCGGGCACTACGTGGCGGGCTCGATGTCCATCCCCTACCCCGGGGAGTGGGCGTTGCGGCTGGACATCCGCGTTTCCGACTTCGACGAGACACGCGTGCGTGTCCCGTTCACCGCACATTGAAAGGCTGCCGACACATGCGAGGCGCTGACCGTACGGCCCCCGCGTCGCGGGTGGCCCTGGCCGCCGCCGGTGCGATCGCCGCCGGCGTCCTGGCGGGGTGTTCCGGCGGGACACCGGAGCCGGTGACCAAGCCGCCCTACACCGTCGAGACCATCCGTTCCGGCTTCGTCGGCGCCGCCGACCTGGGAAAGGGCGCGGTCGCGTTCGAGGACGAGGACCACGCGTCGCACACCATCTACACGCCGCCGAACAGCATCCCCACCTGCCCGTACGTCCAGCGTGCCGACGACGTGAAGGGTCCGGTGGAAGCGGCCATCGAGCCGGTGGGCGGGAACCCGACCGGGCGGTTCATCGTCGCTCCGCCGAAGGTGGGGCCGCAGACGCTCCCGGTCGTCACGCAGGGCGCGGTGGTCTTCGAGAGCTCCACGCTCGCCGGCAACGCGATGAACGCCGTGACGGCCGAGTCGGCAAAGTGCCCGGCGACGTTCACCATCCTCGGCGGGCCGCCGTCCATCGTGGGCGACTACAGGACCAGCAGCCGGCCTGTGGAGGTGAACGGGTGGCGAGGGTTCGCCCAGCACCTCGTGCACACCCCGCCGGCGGACCTGGGCTCGGACACCTACGACGATCTGGTCACCGTCGTGGTGCACAAGGCGAACGCGGTCCTCTACGTCGGCTACACCCAGATCAAGAAGGTGGGCGACCGGTCCGACACCGAGGAGAAGGTCAAGGACCTGATGACGACGACGCTGGCCCGCCTCGGCTAGCGGATCACCGATGAACGCGACGGTGGGAGTCCCGCCGATGGGAGGAACGTTGAGCGGCAGAGCACTTCGGGCGGGTGTGGCGCCCGCGGCAACGGGCGTCGGCCCCGCGCACCCGGTCGCGGGCGGTGCGGCGGCTGCGCCGGCACGCCCCGGACCGGCCGCAGCCGCGTGCGGCACGGCGTCCCGTACGCCTCGCGGGATGCGGGTGCGGATGCGGGTGCGCGCGCTGCGCCGTACGGCACGCGGGCTGGTCGTCGCGACCGTGGCGGCCTGCCTGGTCGCC
Source organism: Microbispora hainanensis (assembly GCF_036186745.1). Taxonomy (NCBI): domain Bacteria; kingdom Bacillati; phylum Actinomycetota; class Actinomycetes; order Streptosporangiales; family Streptosporangiaceae; genus Microbispora; species Microbispora hainanensis. The sequence continues at coordinate 8,115,429 of NZ_CP108086.1, read as the reverse complement.
GTCCTGCCGGCGGCGGCGTTCGCGCATGTGAAGGTGACCGCGGACGCCGCGGTCCAGGGTGGCTATGCGGCGTTGACGTTCCGGGTCCCCAACGAGCGCGACGACGCGAGCACCACCAAGATCGAGGTGCGGCTCCCGACCGAGTTCCCGCTGGCCTCGGTCTCGGTGAAGCCGCACCCCGGCTGGTCGTACAAGATCGAGAAGACGACTCTGGCCACGCCGATCGAGTCGCACGGCACGAAGATCGGCGAGGTGACCTCGAAGATCACCTGGACCGCGTCGGATGAGGACTCGGGGATCAAGCCGGGTGAGTACGACGAGTTCTCGGTGAGCGCCGGGCCGCTGCCGGAGACCGACCGGCTGACGTTCAAGACGCTCCAGCACTACAGCGACGGCGAAGTGGTGCGCTGGATCCAGGAGAGCTCGGGAGACGACGAGGCGGAGCGGCCCGCGCCGGTGCTCGATCTCACCGCCAAGGGGGCCGCCGCGCCCGGCTCGGCGGCTGGCGCGGCCCCGGCCGCCGGAGCGGAGGCGGCGGCCGGAGCGGAGGCGGCCGCGCCGGAGTCCGGCTCGGACGCGGGGGTGGCGTGGGCGATCGGGCTGTCCGCGGCCTCGCTGGTGATCTGCCTGGGATGCGTTGTGGCGCCCGCCCTGCACCGACGCCGGACAGGCTAGGCGGATGGGCCGGACGAGCCGCGCCCGGAGCCCGCGCAGAGTGCCGCTGTGAGCCGCTGACAGTCGGCCGGGTGGCGGCCTGCGTCGGGACCGCCACCGGCGCAATTCATGTGGCCTTAATGAACGGCTCAGAGCGGTCCCATTCCGGCTCGCGAGCGTGGGCCCATGAGCGAGCGAAGCGAGCGAATCGACAGGCACGGCGCGACTCACGCCGGTGCCACCGGCCTGCCCCCGGTGCGACGCCACTCCCGGCCGTCGGGCGAGGGGACGGCATGAGCACGACGACGGTTTCCGGGCCGGCGGCGGGGGCGTCCCGCAGGACCCGCCTGGTCGAGGTCGTCGTTCCCGTGCACAACGAGGAGCGCGTCCTGGCCGCGAGCGTGGAGCGACTGCACGCCTACCTGAGCGGCGACTTCCCGTACGGCTTCCGCGTGACGATCGCCGACAACGCGAGCACGGACGGCACGTGGACGATCGCCCGGCGGCTGGCCCACGAGCTGCCGGGAGTGCGGGCCGTCCACCTCGACCAGAAGGGCCGGGGCCGGGCGCTGCGGCGGGTGTGGGAGTCCAGCGAGGCCGACGTGGTCGGCTACATGGACGTGGACCTGTCGACCGACCTCGACGCGTTCCTTCCCCTGATCGCACCGTTGATGACCGGCCACAGCGACCTGGCCATCGGGACCCGCCTGTCCCCCTGGTCCAACGTCGTGCGCGGCCCGAAGCGCGAGATCATCTCCAGGGCCTACAACCTGCTGCTGCGCTCGCTCATGGGAGCGCGCTTCTCCGACGCGCAGTGCGGGTTCAAGGCGGCCCGCACCGAGATCGTGCAGGCCCTGCTGCCGACTGTGCAGGACGAGGCGTGGTTCTTCGACACCGAGCTGCTGCTGCTGGCCGAGCAGCACGGGCTGCGCATCCACGAGGTGCCGGTCGACTGGGTTGACGACCCCGACAGCCGGGTGGACATCGTCAGGACGGCGGTCGACGACCTCAAGGGCATGGTGCGGGTCGCCCGGGGGAGTCTCGCGGCCCCGGCAGCCCCGCCATCCCGGGCGTCGGCGCGCACGCAGATCCCCGCCTTCACGGTGATCGGGGCGATCAGCACGGTGGCATACCTGGCGCTGTTCTGGATGCTGCGCTCGGTGCTGCCGCCGGTGGCGGCCAACGCCGTCGCGCTGTTCGTCACCGCCGTCGCCAACACCGCGGCCAACCGCCGCTTCACCTTCGGCGTACGGGGGCGGGCGGGGGCGCTGCGGCACCACCTCGGCGGGCTCGTCGCCTTCGTCGCCGGGCTCGCGCTGACCAGCGCGGGGCTGGTCACGCTGCCCGACGGCGCGCCACGGGCGGCCGAGCTGGCCGCCGTCGTCGTGGCGAACGGCCTGGCCACCCTGCTGCGCTTCCTGCTCCTGCGCACCTGGGTCTTCGCGCCCCGGAAGGACTTCCGATGACCCTCCTCGCCTCCGCGGCGCCGATCGGTCACCGGGCCCCGGCGGACCGTGTGACCCCCGCCCTGCGCTGGGGGAGGTGGGCAGTCCTCGTGCTCGCGGCCGTGCTCTACACGTGGGCGCTCGGCCGCAACGGGTACGCCAACGACTACTACGCCGCCGCGATCTACTCCGGCACGAAGAGCTGGAAGGCGTTCTTCTTCGGCGCACTGGACGCCGGGTCGTACATCACGGTCGACAAGCCGCCCCTCGCGCTGTGGGTGATGGGCCTGTCGGCCCGGATCTTCGGGTTCGGCACGTGGAGCATGCTGCTGCCGCAGGCGGCGGCCGGGGTGGCGTCGGTCGCCCTGGTGCACTCCGCCGTACGGCGGGCGCTGCGTGGGCTGGACGCCCGTGCGGCCGGGGCCGCGGCCCTGCTGGCGGCCCTCGTCATGACGCTGACGCCCATCACCGTGGCCATCAACAGGGACAACAACCCCGACACCGTGCTGGTGCTGCTGCTGGTCGCGGCCGGATGGCTCTGCCTGGAGGCGATCCGCACCGGGCGGCTGCGCACGCTGCTGGGCACCGCCGTGCTGGTGGGCCTCGCCTTCAACACCAAGATGCTCCAGGCCTACCTCGTGCTGCCGGCGTTCGCGCTGACCTACCTCTACGCCGCGCCGGGGGCGTTCGTACGCCGGCTCGGCCGTCTGCCGGCCGCCGGAGCGGTCCTCGTGGTCACCAGCGCGTGGTGGATGGTCGTGGTGGACCGGTGGCCCGCGTCGTCGCGGCCGTACGTCGGCGGCAGCACGGACAACACCGTCTGGGACCTGGTCATCGGCTACAACGGCCTGGGCCGGATCTTCGGCGGCGAGGGCGACGGCGGCGGCCGGGGCAGGCTTCCCGCCGGTGTCCCGGAAGGCGTGACACGTGCCTTCGGCGGCGGTCCCGGTGGTCCCGGCGGTGGCGGCGGCTTCGGCGGCGCGTCCGGCGCGGGCAGGTTGTTCAACGACGTCATGGCCGGGCAGATCTCGTGGCTGCTCCCGTTCGCCGTGGTCGCCCTCGTCTGCGGCCTCGTCCTGGTCGCCGGATCGGCCTTCGGCCCGGCCGTCAGTCCGGCCGTCAGTCCGGCCGTCAGTCCGGCCGGGGGTCCGGCGAGGGACGCAGTGAGGGACACAGTGAGGGACACGGTACGCGCGTCGCTGCTGGTGTGGGGCGGCTGGCTGCTCGTGCACTACGCCGTCTTCAGCTTCTCCAGCGGCACCTTCCACCCGTACTACACGACCGCGATGGCCCCGGCGGTCGCCGCGCTGACCGGCATCGGCGGGGTGCTGATGTGGCGGGCGGCCCGCGCCTCGGCCGCGTGGCGGCTTGTCCTGGCCGCCGCGATCGCCGTGACCGGGGCCTGGTCGTTCGTCGTGCTGCGCCGTACGCCGGAGTTCGTGCCGTGGCTCGCCTGGGCCGTCGCGGGCGGCACGGCGGTCGCGGTGCTCGTCCTGGCGGGCACGGCGCTCGCGGGCCGCGGCACGGCGGGTGGCGGCCCGGCCGGGCGTGGGGGCCGGACGGCCGCGCGGGTCACGGCGGTGGCTCTCGCGGCGGCGGTCGCGGCCGGGCTGGCCGGTCCGGCGGCGTACGCGGTGACGCCGCTGGGTGCGGCGGTGAACGGCACCAACCCCACGGCGGGGCCGTCGCAAGGGTTCGGCCCCCGTGGCGGTCCCGGTGGCGGTCCCGGTGGCGGTCCTGGTGGCGGTCCTGGTGGCTTCGGTGGCCCCGCAGGCTTCGGCAGGTACGGCGGACCGGGTGAGGCCGTGCCCGGCGGAAACCGGCAGGGCGGGCCCGGCATGCGCGGGCCCGGTGGGCAGGTGGACGCCGCGATGGCGGCGTACCTGAAGCGGAACAAGGGGAGCGCCACCTGGCTGGTGGCGGTGGACAGCGCGCAGAGCGCGTCGTCGCTCATCCTGTCCACCGGCGAGCCGGTCATCGCGATGGGCGGGTTCACCGGCTCGGACCCGGCGATGAGCGTGGACAAGCTGCGCCGGTACGTGGCCGAGGGGAAGCTCAAGTACGTCCTGATCGGCGGCGGCTTCGGACGTGGCGCGAGCGCGGACGTCACCGCATGGGTGAAGGCGCACGGCACCCAGGTCGACCCCGCGGAGTACGGCGGCACGTCCACCGGCACGTCCGTCTTCGCGGACGGCGGCGGATCCTCGCTCTACAAGGTGGGCTGACGGCGTTCGGCGGCGTCCACGGCGGGTAGGTGGCGGGCCTTCCGACCGACGAGAGGACTCCCATGGACACGGATGGCTTCATCGCCCTGCTCAACGAGGACCTGGAGAGCGAGTATCGCTCGATCGTCCAGTATGTGCAGCACACGGCCACCATCAAGGGCGCGGAGTATCTGTCGATCATCGAGGAGCTCAGGCAGCACCTCGGTCAGGAGCTCGACCACGCGAGCACGCTGGCCGAGCAGATCGACTTCCTCGGCGGCGTCCCGAGCGTCCGCGTTCCCGAGGTGCCGGTGGCGACCGACGGCGCCGACGCCCTCCGCCTCGACCTGGAGCTGGAGCAGGAGCAGCTGCGCCGCTATCGCGAGCGCGTGGAGCAGGCCCAGGAGCTCGGCCTGAGCGACGTGGCCGAGGCGCTGCGCCCGCTGCTGCAGCAGACGCAGGACCACGTCATGGACCTGCAGACCGCCCTGGGGAAGTGACGGACGGCGGCACGCGGAGTGAGGCGGGACGTCGCGGCTCGGCCCTGGCCGCGACCTCCCGCGTCCGGGCGCCGACGCATGGGCGGCACGGTGGTGCCGCAAGGGCGTGCGGCCCGGTGGTACGGCCCGGTGGTACGGCACGGTCGTGCGTGCGGCACGTGGCATGAAGTCGTGCGGCGAGGTCAGCGCGGGCGGGCGTAGTCGTCGAGGGCGCGGACGATCAGCGCCCTCGCGTCGTCGTGGAAGACCGCCACCTTGCAGAACTCCTCGAACGTCTCCGCGTAGAAGGCGACGTCCTCGGCGTCGCGAAGCAGCAGGTCCCTGGTCATGGTCGCCACCCCGACCAGGCAGTCGTCGTAGATCCAGAACGAGTTCATCAGCGCGGACGGCAACTGCGCCTCGAACGGCAGCAGCCCGAACTCCACGTTCGGCAGCGTGGTCACCGCGATCAGCCGGTCGAGCTGGCCGCGCATCACGTCCGGGGGCGCGAGCCGGTAACGCAGCACCGCCTCGGGCATGACGAACCGGAACCGCCGAGCCGGGTCGTACAGGATCTCCTGACGCCGCATGCGGACGCGGATCGCGTCGTCCACGTCGTCGGTGGGCTCGTGGACCCGCCTGACCTTGCCGAAGGTGTGCCTGGCGTACTCGGTGGTCTGCAGCAGGCCGATCACCACGCCCGGCTCGAACGCCCGGAACAGCCGGGTGCGCGCCTCCAGGTCGCGGACGTCATCCTGCAGCGCGGCCAGGCCGTTCCTGTTCCGCTGCCGCCAGGAGTCGTGCCGCTCCAGCAGGCCGGCCGCCTGCCGGATCAGGTCGTCGATGGTCTGCGGGTCGGCCTCCACGGCCTTTCCCCACGCGGCCACGTCGTCCTCGGTGGCGGTCTGGCGGGCGTTCTCGATGCGCGAGACCTTGGACGGCTGCCAGCGCAGGCGTTCGGCGAGATCCTTCCCGGACAGGCGGGCGTTCTCCCGCAACCGGCGTAGCTGGGCTCCCAGGTCCATGCGGGCCTGATGGAAACCGCTCATGCCCACCTCCGGCCGTGGTGCGGTTCAAGGTAGACCCGGCGCGCCGGATCCTGCCAGAGGGAGGCCTTCAATCGTGATCGGGCAGGACCCGCCGGGCGATCTCCACGAGGAGCTCCCCCGGCACCTCGACCGCCGTCTCGACCGCCGTCTCCCCGTCGAGCACATGGCGCAGGCCGGCGCGGCCCTCGTGGTCCACGACCTCCCGGCCCTGGACGGCTATCGTGCCGCGGCCGGTCTCGTAGAGGGAGGGGCAGGCCCCCGCCTCCGAGGTGGAGCCGAGAAAGCGCAATCGCATGTCCTTCTCTCCCGATCGGCGGCGAACGGCGCAATCCTAGTCATAGCGGAATGGGCACGCATACAGCCCGAAGCCGCTCGCCGAGCGCCTTCGCCTGGGCGTCCAGGAGCGGGCTGGCCGCCACGCCCCGGCCCAGGAGCCCGTGGACGACGAAGTTCAGCGCGTGCAGGTTCGGGAGCGCGAACCGTTCGATCGGCAGGTCGCCGACCTCCGGCAGCAGCTCCCTGAGCCGCTTCACGGTCAGGAACGCCGCGAGCCACGGATAGCGCGCGGGATCGCGCACCCAGACGCCGAGGTTGGCGTCGCCGCCCTTGTCGCCCGAGCGGGCGCCGGCGACCCTGCCGAGCGGCATGACCGGCCCGGCCGCGAGATCCCCGGCGTACGGAGGAACGGTGTCGCCGGGCGTCTCACTGGGCGGCCCGCCCGCCTGCTCGCCCAGCAGCGGACCGGACGGAGGGGTGTGCGGCACCTCGACGCGGACTCCGTCCACGGTCACCACCGGGAGCACGGCCCGCGCGTCGGCCGACGAGGGCCAGTAGACCCCGTAGGGGGAGGCGTCGCCGGGCGGGGTCAGGCCGTAGAAGCCGGGATAGCTCGCCAGGCCGGTCTCCACCACGGCGGAGGAGAACGTCCGCCCCGCCTTGCGCGGATCGGAGTCCATGACCGTGATCCGCAACAGCGCGGTCGCGGCCGCGCCCACACCGTGTGTGGTCACGCTGCCCGTGCGGGGGCTGCCCTCATCTACGGCGCTTGTGCGCGGGTCGCCCGCACCCGCGCCGCCGGTGGTCATGCCGCCCGTGCGGGGCTCGTCCGCACCCGCGCCGCCTTCGCCCGCACCATCCGTGACGCTGCCGCCGGCACCGGCTGTGCCCGCGCCTCCCCTGGCCGGGTGTCCGCCGGTTTCCGGGCCGGGCGCGGCCGAGCCCGCGCCGTCCGCGCCGAGGGGAGTCAGCTCCACGTGGACCTGTTCGAACGACTCGCGGGGGACGCGCGCCCAGATCGCCTCCTGCGCGATGCGGGCTTTGGCGGCGATGTCGAGGCCGGTCAGCACGAGCGTCATCGTGTTGCGGTAGCCGCCGAGGTAGGTGACGGCGACCTTCAGCGTGTCCGGCGGGGGCTCGCCGCGCACGCCCGTGATCCTGACCCGGTCGGGGCACTCCTGCTCCAGCCGTATGGTGTCGAACCTGGCGGTCACGTCGGGCCCGAGATAGCGCGGCGAGGCGATCTCGTACAGCAGTTGCGCGGTCACGGTCCCGGTCGAGACCAGCCCGCCGGTGCCGGGGTGCTTGGTGATCACGCTCGATCCGTCGGCGTACAGCTCGGCGATGGGGAAGCCGCAGTGGGCGAGGTCGGGCACCTCCTCGAAGAAGGCGTAGTTGCCGCCGGTCGCCTGGCAGCCGCACTCGATCACGTGCCCGGCGACGACGGATCCGGCCAGCGCGTCGAGGTCGCCCGGATCCCAGCCGAACCACCACATGCCGGGCCCGGTGACCAGCGCCGCGTCGGTGACCCGCCCGGTCACGACGACATCCGCGCCGTGCTCCAGCGCCACGGCGATCGGCCGGCCGCCGAGGTAGGCGTTGGCGGTGAGCGGAGTCGCGCCCAGGGTCTCACCGGTGTCGATGTTGACCGGCGGCTCGGCGAGCGGCATGAGGTCGTCGCCGGTGACGTGGGCGACGGACGCGCGCAGCCCGAGCCGGTCGGCCAGGGCCGAGACCGCCTCCGCGCACCCGGCCGGGTCGAGGCCGCCCGCGTTGGCGACGACCTTGATGCCTCGGTCGAGGCAGGTGCCGAGGACCTGCTCCATCTGGGTCAGGAACGTACGCGCGTAGCCGGGGCGGCCCTTGAGCCGGTTGCCCGCGAGGATCGACATGGTGAGCTCGGCCAGCCAGTCGCCGGTCAGCACGTCGATCGGCCCGCCCTCGACCATCTCCTCGGCGGCCGACAGCCGGTCGCCGTAGAAGCCGCCGCAGTTCGCGACCCGGATCGGTCCCTGCCGCCCGGCCTGCGCCGTCGTAAGCCCGGCCTTCGATGTCATCCGCCCGCCTCCGGTGTTCTCCGCGCGGCTTTCGCGGGCAGCTGCCGGGCCTTCGGCGTCACCGCCCCGGCCTGCGCCGTCATCGCCCGGCTTCCGGGGACGGCGCGTCGGCGGGAACCCAGGCGGCGGGCCGCTTCTCGGCGAAGGCCCGGATGCCCTCCTGCCCCTCCGCCGAGGTGAAGCGCTCCGCGGACAGCGCGGCCATCGCGCGGAACCCCTCCTCGACCGATAGTTGCGGCACCTCCCGCACGAGCCGCTTGGTGATCGCCAGCGCCTCCGGGCCGCCGCGCAGCAGCATGCCGGTGTAGTGGGCCACGGTCGCGTCCAGGTCCTCTTCGGGCACGGCCCGGGTCAGCAGGCCGATCTCCACCGCACGTCCGGCGCTGAAGACCTCGCCGGTGAGGAAATACTCGGCCGCGGCCCGGGGCTCCAGGCGGCGCAGGCAGGTGACCGCGATCATGGCGGGGACCACCCCGAGCCGCACCTCGGTGAAGGCGAACGACGCGGTCGCCGGGGCGATGGCGAAGTCGCAGGCCGCCACCAGCCCGAGACCGCCCGCTCGTGCCGTGCCGTTCAGGCGGCACACGACCGGCTTCGGGCTCTCCCAGATCCGCAGCATGATGTCGGGAAACGACGCGGTGACCGGCGCCCCTCCGCCGCGCTGCTCCTTCAGGTCGGCGCCCGCGCAGAACACCGGTCCCGTGCCGGTCAGCACGATCACCCGTACGGCGGGCTCGTCGAGCGCCCAGGACAGGGCGTCGTCGAGCTGCCGCAGCAGCCGGGACGACAGGGCGTTGCGGTTGTGCGGGGAGTCGAGCGTGATCGTGGCCACGCCGCCCGCCTGCTCGCGGCGTACCAGCACGTCCTGGGGCTCGCTCACGGCTGCGTCGCCTCCCCGCCCCGATCAGCGTCGATCGGACTGCCGATCGGACTGGGGATCGGACTGCCGATCTCCGGGCCGCCCTGCGTGCCCGGACCGGCGCCCGTCTCGATGCCGGAGGGAACGCCCGTCCCCATGACCGGGCCGGTCGCCGTGCCCGGATGCCCGGCGGTGCCGAATGCCGGATGCGCACCGGTGTCCATCGCACGATGGCTTGCGGCGTCCGTCTCCGGTGGCGCGCCCGTCGCCGAGAACGTCTCCGGTCTCGCCTCCGGGCTCGACTCTGGCCTCGTCTCCGGGAGGCTTTCCGCGCCGGGACGTTCGCCGAGGTCCGGATCCGGGCCCGCATCCATCACGGGGTCGGTCACCCCACCGAACACCGGGCCGGTCGCCGCCCCTGTGTCCGCCCCTGTGTCCGCCCCTGAATCCGTCCCTGTCTCTGTCCCTGTCCCTGCCTCTGGGCCCGGCTCTGCCGGGGGAGCCTCCGTCCGCGGGCCGCCGTCCGGTTCCTGCGGCGGCGACGGCTCGATCACGGCGAGAGGCACGCCCGCCTCGACCTGCGTGCCCGGCGTCACGTGCAGTGCGGCCACCGTGCCCGAGGCGGGAGACACGATCAGGTGCTCCATCTTCATCGCCTCCAGCACGACCACCGGCTGCCCGGTCTCGACCACGTCGCCGGGCTTGACCTCGACGCGCAGGACCGTACCCGGCATGGGGGCGGGCAGCGCCCCCGGCGTCACGCTCGCGGCCGGTTGCGGCAGCCGCTCGACCGGGGTGAGCCGCACCGGTCCGAGCGGGGAGTCGACATGCACCACACCGGGGTGCGCCCCGGGGTAGGCGGCCACCTCGAAGGTGCGCCGCAGGCCCGTGGTCTCCAGCACCACCCGGCCGGGTTCCGCCGCCACGAGCGTGACGTCATCGAAGCCCTCGGCCCGCAGCCCGTCCCTGGTCAGCCGGTAGGCGACTTCCAGCCGCCCGCCGTCCTCGGCGTCGAACGCCACACGTTGCGGCTGGGAGGGAACGTTGCGCCAGCCGCTCGGCAGCCCGCCCAGCACGCCGTCGCGGCGGGCGGCGGCGCGGTTGGCCGCCGCTCCGGCGAGCGCCGCCGCGAGCGCCGACAGCCGTACGGCCTCGGGACCGGCGAGCGGGGCCGGTGCGGGATGCCGGTCGAGGAAACCGGTGTCGAGCGCCCCGGACAGGAAGTCCGGGTGCCGCAGCACTCCCACGAGCAGGTCGCGGTTGGTCGTCAGCCCGTGGATGCGCGCCCGCGCGAGCACGTCCGCCAGCCGCCGGGCAGCTTCCGCCCGGTCGCGGCCGTACGAGACGACCTTGGCGAGCATCGGGTCGTAGTGGACGCCCACCTCGGTGCCGGACGTCACGCCCGAGTCGAGCCGCAGCCGCGCCTCGTGCCCGAACTCGCCGTCCACGCCGGGGATCTCGAAACGGCGCAGCACGCCGCTCTGCGGGCGGCCCTCGGAGTCCTCCGCGTACAGGCGGGCCTCGATCGCGTGACCGACCGGGCTCGGCGGCAGCGCGGCGAGGTGGGCGCCCTCGGCGACCTCGATCTGCAGCCGGACCAGGTCCACGCCGTAGACGCTCTCGGTGACCGGGTGCTCCACCTGGAGGCGGGTGTTCATCTCCAGGAAGAAGAAGCCCTCGTCGGACAGCAGGAACTCGACGGTGCCCGCGCCCTGGTAGCCGATCGCGCGGGCGGCCCGGATCGCCGTGTCGCTCAGCTCGCGGCGCAGCTCGGGGGTGACCGCGGGGGAGGGAGCCTCCTCGATCACCTTCTGGTGGCGGCGCTGGATCGAGCACTCGCGCTCGCCGAGCGCCCAGACCGTGCCGTGGGCGTCGGCGAGGATCTGCACCTCGATGTGGCGGGCGCCCTCCAGCAGGGGCTCGGCGAACAGCGTGCCGTCGCCGAAGGCCGACAGCGCCTCCCGCCGGGCCGACTCGACGGCCCCGGCGAGGCCGGCCGGATCGCGCACCACCCGCATGCCGCGCCCGCCGCCGCCCGCCGACGCCTTGACCAGCACGGGACCGGTCAGCTCCACGGGGGCGTCCGGGGAGAGCGGGATGGTCGGCAGGACCGGCACCCCGGCCTCCTCCATCAGCGCCTTCGCCTCGATCTTCTTGCCCATCGCGGCGACGGCCTCGGGGGAGGGGCCGATCCAGGTCAGCCCGGCCTCCAGCACGGCGCGGGCGAAACCGGCGTTCTCCGACAAAAAGCCATAGCCGGGATGGATCGCGTCGGCGCCCGACCTGCGGGCCGCCTCGACGATCCGCTCCGGGTCGAGGTACGCCAGGGGCGCGCCCAGCCGTACGGCCTGGTCGGCCTCGGCGGTGTGCGGGGCGGACGCGTCGGCGTCGGTGAAGACGGCGACGGTCTCGATTCCCAGCTCGCGGCAGGTGCGGAAGACCCGGCGGGCGATCTCCCCGCGGTTCGCGACCAGCAGTCGCCCGATCATGACCCCTCACCCCCGTCGATCTTCATGAGCATGGTGCCGATGAGCATGGTGCCGATGAGCATGGTGCCAGTGAGCATGCCGGTCACATCCGGAAGACGCCGTAGCCGGCCCGGCCCGGGTCCGGTGCCCCCGCAACCGCCGACAGGCACAGCCCGAGCACCGTACGGGTGTCGCGGGGGTCGATGACCCCGTCGTCGTACAGGCGGCCGGACAGGAAGAACGCCGCCGACTCCGACTCGATCTGCGCCTCGACCGCGGCGCGCATCGCCGCGTCGGCCTCCTCGTCGTACGCCTGCCCCCGCGCCTGCGCGGCGGCCCGGCCCACGATCGACATGACGCCCGCGAGCTGGGCCGGGCCCATGACGGCCGACTTCGCGCTCGGCCAGCTGAACAGGAAGCGGGGGTCGTAGGCCCGCCCGCACATGCCATAGTTGCCCGCGCCGTAGGAGGCGCCCATGACGATCGTGATGTGCGGCACGGTCGAGTTGGCCACCGCGTTGATCATCAGTGCGCCGTGCTTGATGATGCCGCTCTGCTCGTAGTCCCTGCCGACCATGTACCCCGTGGTGTTCTGCAGGAAGACCAGCGGCGTGCGCGTCTGGTTCGCGAGCTGGATGAACTGGGCCGCCTTCTGCGACTCCGCGCCGAACAGCACGCCGCTGGCGTTGGCGAGGACCCCGACCGGGTGGCCGTGGACGCTCGCCCACCCGGTGACCAGGCTCGGCCCGTAGAGCGGCTTGAACTCGTCGAAGTCGCTGCCGTCCACCACCCGGGCCAGGACCTCGCGGGGATCGAAGGGGACCTTCAGGTCCTCCGGCACGATCCCCAGCAGCTCGTCCTCGTCGTACAGCGGCTCCGCGTAACCGGACGCGGGAACGTTCCCGGCCTTGCGCCAGTTGAGCCGCCGCACGATGCGGCGGCCGATCCGCAGCGCGTCGAACTCGTCGGCGGCGAGATGGTCGGCCAGCCCGGAGGTCCGCGCGTGCATCTCCGCGCCGCCCAGCGACTCGTCGTCGGACTCCTCGCCGGTGGCCATCTTCACCAGCGGCGGGCCGCCGAGGAACACCTTGGCCCGCTCCCGCACCATGACGACGTGGTCGCTCAGGCCCGGCACGTACGCGCCGCCCGCGGTGGCGTTGCCGAAGACCAGCGTGATCGTCGGGATCCCCTCGGCCGACAGCCGGGTGAGGTCGCGGAACATCTGGCCGCCGGGGATGAAGATGTCCTTCTGCGACGGCAGGTCCGCGCCGCCCGACTCCACCAGGTTCACGTACGGCATGCGGTTGCGCAGCGCGATCTCGGCGGCGCGCAGGGTCTTGCGCAGCGTCCAGGGATTGGACGCGCCGCCGCGCACGGTCGGGTCGTTGGCGGTGATGACGCACTCGACGCCCTCGATCACCCCGATGCCGGTGACGACGCTCGCGCCGACGGGATACTCGGTGCCCCAGGCCGCCAGCGGCGACAGCTCCAGGAACGGCGAGTCGGGGTCGACGAGCAGTTCGATGCGCTCGCGGGGGAGCAGCTTGCCGCGCTCCCGGTGCCGTTCGACATATTTGGGCCCGCCTCCGGCGACGGCCTTGGCGTGCTCGGCCTCCAGCTCGGCGAGCTTCGCCAGCATGGCCTCGCGCCGCGTGCCGTACTCGCCGCTGGAGGTCTCCAGCCGGCTCACGAGCACCGTCATCGCACCACCGAACCGAGTTCTGTCACCTGATGATCCTCCGTGGTGAGCCGCCGTCACGTCAACGAGCCGGGCCCGGCCTCCTGCCCGGCCCCGGTGGCTTCGGGACCAGGCCGTGTGGGTTCGGGATCAAGCCCTGTGGTTCCGGGATCAGGAGCAGTGCGACCACGCGCTGCTCCAGGAGGCGCTGCCGTAGCCGCCGCCCCAGATGACGCACTTGCTCTTCGCGGCCAGCCGGATCGGGCCGGCATACGTCGTGTAGCTGCCGGAGTCGCTGTTGGACGACCCGTTCTGGACCTTCAGCACCGCGCTCATCTTGATCTTCCCGGGCACGACGTACTTCGACATCGTGATCACACAGTTGTAGCCGTTGGACGCGTTGTAGAGCAGGTATGTCGTCGCCGAGCCGAAGGAGTGCGAGTCGATGACGCTGTAGCCGCTCCCGCACACGCCCGCGGCGGTGTACGGGTTGGGCTTGGGCGCCGCGGTGGTCTTCGCCGCGGTCGGCTTGGGTGCGGCGGTGGTCTTCGTCGCGGTGGGCTTGGGTGCGGCGGTGGTCTTCGTCGCGGTGGGCTTGGGTGCGGCGGTGGTCTTCGCCGGGGCCGGGGTGGTCTGCGCGGGCAGCGGGTTGGTCTGCGTCGGTGTGGTGGCCTTGTGGGTGGGCTTGGCCTGGGCCCGTGCCGTGCGGGAGGGCGACGGCCGCGCCTGGCGGGTGCGCGCCGGGGTGGCGCCCGGCTTCGGCGCCACGGTCTGCCGGTGTGCCGAGGGGCTCGGCGAGGGCTTCCCGCCCTTCGGCCGGGCGGGTTCGGTGACCAGCTCGGACGGCTGCGGGAGGGGCACCTCGACGTCCTGGGACTCGATCACCGCGGGCGTCGCGGTGGGGCCGAGGGCGTCCTCGGACGAGATCTGCTTGGCGGACACCCACGTCGGCACGAGGAAGGCCGCCGCCGCGAGGGCCGACACGCCGACCGCGGCCGCCGTCCACGTCAGCACGGGCCGCCGCGTGGGAGATCCGGGCGGCGTGGGCGCTCCGGCACCCCGCGGCCCGGCAGCGGGCGCGTGAGGTACGGGCGCCTGCGGTGCCTGCGGTCCGGGTGCATGCCCGGGTGCCTGTGGTCCGGGTGCCTGTGGCCCCGGCCCGTGCGGCCCCGGCCCCTGCGGTGCCTGTGGTCCGGGTGCCTGTGGCCCCGGCGCGTGGGGTCCGGGTGCCGGTGCGGGGCCGTGCGGTCCCGGCATGGGGGCGTGCGGTGCGGCGGCCTGCGGTCCCGCCGGGGGCGCCTGCGGCCCGGTCGCGTAGGGTCCCGGCGCCTGCGGTGCGGCGGCCTGCCGTACGGGAACGGTGGGCTGTCCGGTGAGCCGCGCGACCACGTCCTCGGCCGAGGGACGCAGCGCGGGGTCCTTCGACAGGCACGCGGCGACGATGTCGCGCAGGGGTGCCGCGAGGTCGCCCAGGTCGGGCGGCGTGTTCAGGATCCGGGTGATCACCGAGGGGATCGAGTCCGCGCCGAAGGCGGGCCTGCCGGTGGCGGCGAACACCATCGTGACGCCCCAGGCGAACATGTCGGCGGACGCGCCCGCGGTGCCGCCGGAGAGCACCTCGGGGGCCAGGTAGGCGGGCGTGCCGATGGACGCGCCGGTCGCGGTTGACTGGGGCGAGTCGGGCGCCCTGGCCACCCCGAAGTCGATGACGACCGGGCCCTCGGGCCCCATCAGGACGTTGGCCGGCTTGAAGTCGCGATGGGTGATGCCCGCCCGGTGGATGGCGGCCAGCGCCGTCGCCGTGCTGATGGCGAGCCGTTCGAGCGCGGCGCCCCGGCGCGGCCCCTCCCGGTCGACGAGCTGCCGCAGCGAGGGCCCGGACACGAACTCGCTGACGATGAACGGCTGATTGCCGGCGAGGTCGGCGTACAGCACAGGGGCAGTGCAGAAGGGCGCGACCCGCTGCGCCAGCGCGACCTCGCGCAGGAACCGCTCCCGCGCCTCCGGATCGGCCGTCAGACGGGTGTGCAGCAACTTGACCGCGACCTGCTCGCCCGCCGGCCCGCGCCCGAGGAAGACGACTCCCTGGCCGCCTTCACCGAGCCGGTCGACGAGCGTGAACGGGCCCAGGCGGTCGGGATCCCCAGCCTCTAACGCCACCATCGCCCCCGATTACCACGCAACCTGACAATGGCACCAAACGCTACCAGTGGTCAGATGGCCTTACCGGGGTTGAGGATGTTCAAAGGGTCGAACACCTGCTTGATGCCCTGGTGCAGTTCGGCGGCCACCGGGCCGGTTTCGAGGCCGAGCCAGCGCTTTTTCAGCAGGCCGACGCCGTGTTCGCCGGTGAGCGTGCCGCCGAGGTCGAGCGCGGCGCGGAAGACCTCGTCGGCGGCGGCCCACACCTCTTCCGGCGGCTCGGCGAGGCCGCGGTCGAATATGAACACCGGGTGCACGTTGCCGTCCCCCGCGTGGGCGACCGTCGCGATCAGCACGCCGTGCCGTGCCGCGGCCTCCTCGATCGCGGTGATCATCTCGGGGAGCACCGAGCGGGGCACGCACACGTCCTCCACGAGGCACTGGCCCAGCCGCTCCTTGGCGTGGTAGGCCAGGCGCCTGACGCCGATCAGCTCGGCGGCCTCCTCCGGCGTGGACGACACCGCCACGAACGACGCGGCGCCGCACAGCGCGGCCATCTCGTCCGCCGAGCCCTCGGCCTGGGCGATGAGCATCGCCCTGGTGGACGGCTCAAGCCCGATGTTCTTCCAGTCGTCGATGGCCTGCAGCGTCGTGCGGTCCATGAGTTCGAGCATCGACGGCCGGCAGCCCGCGGCGACGATCGCCGAGACGGCCGCCGCGGCGTCGCGCAGCGAGGTGAACTCGGCGGCGATCGTGGCCAGCTCGCCCGGGGCCCGCCGCAGCCGCACGGTCGCGGCCGTGATCACGCCGAGCGTGCCCTCCGAGCCGACGAACAGGCCGGTCAGGTCATATCCGGCCACGCCCTTCATCGTGCGGCGGCCGGTGTTCAGCACCCGCCCGTCCGCCAGCACGACCTCGAGCCCGAGCGTCGAGTCGCGGGTCACGCCGTATTTCACGCACCGCAGCCCGCCCGCGTTGGTCGCCAGGTTGCCGCCGATGGTCGAGATCTCGTACGACGAGGGGTCGGGGGCGTACATCAGGCCGTGCTCGCGGGCCGCCCGGTCGAGGTCGGCGGTGATGACGCCGGGCTCCACGACCGCGATCTCGTCCTGCGGCGACAGCTCGCGGATCGCGGTCATCCGGGCGAGCGACAGGACGACGCAGCCGTCGACGGCCGTCGCCCCGCCGGCGAGCCCGGTGCCCGCGCCGCGCGGGACCACCGGCACGCGGTGCTCGGTCGCCCAGCGCATCGTGGCCACGACGTCGTCGCGGGACCGCGCGAGCACCACGCCGAGCGGCCTGCCCGGCGGCACGAAGGTGCGGTCCCTGGCGTACGAGTCGACGACGTCGGGATCGGTGAGGACTCGCCCGTCCGGCAGCGCCGCGGCGAGCGCGGAAGTCAGCTCGTTCACGTCTGGACTTTACGGCACTGTTCGGTATCAGGTCCCATCCGGAATTATTAACGGTTTTCGGTACAGATCACATTTTGACAACCATGCCGGATCGCTCTTTACCCGGCCTTTACCCCCTCGTTTAAGGTCCCGCATGCGCGCTCATCCCGGCGCGCTGTGCATGGGTGTCCGGGGAACCCGGACGGGAAGGGATCTCGTTGTCCAGAAGAATCCGGCGTCTCGCCGCGATCGTGCCCGCGCTCGGGCTGGCGGCAGGAGGTCTGGCCGCAGCAGGCGCGGCTGCGGCGCCCACGGCGGGCTACCAGCCCTCCGCCAAGGACCACTACATCAACTACGCGCCGCCGCGCGTTCAGGGCGACTTCACCACCACCGAGGAGAAGGTCCCGTCCCAGGGCGTCAAGCGCACCGCCGCGCTGGCGCGGGCGATCGACCACAAGTTCGCGAGCGGCAACCCGGTCGCGGCGCGGGTCCTGGCCAAGCATGAGAAGCAGGCGATCAGGACCGGGAAGAACCCCTTCGACTTCATCTACAAGAAGGCGAAGACGACCCGGACCGCCAAGCTCCTCACGCTGCTGGTCGAGTTCAACGACCAGGCCAACGACGACTTCTCCGGCTGGTCGCACCCGAGGACGATCGACGACGTCGACGACTGCATCACCGAGCCGCCGGGCACCAAGCTGAACGGCCCGCTGCACAACACGATCCCCAACCCCGCCACCGCCGGCGGTGGGGGCAAGGACAACAACTCCATGTGGGTGGCCGACTTCAACACGGCCCATTACAACAACATGCTCTACACCTCCAAGGGGATCACGACCCGGGTCCGTCCGGACCTGAAGGACCCCCGGGACGGCAAGAAGGGCATCGACATCTCCGGTTCGACCCTGAAGAACATGTACGAGGAGATGTCCAAGGGCGCCTACACCGTCACCGGTCAGGCCGTCGGCTGGCTCAAGGTGCCGCACTCCGAGGCGTGGTACGGCGCGGGCAAGTGCCACACCTACCCGCAGGACATGACCGGTCACCCGGACAACCCGCGCGGCCCCGCCCAGCTCGCGATCGACGCGGTCAACGCGCTCGTGCAGTCGAACCCGAACTTCCCGTGGGCCGACTACGACGTCGAGGACACCTCCGACGCCGACGGCGACGGCAACTACGACGAGCCGGACGGCGTCATCGACCACCTCGTGCTGATCCACGCCGGTGAGGACAAGTCCGGTGGCGGCGGCGCCGAGGGCACGTTCTCCCTGTGGGCCCACTCCAGCGACGTGGCCGGCGGATACACGGTGCCGGGCACGAACATCAAGATCTCCAACTACATCCTCCAGCCGGAGGACGCGGGGGTCGGCGTGTTCGCCCACGAGTACGGCCACGACCTCGGCCTGCCGGACCTGTACGACACCACCGGCGCCGGCGACTCCGACGTCGACTTCTGGGACCTGATGTCGAGCGGCTCGCACTCCGGGCCGATCTTCCAGTCGCTGCCCACCCACATGGGCCTGTGGGACAAGTGGGTGCTCGGCTGGGCCAACCCGAAGGTCATCGAGCCGGGCGGCAAGGACCAGCTCCTGGTGGTCGGCCAGACCTCGCGTACGCCCAAGGGCACCGAGGACGGCGTCCGGATCAACCTGCCGGACAAGCAGAACATCATGTCCGTCCCGCACAGCGGGACGAACATGTGGTGGTCCAACAGCGACCAGGACTGGGCCGACAACAAGCTGAGCAGGACCGTCGACGTCCCGGCCGGGTCGGACGCGAAGTTCTGGTGGTGGAGCGACTGGGGCATCGAGACCGACTGGGACTTCGGCTTCTTCGAGATCTCCACGGACGGCGGCGCCACCTGGACCGAGCAGAAGATCTACAACGAGGACGGCAGCCTCGCCACCACCGGTGACGACTACACCGACCCGAACGGCCGCCTGAAGGACTACGGCAACAAGAAGTACGGCCTCACCGGTGAGAGCGGCGGCTGGCACCACCTGTACGTCGACCTCGCGCCGTTCGCTGGCACGTCCGTCCAGATCCGCCTGCGTTACGCCACGGACGCGGCGTCCGTGCAGCGCGGCTGGTTCAACGACGACTTCTCGCTGAACAGCGGCGCCACCGCGGTCTGGACCGACGACGTCGAGGGCGGCGCCAACGGCTGGACGACCACCAAGGGCACGTTCACCGACACCAGCGGCGCCGGCTGGATCATCCACCCCGGTGAGGAGCAGGCGGCGCAGTACTACCTGGCCGAGTGGCGCAACTTCGACGGGTTCGACAAGGGCCTGGAGTACGCCTACGACACGACCTGGCTGCGCGACGGCGCCTGGAAGGTCGAGAAGGTCAAGTACAACGCCCCCGGTCTGCTCGTGTGGTACCGCGACACCTCGGTGTCCAACAACGACGTCTCGGGCCGCACGTTCGACCTGCCGTCGGTGGGCCCGAAGGGCGAGCTGCTCATCGTGGACTCGCACTTCGACCCGCTGCGCCGTACGGGTGCGGCGGCGCAGAAGGACCCGACCGTCCTGAAGAACCTGCCGTCCCGCCCGCAGTCGTCCAACGCGGCGTTCAACTTCGTCGGCACCTACCCGTTCAAGGAGTGCGTCGAGGGCGAGCCGTTCAAGGAGTACTGCACCTCGTTCGGCAAGCAGGCCGCGGTGAAGTCGTTCACGGACGCCAAGGGCTGGTACCCCGGCCTGGAGATCCGCGACGGCAGCCTCTACTACCGCCAGCGTGACTCCTCGGCGGTCGTCCCGTCGAAGGACAACCAGCCGTACACCACCCGGATCGTCCACCCGGACGGCACCCCGGCCAAGGAGCTGTACGGCACCGACATCGGCGGCGCGATCCTCGGCTCCGGCAACCCCGGTGACGAGGGCAAGCAGCTCGGCGTGCAGATCAAGCTGATCAGCCCGCTGCCGGCCAACCTGGCCGCGATCATCCAGGTGACCCCGGCCAAGAAGTAACCACCGCCAGGTGGTCCCCGTGCCCGGCCGCCGTCCGCTCCGGACGGCCGCCGGGCACACTCATGCCGGGGCGCGGCTATGCCGGGAGGGTGGGGTCATGCCGGGCGGGCGCGGTCACGCCGGGCCCGCGCGCCCGGGCGCGGCTGCCCCTAGCATGTGAGCGTGCGGACCAAGGCGGATCACACGGCGGCCATCCACCGGGAGCGGAAGGCCGCGGTCGTGGTGAACACCAAGTCCCGGCGGGGCCGCCGCCACTATGCCGAGGTGCTGCGGCTGCTGAAGGAGCGGGACTTCCGGCTCACCGGCGTCCACCCCGTGACCGACCCCTCACGGCTGCGCGACATCCTGACCCGCGCGCTCGACTCCGGCCCCGATCTGCTCGTCGTGGGCGGCGGCGACGGCACGCTGAGCAGCTCGTTCAGGCACGTGGCGGGCCGCGACATCGCCCTCGGCGTGCTTCCGCTCGGCACCACCAACAACTTCGCCCGCAGCCTGGGCCTGCCGCTCGACCTGCCCGGGGCGATCGGCGTGTTCACCGAGGGCAAGGTGGCCGACATCGACCTCGGCATCTGCGGCGACCGGCCCTTCGCCAACCTCGCGAGCTTCGGCGTCTCGGTCGAGGTGGCGGGCACCGTCAAGCCGTGGCTCAAGCGGATGCTCGGCCGGGCCGCCTACCCGCTGACCGCGATGACGATCCTGCCGAGGCACCGGCCGTTCCGCGCGTACCTGACTGTGGACGGCAAGCGCCACGAGCTGCTGACCCACCAGCTCAACATCGCCAACGGCCGCTTCCACGGCGGCTGGCAGATCGCCAAGGACGTCAGCATCGACAACCGCAAGCTGGTGGCCTATCAGCTCGGCTCGGGCAAGCGGCTGCGCCTGCTCGGGGAGACCCTCGTGCGGGCGACCACCGGCAAGTGGACCAGCCTCGCGGGCGGGCCGTTCGTGACCGGCCAGGAGATACTGCTGGAGACCGACCCGCCGATGGCGGCCGACATCGACGGCGAGGTGAGACTGCGCACCCCGCTCATACTCAGGACCGTCCCGAACGGTGTCCGCGTGATGGTCCCGCAGAGCTTCGAGGACACCTGATCAGTCCGGTCGCGGCGTCGCCAGAGCCAGGCGGAGTCGGTGACAGGGGCGGTGGCGGATCGGCATCCGGCGCAACAGGGCCGAGGACCCTCCCGCTCGGCCGTCTCGTTCTGCGCGGCCGTGAGGGGTTCCCCTCTGCGCGGCTGTGAGGGTTGTTCGGCCGTCTCGTTCTGCGCGGCCGTGAGGGGTTCCCCTCTGCGCGGCTGTGAGGGTTGTTCGGCCGTCTCGTTCTGCGCGGCCGTGAGGGATTACCCGGCCTCCTCGTCTCCCCAGGCGGCGAGGGTCCGGTACGCGGGCCGCAGCAGGTCGAGCAACGGGATGTGCCTGGCCTTGACCTGCGGCGGGTCCAGCGCGCGCAGCAGCAGGTCGGGAGGCGACCCGGGATCGGCCGGCGGGCCGAGGCGGGCCGCCGAGGCGCCGGACTCGTAGAAGTCGCCGATCCGCTCGGCGAACGGGACGTCGGCCACGCCGAGCAGCCCGGATGTCCCGCCTCCCGGTTCTGTCCCGGCGCCTGCCGGCTCTGTCTCGCCTGGAGCCCGCCCGCCGCCGGTGGCGCGGAGGGCGTCGAGCAGCGCCTCCCTGGCCATGCCCCGCCAGGCCAGCACCAGGAAGGGGTCGTCGTCGAACGCCTCGGCCAGCAGGTAGAGCACGGCCGACAGGTGCTTGCACGGGAAGCCCCAGTCGGGGCAGGAGCAGTCCATGTCCAGGCCGCGCTCGCCGGGGAACAGCGGCAGCCCGCACGCCTCGAAGACCTGCTCGATCTCCGGTGGCATCTCCCCGGCCAGCAGCTTGGCCCGGTGGAGGGCCTGCGCGGCCAGCGCATCGACCAGCCCCGCCCACTCCCGCTCGCCGTACGCGGTGATGCGCACGCTCACGTCGTAAGGGGCCGGTCGCGAACCCTGCACCCGGGCCTTCACCAGGCCGGGGCCGAGGTCGAGGCCGAGCACCTGGCCGCGGCGCGCGTACGCGCGGCCCCGGCTCAGCCTGCCCGGGTCGCAGACGCGCTCCAGGATGTCGACGAACCGGCGCGACCACCACTGCTCGCCGATGGTGCCCCGCTTCGAGCGCGCCTTGATGCCGCCCTCGACCCTGATGGGCCGTGCGGCCTCGAACCAGCCGTCCCGACCGACCGGCATTCAGCTCACCGCCTCGGGGGACAGGCGGAACAGCTCGCGCAGCTCCGCCGTGGACAGGGTGGCGATCCAGTCCTCGCCCGTCCCGACGACACTTTGGGCCAGGGCCTTCTTGCGCTCGATCATCTCGTCGATCCGCTCCTCCAGCGTGCCCACGCAGACGAACTTCCTGACCTGCACGTTGCGGGTCTGGCCGATGCGGAACGCCCGGTCGGTCGCCTGGTCCTCCACGGCGGGGTTCCACCACCGGTCCACGTGCACGACGTGGTTGGCGGCGGTGAGGTTGAGGCCGGTGCCGGCGGCCTTGAGCGACAGCAGGAAGATCATCGGCTCGTTCTCGGTCTGGAACCGCTCCACCAGCGCGTCGCGGGTCTTCTTCGGCAGCCCGCCGTGCAGCCACAGCACCGGGCGGTCGAGACGCGCCGCCAGGTAGGGCTGCAGCATCGAGCCGAACTCGGCGTACTGCGTGAAGACCAGCGCCTTGTCGCCCTCGCTGAGGATCTCCTCGGCCAGCTCCTCCAGCCGGGCCAGCTTCCCCGACCTGCCGGACAGCCGGGAGCCGTCCTTGAGCAGATGGGCGGGATGGTTGCAGACCTGCTTGAGCCTGGTCATCGCGGCCAGGACGTTCCCGCGCCGCTCGATGCCCTCGCTGTCGGCGATCCGGCCCATCATGTCCTCGACCACCGCCTGGTAGAGGCTCGCCTGCTCGGGGGTGAGCGTGCACCAGACCTTCATCTCCATCTTGTCCGGGAGGTCGGAGATGATCGTCTTGTCGGTCTTGAGGCGCCGGAGCACGAACGGGCCGGTCGCCCGCTTGAGCGCGGCGGCCGCCGTCTCGTCGCCCCGCCGTTCGATCGGCTCCTGGTAGCGCTCACGGAAGGCCCGCGCCGATCCGAGCAGGCCGGGGTTGCAGAACTCCATGATCGACCACAGCTCGGCCAGATGGTTCTCGACCGGGGTGCCGGTCAGCGCCAGCCGCGTACGCGCCGGGAGCGAGCGCACCGCCTGGGCCTGCCGGGCGGCGGCGTTCTTGACGGCCTGGGCCTCGTCGCAGACGACCCGGGCCCAGGTGAACCCGGCCAGGGTGTCGCGGTCGCGTAACGCCGTGCCGTACGTCGTGAGGACGAGGTCGGCCGCGCCGATCCGCTCGGCCAGCTCCTCGCCGCGCAGGCGGCCCGCGCCGTGATGGAGGTAGACGTCGAGCGAGGGCGCGAAGCGGGCGGCCTCCTTCTGCCAGTTGCTGAGCAGCGACATCGGGCACACCAGCAGCGTCGCCCCGGACCGCTCGCTCGACTCGCGCTCTTTCAGTAGGAGTGACAGCGTCTGGGCGGTTTTGCCCAAGCCCATGTCGTCCGCGAGGACGGCGCCGAGGCCGATCTGGGACATGAAGCTGAGCCAGGCCAGGCCGCGTTCCTGATAGGGCCGCAGCGTGCCGTGGAAGGCGGCCGGGGTCGCGACGGGTTCGAGGCGGCGGTCGGCCTCGCCCGACAGCAGGTCGCCGAGGAGGCCGTCGGCGTCCACCTCGACGAGCGGAAGGTCGTCGTCCCCGCCGTGGACGAGCTCCTGGACGACCTCGCCGATCGTCATCTGACCGGAGCCGCGGCGCTCCACCGCCTTGAGCGCGGCCCCGAGCTGCCGGGCGTCCAGCTCGACCCACTGCCCGCGCAGCCGCACCAGCGGCACCTTGAGCCGGGCCAGCTCGGCCAGCTCCGCCTCGCTGATCGTCTCGTCGCCGACGGCCAGCTCGGCCCGGAAGTCCACGAGCTGCGCCAGCCCGAACCCCTGGTCGGAGGCGGCGCCGGGTCCGGAGCGGGACCGCGTGGTGAGCTTCAGGCCGAGCCGGGTGCGGCCCGCCCACGCGGGCAGTTGCACGCCGAAGCCGGCCGACTGCAGGAGAGGCGCGGCGTGCCGGAGGAAGTGGAAGGCCCCCTCCACGTCGAGGCCGACGTGCGTCGGCCGGGGGCCGCGGAGTGCGTCGTCGATCTTCGGGTAGAGACGGGCCGCCCGGCCCAGCCCGGCGAGCAGCGTCTCGTCCGGCCGTCCCGGCAGCCCGGGCATGCTCTCGCCCGCCCAGACGAGGGGAGCGGGCACGTAGAGGCTCGGGTCCTCCGCCGACTGGAGGGCGAACTCGACCCGCCACGCGCCGGCGCCCGTGGCCTCGCCTCCGGCGCCTCGACGTACGTCACCGGCCAGGCCCCCCGCAGGAGGCGGCGCTGCCCTGCCTCCCGGTCCGGAATACGCGGTGTCCGTCTGCGCGGTGGTGTTCGTCTGCGTGGCGGCCCGCTCGGCTGTCTGACCCGGGTTCGCGCTCGTCTCGTGATCCGGCTGATCCTCGGGCGGGAGGGGCTCGACGAGGCGGAAGCACACCCTGACCGGGCCGTCGAGCTGGTGAGCCGCCCTGAACCAGTCCTCCAACGGCCGGGCCAGCGCCTCCGCCTCTTCCTGGCGGGCGCCGGGGAGGGCAGCCGTGTCCCCGGTGAGCGCCACCGTCCATCGGTCGGCCAAGGGGCCGCGCAGCCCGGGACGGTGCCCGCCGAGCAGGCGCTCCGGCAGCGCCTGCCGTACGGCGGCGTCGGCCAGGCACGCCAGCGCCTCGGCCAGCAATCGGGCGGACGGCCGCTCCTGCCCCACCGCCCGGCAGACCGGCGGCATGGCGGCGGCGAGCTCGCGGAAGCGGTCGGCATGCGCGCCGGTCAGCACCGGCCGCCAGCGCGCCGCGTAACCGCCGGCCTCGGTGACGAGCTGGGGCAGCACCCGGCCACGCCGCACCAGGTCACGGGCGTGGACGGCGACGACCGCGAGATAGCGCAGGGACGGCCCGGCGACGGGTGGCGGTTCGAACGCCTCGGTCAGCAGGCCCAGCGCGGGCCCCGGCTCGACCAGCAGCGCGGGCACCCGCCACGGGCTGATCCTCGGGCGGCGCGCGGTGATCCGCAGGCCCGTCTCCGGAGAGGGGAGGGGACTCGTCGCCGAACTCGGCAGCAGCAGCACGGCGTCGCCGGCCACGGCCTTGCCGGCCGCCTCGGCCGCGGCGTCCCCCCAGCGCGGCAGCTCCGCGGCCAGGACGCTCGCCGGGACGGCGAAGGGATGGGGACGCACCTCGGCACGGGAGACCACAGGCTCCGCGCCGGACGTCTGCTCCGCCCAGAGCACGAGTCTCCCGCCGTCCCAGGCGGCGTGGATCACGACCATGCGGCCTCCTCCGCCCGGCTTCGGGCGGCGTGCATCACGAGCACGCCGTCTCCGTCACCCAGGGCGCGGACCGCCCGCCGCCGCAGGCCGTGTCGAATCACCGGCACACCGTCTCCTCCCGCCAAGTCGGAACGCTAGCAGCGGTGACGGGGCTCCCCGGCCGCTCCGCCGCCGCCTGTGGACAACGCTCCGTTGGGGTCGCGGGTTCGGGAGGGCGTCAGGCGCCGCGGCCTCGCTCGGGCATGGTGGTGTAGTCCGTGAAGCCGACCACGTTGCCCCAGGGATCGGCGACCTCGACGGTCCAGCCGGTCGCGACCGGGAAGGGGTCGGCGAGGGCGGCGACACCCGCCTCCCGCAGGGTTCGCGCGACGGCCCGGGCGTCGGCCACCTCCAGCCACAGCCGCGGCCGCCCGTCGCCGGAACCCGCGGAGACATCGCCGCGGCGTACGAGCAGCCCCGCCGGCTCGCCGCCCAGCCGGAACAGCGCGATGCCGCGCTCGTCCATCCGGAAGGCGAGCGGAAGACCGAGCGTGGTGTAGAACCTCACGGCTTCGTCCAGGTCGCCGATGGTGAACAGGACGTTGTCGACGCCGAGCACCGTGATGCCGTTCTCCGGTGAGGTCATGTGGCGTAATCCTCCAGTCCGAACAGGACGACCGCGTCGTCGAGAGCGGCCGCCAACCGGCGCAGGCGTTCGGCGTCCGCGGGGGCGTGGCGCAGCCGCACCGGACCGGACAGCGGGGCCTCCTCCGCGACGCGGCGGCCCTCCGGCGTCAGGCTCACGATGCGGCGGCGGCGGTCGTCGGGATCAGGGGTCAGCTCCACCAGGCCGCGGGCGGCCAGGCGGTCCAGGAGCTGGCCGATGGTGGCGGGGTGCATGACCAGCCGGTCGCGCAGGTCGGCCAGACGCAACCGCGGCCCCCATTCGGCCACCAGCCGGAGGATCGCCAGTTGCGCCCCGGTAACGCCGAACCGCGCCTCCACCCGCCGGTTGAACGCGGTGATCGCCTGGTCGAGCCGTGTCCAGGACCTGATCGCCGCGACGGCCTCCTCGCTCACCACGCGATTATTATGCGGCACATAATAATTCTGCGACAGCCCCTGCCGGAGGCTCGCCGTCGCCCGGGCGTCACTCGTCGGGCGGGAACCGTACGGCGATGTAGTGGCTCAGCTCGTCCTCGCCGAGCCGGGTTCCGGGGAGGGGTGATCCCGCGTCGGCGCGCAGGCCGTTCAGCATGATCTCGACCACGCGTTCCATGGCCTGCTCGCTGTGCATGCCCGGCGGCGTGTACACGTTCAGGGTCATCAGCAGCGCGACGTCGACGGGACCGATGTCGGCGCGCAGCGCGCCGTCCGCCTGCGCCTGCTCGACCATGCGCAGGACACCGGCGATCACCTGCTGCCGCATCGCGTTCAGGCCGGGGCCGGTGCGCAGTTGCTGGTGCAGATGCGGCTGGAGCTTCGCCGCCAGCACGCCGATCCGCAGGGCGACCGAGCCGCGCAGGAAGCGGCACAACGCGTGCCAGGCGTCCGGCTCCTCGCGCCAGGACGTCTCCACCAGGTCCACCAGGCGGCGGAGGTTCTTCTCGCCCACCGCCCGGAGCAGCGCGTCCCGGTCGGGGAAGCGGCGGTAGAGCGTGCCGACGCCGACGCCGGCGCGGCGGGCGACCTCCTCCAGCGGCACGTCGATGCCCTCTTCCAGGAACAGCTCCTGGGCCGCGGCGATGATCAGGTCCCGGTTGCGGCGCGCGTCGGCGCGCAGCCCCTTCTCCACGGCCACCTCATCAGAAGGATCTGGACGATTTTCCTCCGTTTAGGATACCGTCGCTTATGTGGAGGAAAATCCTCCGGTTAGGGGTGTGTCATGAGCACTGTGCTGATCTCGGGGGCCGGGATCGCGGGGCCGACGCTGGCCTACTGCCTGGCCGGGCACGGATTCCGGGTCACGGTCGTGGAACGCGGGGGACGGCTCCGGTCCAGCGGCAACCCGGTGGACGTCCGGGGGCCGGCCGTCCCCGTCGCGGAACGCATGGGCGTCATGCCCCGGCTGCGCCGGGCCGCCACCGGCACGACGGGGGTCGGCTTCGTCGACGCGGCGGGCAGGCGGGTCGGCCGGATGGACATGCGCGCCGTGCAGCGGCCGGACGAGGTCGAGGTGCCGCGCGGCGACCTCGCGTCGATCCTCTACGAGGCGAGCCGCGACCGCGCCGAGTTCCTCTTCGACGACTCGATCACGGCGCTCGACCAGGACGAGCACGGGGTGGACGTCACCTTCGAGCGCGCCGCGCCCCGCCGCTTCGACCTGGTGATCGGGGCCGACGGCCTGCACTCGGTGACACGGCGCCTCGCGTTCGGCCGGGAGACGGGGACGCCGCAGAGCGGGCTCGTGCGGCACATGGGCCTGTACGTCGCGACGACGCCGCTGCCCGAAGGGGCCGCCGGGGGCGGCCGGGACATCCTCATGCACAACACGCCCGGCAAGGCGGTCGCCGTCAATCCCCGGCCCGCGGGCGCGTTCTTCCTCTACCGGAGCCCCGAGGAGCCCGGCTTCGACCACCGCGACACCGAGCAGCACAAGCGGATGTTGATCGACGCCTTCGCCGGTGTGGCCTGGCGGGCGCCGGAACTGCTCGATCACGTGCGCGCCGCCGACGACCTCTACTTCGACTCGGTCAGCCAGGTGCGCCTGCCCCGCTGGTGGAATGGCCGCGTCGCGCTCCTCGGCGACGCCGCGTCCTGCGTGTCACTGTTCGGGGACGGCTCCACCCTGGCCATGGCGGGGGCGTTCACCCTCGCCGAGGCGCTGGCCGCCCACTCCGGCGATCCCGCGGCGGCCTTCCGCGCGTACGAGGCGGCGCACCGGCGCCTGGTGGACCCCAGGCAGCGCAACGTCGCGCAGGCGTCGGCACTCCTGGTCCCCGCGACGCGAGGCGGCATCGTCGCCAGGAACCTGGCCACCCGCCTGTGGCCCGCCGTGGCCGCCGCCACGCGGCTCAGGCACGCCCTCGCATGATGAGGGGGGTGTGGCGAGCGGCTGATCCTCACTCCGTACAGGTGACAGATGACGCTAGGCGGGGAAGGCGAAGAGGCGGTACTGCGCGACTTCGACGAAACCGAAGCGCCGATACAGCGGCTCACCGGCCGGGCTCGCGGCGAGTGCTGCCAGCCGCGTGCCGCGGTCCTGTCCCGCGCGGAGCGCCGCCGCGGTCAGTGCCGCGCCGATGCCGCGCCGGCGATGCGTGTCCGCGACGTGGACGAGGAAGATCCCGGCCACGTCGTGGGCTGCGATCACTGTGGCCGTCCCGACCACACGGTCCTCGAGAACCGCCGCCAGGCGGACGATGTCCGCGTTGTCCCGGCGTCGCGACTCGATCCGTACGATGCCGGGTTCGAGGTCCGGCGCGATGCCCATGGAAGCGCTGTAGGTGCGTACCAGTTCCGGCAGCCGGTCGTAACCGGTCACCGCCTCGATCCGCAGGCCGGCTGGTTGATCCATCGGATCCACAGCCTGGTCGAGCGATCTGGCCATCACGGGGAGCGTTGGGGGTTCCTGTGCTCCGAGCGTGGTCAGGGCGGACGACGTGCCCGCGGGGCTGTCCGGGCCGATCCACCACCACCAGGGCACTCCCGCGAGCCGGTCCCGTGCGGTGGCAGCGATCTGCTCGACCGCATCCAGGGAGCGGATCCGGACCACTCCGTTGAACTGCGGCTGAGCCAGCCCGCTGCGGAAGTAGTCGAGGTCGCCCTCACCACGGTCCGCCACGCCCCAACCGGTGAGGTACTGGCGGAAGTTGGCGGTCACGCGGGCCATGCTCCCGGGGCGCCACAGGGCTCGCGGGGCACGGCCGCCCGGGGACGCGGCCGCCGCGAGCTGTTCATCGGCTCCGCCTGACACGTTCGTCATGGGTGTCACCTCTGTCTGGAAGCCTCGGGCCTGGGCGGCCGAGGGTGTCTCGTGTCCTGTCCCGGCCGGCTCTCACCGGCAGCCGGCTGCGGTGTCAAGGCACCACGATCCGGTAGTCGGAGACGGGGCGGTATCCGATGCGCTGGTAGACGCTGTTGCTCGTCGCGTCGGCGAGGTCGGTGAAGAGGAGCACGTGTTCCGCGCCGGCGTCGAGAGCCGCCTGGGAAACGGCCGCGGTGACGGCCGAGCCGTGGCCCCGGCCGCGGTGTCCGGGCAGCGTGTAGACGGGAGTGATGCGGGCCGTGCCGGCCACCACCGACGTCATGGCGGCCATGGCCACAGGTTCGTCCCCGACCGTCCACAGCCGCCAGCCGCCCTGGCTCAGCCGCTCGTCGACGAACACGTCGAGATCGGCTCCGAGCAAGCCGGCTTCCGTGACGAAACGGGTGCACCAGTCATGAAGAAGAGCCCGGTCATCGCCGGTCGCCGCCCGCGGCGCCCCCGGCGGTGCGACGTCAGGGCGCACAAGCCGGTCGAGACGGTGGAGGCGCAGGTGCGGTCGGAACGACCCCGCCTCGGAGCGAAGCACTTCGGGGTCGTCCGTGATGAACCAGCTCAAGGGATCGGTCTCCTGCTCGCCAGAGGGCGGGATAGCCATGCACCACGCCGCAGGGGTGGGTCGGGCCTCGTGATAGATGCCGTCAGTAATCTATACGGCCCGACCGAATCACCCCACCGTGGGACAAATCCCTCCTGGCCTGCCGGATGCTACTCGAAGGCGCCGGTCACTCCTCCACGGGCCGCACCGTGGACCTCGCCGCCGACTTCGGGATCGCGCGGGTGCTGAACGCCACCGGCACCGTGTCGAGCGCGGTCGTGGGCACCCCCGCCTACATGGCGCCCGAGCAGATCGCCGGGCAGACGGTCGGTCCCGCCGCCCAGCCGCCCGGGAGATCCTGCTGCGCCTCCTCGGCGCCGGGCACCCCGCCGACACCCTGCTCGCGGAAGGCGCCCACGCCGCCGGCGCTCCCGGTCCCGAGGCCGCTCCGCCGCCGTACGACGGGCGGCCGTCCGACGCCCCGCCGCCGCACATGCTGGCCGGGCCCGTCGTCGCGGGCGCGGTCATCAACGCGCTGTCCTGGCGGTGGATCTTCTTCCTCGCCGTCCCCTTGTTGCTGCTGACGAGCATCCTGTCGGCCGTGCTCCTGCCCTTCGCCGCGGCGTTCGCGGTGCCGCTGTATTTCCAGACGGTCGACGGCATGCCGCCCGGGCAGGCCGGGTGGCTGTCGCCGCACAGGGGGCGGGCATGCTCGTCGCGGTGCTCCTGGCCGGAAGGCTCGACGACGGCTCCCATCTGAGGGGGTGCTGTGAAACAAATGTTGCATATGGGCAATACTTATGCCTCGGGGGGGCAGGGGGGTCTTTCTTAGCGGAGGTCCCTCCGCGACATGAGAGGTGTGCAATGACCGCGACCGCTACCGAGCGCAGTACGACTGACGGGCTTCGTCAGCCCTGGCCGGATGACCGCTACGAGGTCAGGTGCGACAGGGAGAGCCCGTTCACCGGTAGCCGTGACCGTTACCACTACGCCAAGAACGCCGTCGAGTCGGCGAAGGCGCTGGAGCGAGCGGGACTCGCCCGCCGTGTCATGGTCGTCAGGCTGGAGGACGAGACCGTCATCTACGACCGTGTCGGCGACGTGAACCTGCCTCCGGAGTCGTGGTGATCCGGCATGTCGTGATGTGACATGTCCGGCCGCGTCAGGTCCATATAACGCGAGACGACGATCCCCCGGGAATGTGTCCCGGGGGATCGTCGGCGTCCGGATCAACGTGCGTGAGACCCGCCTGCTTGAGAGGGGGCTGTGCAGCGCCCGCAGATCAGGCGGGCGTGCAGGTCACCTCGGGGGCCCTTCCGCCGCCCAGGCGGGCGGCGAAGCCGAAGACGGTCGAGCCGCCGATCGGCAGCTCGCCGTTGTAGGTCTCGTTGCCGAAGGCGTACGACCCGACGGTGCCGATCACCGGGAGGGGCACTGCCCCCCACACCTGGGTGATCACGCTGCCGTCGGTGTAGCGCCACGACACACGCCAGCCCTTGATCGCCCACGAGCCGCTGTTGGTCACCGTGACCTGCCCGAGCGAGACGGCGTCCCGCGTTCCGGGCCACTGGCTGGTGACCGTGTAGACCGCCTTGCAGCCGATCGAGTCCGCGGATGCGGGGGCGGCCGTGATCCCCGCGGTCGCCAGGATGAGGCCTGTCGCGGCGATCGTCCTTCTGATCATCGATCTCTCCCTTGCTCGGCGCTTACGTGGATGCCCGCCTCCCCCAGAGAGGGGTCCGTCTGGGGAAGGCGGGCGACTGGGGCGAGCCCGGGAACGCGGGCTACGCGGGGGTGCAGGTGACGGTCGACGGGGCGGTGCCCGAGCCGTTGCCGGTGAAGCCGAAGTTCGTCGTGGCGCCGGAGCCCAGGTTGCCGTTCCACGACAGGTTCGTCACCGTGACGTTCGATCCGCTCTGGCTGACCGTGCCGCTCCAGAGCTGGGAGATGGTCTGGCCGCTCGGGAACGACCAGGTCACCGTCCAGCCGGAGATGGCCGAGGCGCCGGAGTTGCGTACGGTGATGTCCGCCTGGAAGCCGCCCTGCCACGAGTTGACCAGCGTGTACGTCGCGGTGCACGCCTTGCCGGTCGCCGGCGACGGGCTGGGCGACGGCGACGGGCTGGGCGACGGAGACGGGCTGGGCGACGGCGACGGGGACGGGGACGGGGACGGCGAGGCGGAGGGCGACGGGGACGGGGACGGGGACGGCGACGGCGAGACCGAGGGGCTGGGCGACGGGGACGGCTCGGCCCCGGGCGCATTGCCCCAGATCTTGGTCGATCCCGAGTACAGCGTCATGTTCTGCACCGTCACCGGCGTGGACGGGGTGGTGGACACCCCCGTGTACGACCAGTCGTTCGACGGGTCCCACGAACCGGAGCTGGCGATGCGGAACTGCACCTCACGCCGCGACTCCGACTGTCCCTGCGGAGCGATGACCTGGCCGGAGCAGTCGATCGTGACGTAGTAGACCCTGCCGGAGAACTGCGTCGGGCCGGTCGGCGGCTTGCACTGGTTGTAGTTGGCCGTCAGCGTGATCTGGCTCGGCGTGGTGTCGCCGTCCAGGGTGAAGTAGTAGCGGAACGAGCCGTCGGTCAGGGCGCGGGCGGGCCAGGCCGAGTGGTTGTAGACCAGGGTCTTGATCTCGGTGAAGTTCTGGCCGCTGGCGTTGACCGCCGCCTGGAGGTAGATCTCCGGGCCGTCGGGGGTCTCCGCGACGGGGAAGTTCGACAGCGGGGTGCCGCCGTACTCCTTGTAGAGCCGCACCAGCGCGCTGGTGAAGCCGGCGTTGTAGTCGGTGGCGACCTCGTTCATCGTGTAGTCGGCGCGGCTGTCGGTGTAGGCGTCGTCGGCCGACTTGGGGCCGCCGACGAGCGCGCCGTACAGGATGTGGCGGCTCTGCGCCGGCTCACCGTTCAGGTTGTTGGTCCAGGTGCCGTGCGCGGTGCGGTGGTGCGGGTTGCGCGGCGGGTTGTTCCCGAAGCCGATCTCGTACGACGACTTGCGCGGGTTGTCGCCGAGCGCGTAGTTGATCTGCCGTACGGCGAAGTCGTGGTAGCGGGCCTTGCGCGTGGAGTCGGTGAGCCAGTCGCTGTAGTAGAGCGCGACGAACGCGGTGTTGGCGGCGTAGCGGAGCGATCCCCAGGAGTCGAGCACGGCCTGGCCGCCGGGGGAGTAGTTCACCCGCTGCCCGTTCACGCCGACCGTCCACCAGTCGAGCCACCGGTTCGCGTCGTCGGCGTACTGCTGCTTGCCGGTCAGCTTCGCCAGCAGCACGTAGCAGCCGTACGACTTGTCGTCCCAGGCGATCGTCCACTTGTACGACTTGGTGGTCGACTGCGGCTCGGTGCCGAGGTTGGCGTAGTACGACTCGGCCTTGGCGAGGTAGGAGGAGTCCTGGGTGGCGCGGTAGAGCCAGATGGCCCCCCACACCAGCTCGTCGTTGTAGCCGCTCCAGGACTTGTAGAAGTTCTGCGCGTCGGTGATGCAGTCGCTGTACTTGCCCCGCACGGTGTCGGCGAACGTGTAGAGCTGCTTGGCGTGGGTGAGCAGCTTGTCGGCGTACGACGGGTCGGTGGGCCGGAAGACGATCGAGGAGGCCGCCATCGCGGCCGCCGTCTCACCGGCCAGGTCGGATCCGCCGCACGAGGCGTCGATCTTGTACGAGGGCCTGCTCATCGGCAGCACCTCGGCCGCCCCCCACCAGGCGTGGTCGGCGTTGCCGTTGCCGACCTGGCCGTACAGGACGTTGGAGGAGGGGTGCGCCTTGACGAAGTAGTCGTTGACGAAGCGCAGGCTGTTCATCAGGTAGGTGAGCTGCCCGGACGAGGCGTAGGCGTCGCGGTAGTCCACCGCGCCCCATGCCAGCATCGTCGCGCTGAACGCCATCGGCAGGCCGAACTTGACGTGGTCGCCCGCGTCGTACCAGCCGCCGGTCAGGTCGAGACCGACGTCCTTGCCGTCGTTGAGCGCCGAGTCGCCGCGCCAGGTGACGCGGTTGGTGGACGGCAGTGTGCCGGACTGCTGGGCCTCATAGAAGAAGAGCGACTTCTGCAGCGCCTCGCCGTAGTTGAACGCCGGGGCGGCGGAAGCCGACTGGGGAACGGCGGCCGGGACGACCGCGGTGGAGATGATCAGCGCCGCAAGTGCAGGGAACGTACGCCGCATGGGGATGAGCCTCACAGAGGTGGGGGGTCGGGGGCGCGGCGGCGGGTCAGGCGCCGCCGCGCCCCGGCTTACTCGGTCGTGTCCCGGAGGGACACTTCCTTGGGGTGCGGTGAAGGGTCAGGCGACACCGCACCCCGGCTTACGGGGCGTGCTCAGCCGTTGGGGAAGAGCAGGCCGTACTGTCCGTACGCGGTGGCCACGTCGGTCTGCGCCCAGAAGCGGTGGTAGTGGAAGACCGGAGGGGTGCCGCCGTTCAGGTACGACTGGACCTTCGGCCAGTCCGGGTCGTTCTTGTACCAGGACCGGATGGAGATGAAGGTCGAGTTGCTGTTGATCGGGTCGCCGTTCGGCATCGTGCCGCTCCAGCCGGACGGGACGTAGATCGGGTCGTCCAGGCGGTTGTAGTCGGTCTTGGTCTCCGCGACCGACACGCCCTTGTCGTCCTGGTTGTTCTGCCAGATGCCGTCGAGCAGGGCCTTGGCCGTGCTCTTGGCCTGGGCGTTGCCCGACCTGGCCGCGTAGAACATCAGGGTCTTGGCGTACGAACCGGCCACGCCGATGTCGTCGGTGTAGTCCTGGATGGTCACGTGCAGCCCGGTGTTGGCCGGCGGCATCCCCGAGCCGCTGAAGCTGGCGTCCGGCTGGCCGCTCCAGTGCAGCGTCGACGGGATCTGGAAGGTGCCGTCGGAGTTGATCGTGGTGCCCGACAGCGCCCAGGCGACCCACTTGTCGAGGATGCTCTTGGCGTCGCTGTTGCCCGTGGCGTAGTAGAGCTCGGCCACGCGCTCCATCGACCACGCCTGGAAGCCGAACCACTGGTTGGACGGCGGGTCGTGGTAGACGGGCTGCCAGTCATAGGCCATGCCGAAGAACTTCGGCAGGCTCGACGGCGGGGAGGCGTAGTGGCCCTCCCAGCTGTTGGTCGCGCCACCGGCGATGGCGCCCTCGGCCGACTGCAGCCACTTGTAGAACTGCAGCTGGCGGGTGAGGCTGGTCGACCAGTCGCTGACGGCGGTCGAGCCCTTGGGCTTCAGCGCGTTGACGTTCGACAGCGCCCAGGCCGCCATCGGGTTCTGGTAGCCGCCGTGGTTGTGGCTGGAGCCGATGCGCCAGGCCCATCCGGCCGACGTGTCGTACGCGCCGCCCCAGGCGTAGTACCAGGACAGCAGGTAGTTCGACGAGTTCTTGCCGGTGCCCGCCGGGCAGGAGGTGCTGGTGCAGTTCGGCTGCTTGAAGTACTTGTCGTACATCGCGTAGCGCAGGTAGTCGCCCATCTTGGCGGCGTTGGCCACCGCGGTGGAGATCTGCCCCTGCTTGCCCTGCTCGGTCGCCCAGGTCAGCGCCCAGTAGGCGGCCTGGACGGCGCGGGCGTCGGCGTCCGGCGCGTTGGTGTACTTCCACTGCTTCGCGTACGACGCGTCACCGGTGAACAGGTCGAGGTACCCGTTCGGACCGCCGAATGCGAAGGTGTCGCACGACGGCTGCGGGATGGTCTCGAAGACCGACTCCTCGGGC
Organism: Microbispora hainanensis; assembly: GCF_036186745.1. Taxonomy (NCBI): domain Bacteria; kingdom Bacillati; phylum Actinomycetota; class Actinomycetes; order Streptosporangiales; family Streptosporangiaceae; genus Microbispora; species Microbispora hainanensis. The sequence goes on along the minus strand of NZ_CP108086.1, from coordinate 8,080,152 downwards.
CCGCGCTGGTAGGTGTTGATGTACGCCGGCTTGGTGGTGCCGTCGCCACAGCGGCCGTAGCCGTAGGTGTTGTCGACGTCCAGCAGCCAGTGCATGCCGTAGATGTCGGACGTGCCGTACGCGCTCTTCAGCTCGTTCGCGATCGGGTCGCTGCCGACGCTGACGCTGCTGTCGAGCCGGGACGGGTACTGGCTGATGTCGTTCCACTCACCCGCGTACGTCGCCGGCTTGCTGGGGTCGTACTTGTCGTTGGTGGGCTGGTCGGCGTGCGACGGGATGATGTACTTCTCCATCGTCGTCCACGCGGTGTTGAACTTCGTCCAGTCACCGGTGATCTTGCCGTACATCGCCTCCAGCCACAGGTAGTAGCTGAACGCCTCGGACGTCGTCTCGTGGCCCTGGTCGGGAGCCTCCACGAGCAGCGTCTCGACCGAGTGGTAAGGCACGCCCTCGGGCGAGAAGTACCCGTTGGCCGGGTCGTGGATCTTGTTGTACATCGTCATGAAGTTGTCGATGTACTCGTTGCCCGTGCCCGGAGTGGGGCTCGCCGATGGGGACGGGGACGCGGACGGCGACACCGACGGCGAGGCGGAGGGGGACGCCGACGGCGAGGCCGACGGGCTCGGCGAGGGCGAGGGCGAGGGAGACGGGCTGGGTGAGGGGCTCGGTGAGGGGCTGGCGGTCGCGCCGCAGGTCACACCGTTGATGGAGAACGAGGTGGGCTTGTTGTTGCTGCCGTTCCACGTTCCCTGGAAACCGATGTTGGTCGTCGTGCCGGTGCCGAGGCTCGCGTTCCACGGCATGTTCGTGGCCGTGACGGTGGCGCCGCTCTGGCTCCAGTTCGCCGACCAGCCGTTCGACAGCTGCTGCCCGTTGGGGAAGTTGAACCGCAGCGTCCAGTTGTTGATCGGATCGCCCAGGTTCTTGATGTCGAGGCTGACGGTGAAACCGCCCGATCCGGAACCCCAGGAGTTGAGCGCGTACTGCACGTCACAGGACACGGCGGCGGACGCAGGAGTCTGCGCCAGCCCGACGAGGAGGCCGCCGGACACGGCGGCGGCCGCCACAAGGGCGATCCGTCTCCGCGATCGTGGGAGCGCTCCCGTACTCAGAGCTCTCGTTCGCATTTGAGGAGGGTCTCCAAAGTGGGTTGGGGGTGGGAGCATCGGGTGAAGAAATGCCAGGTAGCGGATTTCGTGACCGATGCGGGCAAGGGTGGATCTGAACCGATACGATGGGAGCGCTCCCACATCAGGATTGTCGATTGGGCCCCCGGTATGTCAATCACGGGTTGCAATCGCCTCACGCCGTGGCCCGATCGGGCGGTGAGCCGAGGCCCCTTACTGGCCTTTTGCCACCCTCTGGCGGACGTGGCGCTGTTTCATAACTGAAACTTTCACGTGTAACAGCCTGGCCGTTCACCCCGCCGGGGCCCGTGGTTAGGGCTCTCGGCTGCGGGTAGGCGCTTCCCAACCCTGGAAGGGAGGCAGGCCATGACCATCCAGAAGGAGTCGCTTTCAACGGGCGAACTCGTCCGCCGGCTGTCCGAGGACGTCTCCCGGCTGATCCGCGACGAACTGCGCCTGGCGCGGCTGGAAATGACCCGCAAGGGCAAACGCGCGGGAATGGGCGCGGGCCTGCTCGGCGCCGCGGGTCTCATCGCGTTCTACGGCGGAGGCGCCCTCGTGGCCACGGCGATCCTGGCCCTCGCGCTCGTGCTGCCGGCCTGGGCGAGCGCCCTGGTCATCGGCGCCGCGCTGCTGGCGCTCGCCGGACTGCTCGCCCTGGTGGGCAAGGAGCAGGTGTCCCGCGCGACGCCGCCCACTCCCGACGAGGCGATGCGCAGCCTCAAAGCGGACATCGACGTCATGAAGGAGAGTGCGCGCAGATGACCGAGACCGACCCCAAGGCGGCCCGGCCGAAGGCCGGGACCGTGGGTGTGCACAGACAGGACGTGTCAGAGCCGGTCACCGACCCGGAGTCGCTGAACGCCGTACGGCAGGCGCAGCCCGGCCCCGAGCCCGTCGCCGAGGCCCGGGACACCGAGACCAGGGGCGCGGGCGAGCGGAGGAAGGGCCACGACGAGATCGCCGAGGTCCGTCAGGAGATCGAGCGGACCCGCGACGACCTCGGCGACACGATCGAGGCGCTGGCCGCCAAGGCCGACGTGAAGGCACGGGCGCAGCAGCGCGTGCACGCGACCACCGCGGCCGCGCGGGCCAGGGTGGCCGGTGTCACCGGACGCGTGCGCGAGGTCACGCCGGAGCCGCTGCGCGGAGCCGCGGCCAGGGCCGGCGAGCAGGCCAGGCGTCGTCCCGGCGTCGTCGCCGGGGCCGGAGCCATGGCGACGGCGCTGCTGGTGTTTCGCCGGATCTCCCGGAGCCAGGGCCGTACGACGAGGTCCGGCATGGCGAGGTCCGGCATGGCGAGGTCCGGCATCACGAGGTCCGGTATGGCGGGCATGCCGCGGATGCGCGGCGCGGGCGGAGCCCGCATGGGCAGCGGGATGTTCGGCGGGATGTCCGGCGGGATGTTCGGCGCCTCCCGCAGGACCGGGATGACCGGCGGCGGAACGCGGCCGTTCGGTTCCGGCATGTCCGGCACGAAGAGCAGAGCCGGGGCCACGAGCATGTTCGGCCGCGGTGCGCGCCTGTTCGGTGCCAGGGGCAGGGCAGGCACGAGGGGCCTGTTCGGCGCCAGGGGCAGGGCCGGCGGCATGGGCCCGCTCGGCGGCAAGGGCGTGTTCGGCGGGAAGAGGACGCCCGGGGGTATGAGCATGTTCGGCGGGAAGAGGACGCCCGGGGGCATGAGCATGTTCGGCCGCAGGGGGATGTCCGGCGGGCCGGGCCTGTTCGGCCGGAAGAGCGCGCGCGGCGGAACGGGCGTGCTCGGCATGCTCGGCCGGTCCCGCATGTTCGGCGGCCGGCGGCTGTTCCCGCAGCCTCGTCGCTCGGTCATGCGGAGGTTCGCGCATCGATGACCGGCCCGAGGCGGGCCTGAGCGAGGTGCCCGGGGCGTGGCGCGAAGCGCGCCGGGCGCCCGCGCGCCACCAGGGCTCCCCGGGGGTCGGCGAAGACAGGACGCGAAGGCCCGACGCCGAGCCTTGCTCATGCGGCGCCGGGCCGTTTCTCATGACTGGCCGGCGTTGCGGCGGGCGCGGAGCGCGCGGACTCTTCCCCGGCTCGCGCACGCGGGATTCGGGCACCAGCGCCGGCGTCCGGGCGGGTCGATGAAGACGCCCCTGCAGTCACTTTCGGGGCAGCTCTTCAGGGCCAGCCGGTCGGATCCGGTCATCTGGTCCACCGCCTGGCGGGCGATCCGGGCCAGGGCGTGCGCCGTGGTCGCCGGGGGCTCGCGCCGCAGCCGGTCGTCCGCGCTCAGCCGCACCGGATCGTCATGCTCGCCGAGGAAGGCGGCCAGGCCGGCCACGGCGTCCGCCGGCGGCGGCCGTTCCTCGACCGTGGCCAGCGCGAGCGCACGCAGCGTCTCGCGCAGCGCCCACGCGAGGTGCAGGTCGTCCTGGCCGGGTGGCCGGGCGGGGGACAGCTCGCACCGCTCCAGCCACTCCGCCAGGCGGGCGGGGGTGGCCAGCCGTTCCACCGGCGCCGCGCTGAACGTGCGGCCTTTGGTGGCGAGCAGGTTCAACCAGACCGCGCCGCAGTCGAAGCGGAAGGCGAGCTTGTCCTCGGTGGTCACGAAAACAGGGTAACGCTTCAGCCGTTACGTCCAGTACAGTCCTCCATGTAACGCACAAAGCGTTACACCTATCAAAGGAGGATCGGGGCATGACGATGAGGCGGCCGTCTGTGGAGGGACTGACGCGGGCCCGGCTGGACCGTGAGGAGGGCTACCGGCTGCTCGGCCTCCTGCAGGACGAGTCCTACCAGCGGTCCCTTCTGCCGGGGCTTGAGGAGATCGTCCCTGGATTCCCCGACTGGCTGGTCACGGCGCTGTTCGGCGGCACCTATCTGCGTGAGGGGCTGTCGCTGCGCGACCGGCAGCTCGTCAACCTCGCCGCCCTCACCGCCGTCGGTGGCGTCGACCCGCAACTGGCCGGCCATGTGAGGACTTCGCTGCGCGTGGGGATGAACCGGCAGGAGATCCTCGAGGTGTTCGTGCATCTGGCCCCCTACATCGGCGTGCCGAGGGCGCTGGCCGGGCTGCGCGTCGCCGTCGCGGCGTTCGCGGACACGGAGACGGACACGGAGACGGACGCGGACGCGGACACTGAGACGGACGCGGAGACGGACGCGGAGACGGAGACGGACACGGAGAGGGAAGGGGAAGGCGGCCGATGACGGCGGCCGTCAGGACCGTGCTGGGGGACATCCCGCCCGGGGAGCTGGGGGTCTGCGACGCGCACGATCATCTGTTCCTCGCCTCGCCGGCCCTGCCGGGCCAGGAACTGGACGACGCCGAGGCCGCGCTCGCCGAGCTCGACACCTTCGCCGCGCTCGGCGGCCGTGCGGTGGTGCAGTGGACCCCGTGGGGGCTGGGGCGGCGGGCAGAGGAACTGCCGGGCCTGTCCCGGCGGTCCGGCGTGCACCTCGTCTCCGCCACCGGCCTGCACCAGGCGCGGCACTACGACCCGGAGGAGTTACGCCGGGTCCGCAGCGGACTGGCCGGCCTGTTCGTCCGCGAGCTGACCGCCGGTCCCGTGAAAGCGGGCCTGATCAAGGTCGCCGGCGCCTATCACCGGCTCGACGACCACGCGCGGCACGTCATGGCCGCCGCGGCCGAGGCGCACCACGCCACCGGCGCGCCCATCGGCGTCCACCTGGAGGCCGGAACGGCGGCCATGGACGTGCTCGACCTGCTGTGCCGTACGCACGAGGTGCCCGCGCACCACGTGATCCTCGGGCACCTCCACCGGTTCCCGGACCCGCGCGTCCACCGGGAAGCCGCGGAGGCGGGCGCGTACCTGGCGTTCGACGGTCCGTCGCGGGCGCATCACGCCGCCGACTGGCGTCTGCTGGACTGCCTGGAAGCGCTCGCCGCCGCGGGACACTCCCGCCGGATCCTGCTCGGCGGCGACACGGTCACCGCGGCGGCGAGGTCCGGCGCCGACGGACCGGGCATGCCGTTCCTGCTCGGCGGCCTGCGACCGCGGATCGAGCGGGAGCTCGGGCCCGAGGTCGCAGCGGCGATCTTCGTGGAGAACCCGGCCCGGGCGTTCGCGGTCCACTGGCGGCGGCCGTGACTGCGGGCGGATCCGGAACGACGGAGCATGCGGACGGCGTCGCGGGCCGGGCTCACCCCGCGCGGAGCTGATCCAGAATAGTATTCTGGTGTGACGGTCCATGAAGCCCGCATCGGGCGCTACTACGAGGACTTCGTGGTCGGCGACGTCTACCAGCACCCGCTCGGCCGGACGATCAGCGAGGCCGACAACACCTGGTTCACGCTGCTGACGATGAACACCAACCAGAACCACTTCAACGCGCACTTCGCCGCCCGGGCTCCGGTCGGGAAGATCATCGTGAACTCGGGGCTCTCGGTGGCGATCGTGCTCGGGCTGTCGGTCATCGACGTGAGCCAGACGGCGATGATGAACCTCGGCTGGGACGAGATCCGGCTGACCCATCCGGTCTTCGTGGGCGACACCCTGTACGCCGAGTCGATCGTGGTGGACAAGCGCGAGTCGAGGTCACGGCCGTACGCCGGGATCGTCACCTGCCGCACGCGGGGCCTGAACCAGGACGGCGACGAGGTGATGTCGTGGCGGCGCGCGGTGATGGTCTACAAGCGCGACGCGCCCCACGACAAGGGGTATTTCCCGCGTGCCAAGACCGGCCCGATGGAGGCGTAGTGGACTTCGAGCTGAACGAGGACCAGCGGCTGTTCCGGCGGACGCTGCGGGAGTTGGTGGACAAGGAGATCGTCCCCGTCGCCTCCGAGTGGGAGCGCACCGGGCGCTATCCGGAGGAGATCGTCCGGCGGTTCGCGCAAATGGGGCTGTTCGGCATGACCATCCCGGAGGAGTACGGCGGCCTCGACCTCGACCGGGTGTCGTTCGCCCTCGTCTTCGAGGAGATCGCCCGGGGCTGGATGGGCGTGGCGGGAATCCTCGGCTCCCACTCCCTGTCGACCTGGATGATCGCCGAATACGGCACGGACGAGCAGCGCCGCCACTACCTGCCCGGCCTGGCCGGCGGCGCCCGCCGTACGGGGATCGCGCTGACCGAGCCGGGTGCGGGCACCGACCTGCAGGGCATCGCCACCCGGGCGGTCCGCGACGGCGACCACTACGTCGTCACCGGCACCAAGACCTGGATCACCAACGCGCGGCACGCCGACCCGCTGCCCGTGCTGGTGAAGACCTCGATCGAGACGCCCGCCCATCGGGGGATGTCGGTGCTGCTGGTGGACGCCGGCAGCGAGGGCCTGACCGTCAGCCGCGACCTGCCCAAGCTGGGCTACAAGGGCACCGAGACGTGCGAGGTCGTCCTCGACGGCGTACGCGTGCCGGTGTCGCGGCTGCTCGGCGGCGCCGAGGGGCGCGGCATGCAGCAGGTGCTGTCGGCGCTCGAACTCGGCCGTCTCAACATCGCCGCCCGCGCGGTCGGCGTCGCGCAGTGCGCCTACGAGGCGGCCCTCGGCTACGCCCGCGAACGGCACGCGTTCGGGCAGCCGATCGCCGATTTCCAGGCGATCCAGCTCAAGCTGGCCGACATGGCGACCGAGATCCAGGCGGCCAGGCTCATGACGTACTGGGCCGCCGTGCGGTCGGAGGCCGGGCCGGTGCGCAGCGAGGCGGCGATGGCGAAATACTTCGCCTCCGAGGTGGCGCTCAGAGCGACGATGGAGGCGATGCGGATCCACGGCGGCTACGGCTACTCCCAGGAGTTCGTGGTCGAGCGCCTCTATCGGGACGCGCCGCTCATGGCGATCGGGGAGGGCACCAACGACGTGCAGCGGCTGATCATCGCCAGGGCCCTCATCGAGGGCGACGCCACGCTCGGCTGGTGACCGTGGACGGCTGCGTGTTCTGCGAGATCGCGGCGGGCGAGCGGGCCGCCCACATGGTGCTGGACGACGAGGTCGCGGCGGCGTTCCTCGACGTCCGGCCGGTGTTCAAGGGGCACGTGCTCGTCGTGCCGCGCGGCCACGTCGAGACCCTGACGGACCTTCCGGCCGAGGAGATCGGGCCGTTCTTCTCCCGCGTCCAGGCCGTCGCGCGGGCGGTCGAGGCGGGCACGGGCGCGGCCGGCACGTTCGTCGCGATGAACAACCGGATCAGCCAGAGCGTGCCCCACCTGCACGTCCACGTCGTGCCGCGCAACCGCAAGGACGGCCTGCGCGGCTTCTTCTGGCCCCGGGTCAAGTACGACGGCGACGCCGAGATCGAGGACTACGCGGCCCGCATCCGCGCCGCGCTGGACGAATCCCTCCACATGTGAATCTACAACGTAAAGGTGCCCCTTCATGGACTTCCTCCGCACTCCTGACGAACGCTTCGCGGACCTGCCCGACTTCCCGTACGAACCCCGCTATGCCGAGGTGACCGGCGGCGCCCGGATGGCGTACGTCGAGGCGGGCCCGGCGGACGGGCCGCCGGTGCTGCTGCTGCACGGGGAGCCGAGCTGGTCGTTCCTCTACCGGCACGTGATGGCCGTGCTGGCCGAGGCGGGCTGCCGGGCCGTAGCCCCCGACCTCATCGGCTTCGGCCGGTCGGACAAGCCGTCCCGCCCGGAGGACCACACGTACGCCCGGCACGTGGAGTGGGTGCGGTCGCTCGCCTTCGACGCGCTCGGCCTGCGCGGCGTGACGCTGGTCGGCCAGGACTGGGGCGGGCTGATCGGGCTGCGGCTCGTCGCCGAGCACCCTGACCGCTTCGCCAGGGTCGTCGCCGCCAACACCGGCCTGCCGACCGGCGACATCCCGATGCCCGAGGTGTGGCACCGCTTCCGGCAGGCCGTCGAGAAGGCACCCGTGCTCGACATCGCCCGGTTCATCCAGTCGGGGTGCGTCACCGAGCTGCCCGAGCCCGTACGGCGGGCCTACGACGCGCCGTTCCCCTCCGAGGAGTTCAAGGCGGGGCCGCGGGCGATGCCGGGCCTGGTGCCGATCACCCCCGACGACCCGGCCGCGCCCGCCAACCGCGCCGCCTGGCAGACCCTCGTCACGCTCGACCTGCCGTTCCTCGTCGCGTTCTCCGACCGCGACCCCATCACCGGGGGGATGGCGCCGATCCTGAAGAAGTCGATGCCCGGCGCGGCCGGGCTCGACCATCCCGTCATCACCGGCGCCGGTCACTTCCTGCAGGAGGACGCGGGCCGCGAGCTGGGCGAGGCCGTCGCCGCCTTCGTCCGCGCGACGGCCGCACGGTAGGCCCGGCGAGAGGTCCGGCGGAAGGCCCGGCGAGAGGCCCGGCGGAAGGCCCGGCGGAAGGCCCGGCGAAGAGGCCCGGAGAGAGACGCGGCTCAGCGGCGGCCGGGGGCGGTCCGGCGCGCGATGGGGACCGTTCGCCGCCGCGCGAGCGGACGGGCGGCGCGCGCCGGGTAGGCTGCGGCGGCGTGGAACCGGTCGTGACAGTGCTCGTCGTCGCCGTGCTCGTGGCCGTGCCGGCGGTCGTGCTGTGGCGGGTCCTGCGCGGGCGGCGCGACCTCGGCAGCAGCCCCGCCGAGCGCGCGACGTTCGAGACGCTGCACACCGCCTCGCTGGCCGCGCCGCCGCTGCGCGCCGGGCTGACCCAGGCGGGGGCGCTCAAGGCGTCGCGGCACCTGCGCGAACTGCTCGGCTCCCCGGCCATCGCCATCACCAACGGCGAGGAGCTGCTCGTCTACGACGGCGTGGGCGACCACCACGCGGCCGAGGCGTTCGAGCACGCCGCCGAGACGCTGAAAGACGGCCGCACGCAGGTGCTCGCGCTCGACTGCCTGCGCCCCGAGTGCCCGATCAGGCACGCCGTGGTCGTCCCGCTCACCACCGACGACCGGGTCGTCGGCTCGCTCGCGGCGTACGGCGACCACGCCTCGGCCGGGCTGGTGCGGGCGGCGCAGGAGGTCGCGCGGTGGGTCGACTCCCAGCTTGAGCTGGCCGAGCTCGACCGGTCCCGCACGATGCTGATGGAGGCCGAGGTCCGGGCGCTGCGGGCGCAGATCTCGCCGCATTTCATCTACAACTCGCTGACCACCATCGCGTCGTTCGTCCGCACCGACCCCGAGCGGGCCAGGGAACTGCTGCTGGAGTTCGCCGACTTCACCCGCTACTCCTTCCGGCGGCACGGCGACTTCACGACCCTGGCGGAGGAACTGCGCTCGATCGACCGCTATCTCACGCTCGAACGGGCCAGGTTCGGCGACCAGCTCCAGGTCACGTTGCGCATCGCGCCCGAGGTGCTGCCGGTGGCAGTGCCGTTCCTGTGCCTGCAACCGCTGGTCGAGAACGCCGTACGGCACGGCCTGGAGGCCAAGCCGGGCGTCGGCCGCATCACGATCGTCGCCGAGGACGCGGGCGCGGAGTGCGTGATCACCGTGGAGGACGACGGCGTCGGCATGGACCCCGACCGGCTGCGCCGGGTGCTCGCCGGGGAGGACCGCTCGGGCGCGGGCGGCATCGGCGTGGCCAACGTGGACGAGCGGCTGCGTCAGGTGTACGGCGACGAGTACGGCCTCGTGGTGGAGACCGGAGAGGGCGCCGGCACCAAGGTCGCCGTACGCGTCCCCAAATATCACCCCGGCGTCCGGACCTGATCCTTCACGCCCTGACCATTCGGAAAGCTATGCGTATCCCTATGATTACTGTTAGCTTTCACGCCGGTCAGGCCGCCCCTCGCCCGGAGGTTCCACGCCGATGAGTGTGACGATCACGTTCGGCCGGCAGGGGAGCCGGTGTCCGTGGCCCCGGGACGACACGCGCGACCTGCCGGAAGGATTCCGCTACGAGATCGAGGACGGGAACCTCCTGGTCGAGAACTCCCCCGCACCCGAGCACCAGTACGTCGCCTATCGGCTCATGCGCCTGCTGAATGACGCGGCCGAGGACGCCGGGCTGGATCTGATCACCATCGGGCCGGTCGACGTCGACGTCCCGGGGCCGCTGCCCGGCTACCGCAGTCCTCCCGATCTCGTCACCGTGCCGGGCAAGCTGGCCGAGGGCGGCTATGACCTGCTCAAGGGGCACGACACACTGATCGCCACCGAGATCACCGGCAAGGACGCGGTCACCCGCGACATGATCACCAAGCGGCAGGTCTACGCGAGCATCGGCATCCCGTTCTCCTGGGTGGTCCGCCTCGACCAGCCGGAGCCGCGCGTCATCGTCTTCGAGCTCGTCGCGGGGGAGTACCGCGAGCGTCACGTAATGCGGACGGGCGAGCCGGCGACGCTCGACGAGCCGTTCCGGGTGACGCTCGACCCCGGGGCGCTGCTGCGCCGCCGTCCGGGCTGACCCCCGGGCCGGCGCGATCCCAGCCGTGATGCGGTCGTGATGGGGAGGCGTTGACTTCCACACGTTTCGGTCATCACTCTCTAGGGGATCGGTCGGTGAAAGGGGTGATCGTGAGCGGTCTGCGGGTTCTGGCGGTGGACGACGAGCAGCCCGCGCTGGAGGACGTCGCCTACCTGCTGCGCGCCGACCCCCGCATCGGTGACGTGCTCACCGCCCGCGACGGGGCCGCCGCGCTCCGGCTGCTCGACCGCGCCATCGCGGACGGCAGGCCGATCGACGCGGTCTTCCTCGACATCCGCATGCGCGGCCTCGACGGCGTGGTGCTGGGCCGGCTGCTGACCCAGTTCACCCGCCCACCGAAGATCGTTTTCGTGACGGCGTACGAGGACCACGCCGTGGACGCCTTCGAGCTGAAGGCCGAGGACTACCTGCTCAAGCCCGTACGGCCGGAGCGGCTCGCCGAGGCGATCCGCCGGGTGTGCGGCAGCCGGGGCGAGCCGGGGGAAGGGCCGCAGGCGGACACGATCCCGGTCGAGCTGGGCGGCGTCACCCGGTTCGTGGCGAGCACCGAGGTGCGGTACGTCGAGGCGCAGGGCGACTACGCGCGGCTGCACACGGCGACCGGCAGCCACCTGGTGCGCATCCCGCTGGCCACGCTGGAGGAGCGCTGGGCGTCGGCGGGGTTCCTGCGCGTCCACCGCAGTCACCTCGTCGCGGTCAAGCACATCGACGAGCTGCACATCGACTCGGGCAAGTGCGTGGTGCGGGTGGGGGAGACCGAGATCCCGGTGAGCCGCCGCCACACCCGGGAGCTGCGCGACCTGCTCGTCCGCCGGGCCCGCCGGGGCCAGGCCCAGTGAGCGGGCGGTGAGGGCACGATGAGCGGCAAGCCCCGCAGGGCGGCGGCGTCCGGCACGCGCGGACAGGGCGAGGGCGCGGCGACGGGCGGGAAGCCCCGCAGGGTGGTGGTCACCAGCCCGCGCACGGCGGCGGCGCCCAGGCCACGGCACCCGCTCACCCGGGAGATCGACGAGCAGACCCGCCTCGGCGAGGTCTACATGGGCTCCCTGGTGCGCACCCAGTTTCGCCTGGCGTTGTTCGTGTGCAGCCTGCTCGCCTGCGTCGTGGGCGGGCTGCCGCTGCTGTTCCTGCTGGCCCCGGAGCTGCGCGCGGCCGAGCTGCTCGGGCTGCCGCTGCCGTGGGTGGTGCTGGCGGGGCTGATCTATCCGGCGCTCGTCGGGGGCGCCTGGCTGTACGTGCGGCAGGCCGAACGCAACGAACGCGACTTCGCCGACCTCGTGGAGCGCCGATGAAGACCGTGTGCCGGCCGCGGGGAGTGCCGACGAGAACGGCGCACCGGTGAACCAGATCGTCGCGGTCGTCCTGGTGATGCTGGCGACCGTGCTCATCGGCGCGTTCGGCATCCGGGTTTCCCGCACCACGTCGGACTTCTACGTCGCCTCCCGCACGGTCTCGCCCCTGTGGAACGCCTCGGCCATCGGCGGGGAGTATCTGTCGGCGGCATCCTTCCTCGGCGTCGCGGGGCTGATCCTCACCTTCGGCGCGGACATGCTGTGGCTGCCGGTCGGCTGGACCGGCGGCTACCTCGTGCTGCTGGTGCTGGTGTCGGCGCCGCTGCGGCGGTCGGGGGCCTACACGCTGCCCGACTTCGCCGAGGCGCGGCTGGAGTCGATGGCGGTGCGGCGGCTGTCGAGCGTGCTCGTCGTGCTGATCGGCTGGCTCTATCTGATGCCGCAGTTCCAGAGCGCCGGGCTGGTCTTCCGTACGATCACGGGGGCGCCGCCGTGGACGGGGAGCCTGCTGGTGGCGGCGGTGGTCGCGACCAACGTGCTGTCGGGCGGCATGCGGTCGATCACGTTCGTCCAGGCGTTCCAATACTGGCTGAAGCTGACCGCGCTCGCGGTGCCGCTGGTCTTCATGCTGATGGCCTGGTGGTCGGACGGACGGCCGGGGCTCGCCCCGGGGGACGAGTGGGTGCTGCCGCTGCACGGCCAGGAGCATCCGGTCTACGAGACGTACTCGCTGATCCTGGCGACGTTCCTCGGGACGATGGGGCTGCCGCACGTGCTCGTCCGCTTCTACACGAACCCGGACGGGATGGCCGCCCGCCGCACCACGCTCGTCGTGCTGACCCTGCTCGGCGCCTTCTATCTGATGCCCGCCGTGTACGGCTACCTCGGCCACGTCTACGGCATGCCGGAGAGCGACACCGTGGTCATCGCCCTGCCGGGCAGGCTGGTCGGCGGGCCGGTGGGCGAGTTCCTGACGGCGCTGGTGACCGCGGGGGCGTTCGCGGCGTTCCTGTCGACGTCGTCAGGGCTGACGGTGTCGGTCGCCGGGGTGATCGCTCAGGACATGCTGCGCGGCGGGGTGCGCGCGTTCCGGGTCGCGACCCTGCTCGCGGTGCTCGTGCCGTTCGCTCTGGCGGGCGTGGCCCGGTCGCTGCCGGTGGCGACCGTGGTGGGGCTGGCGTTCGCCGTGGCCGCCTCGTCGTTCTGCCCGCTGCTGGTGCTCGGCATCTGGTGGCGCAGGCTGACGACGGCGGGGGCGATGGCCGGCCTGCTGGCCGGGGGAGGGCTGGCCTGCACGGCGGTCGTGGTCACGATCATCGGCGGCCCGCACAGCGGCTGGGCGGGGTCGCTGCTGGCGGAGCCGGCGGCCTGGACGGTGCCCGTGTCGTTCACGGTCATGGTGGTGGTGTCGCTGCTGACGCCGTCGCGGGTGCCGCGTGGCGTGGCGCGCACGATGGTCCGCCTGCACACGCCCGAGACGCTGAACGTCGACCGGGGCGACTGGCGGCCGCGTTTCATGTAGCCGGGCGTTTGCGGTCGCGTTTCATGTAACGCATGGGTGACCGCTCAGCGCGTGCAACCGACCATTCGTCGCAGGGATGCGCCATGTGAACGAGCGGGCGCTACGGCTGGGCGACTCGGCGGCTCCCGGGACTCGTCGCCGCGCAGGGCGCGCTCCTACGTTGAAGTGATCCAGATCACTGCCGAAGGAGATCTTGTGACCGTCCAGCACGATCCATCGGTCTATGAACGTATACAGGCGGGTGAGCAGTTCCAGGAGCTGCGCCGCCGCTACCGGTCCTGGGCGTTCCCCATGACCATCGCCTTCCTGGTGTGGTACCTGCTCTACGTGGTGCTGTCGGGCTTCGCCCGGGACTTCATGGGCGCCAAGTTGTTCGGCAACATCAACGTCGCCCTCGTCTTCGGTGTGCTGCAGTTCGTGTCGACGTTCCTGATCGCGTGGGCGTACTCGCGGCACGCGGAGGCCAAGCTCGACCCGATCGCCGACGAGCTGCGCGGCGGGGCCGAGACCCACGACGAGGTCGGGGAGGGCGCGAAGTGAGTCACGAGACGCTGTCCACGATCCTCTTCGTGATCTTCGTTGCCGGCACACTGGCGATCACGTTCTGGGCCAGCCGCCACACCAAGAGCGCGGCGGACTTCTACGCCGGCGGCCGGTCGTTCAGCGGCCTGCAGAACGGCCTGGCGATCGGCGGCGACTACATGTCGGCCGCGTCGTTCCTCGGCATCGCCGGCATCATCGCGCTGTCGGGCTACGACGGCTTCCTCTACTCCATCGGCTTCCTCGTGGCCTGGCTGGTGGCGCTGCTGCTCGTCGCCGAGCTGATGCGCAACTCCGGCAAGTACACGATGGCCGACGTGCTGGCGTTCCGCATGTCCCCGCGCCCGGTCCGTACGGCGGCCGGTGTGTCCACGATCGTCGTGAGCATCTTCTACCTGCTCGCGCAGATGGTCGGCGCGGGCGCGCTCGTCGGCCTGCTGCTCGGTGTCCACTCCGAGGCCGGCAAGATCTGGACGATCATCTTGGTCGGCCTGCTGATGATCATCTATGTCGTGTTCGGCGGCATGAAGGGCACCACCTGGGTGCAGATCGTCAAGGCCGTCATGCTGATGGTCGGCGCCGCGCTGATCACCCTGCTGGTGCTCGGCAAGTTCGGCTTCAACCTGTCCGGCCTGCTCGGCGACGCCGCCAACGCGAGCGGCAAGGGCGACGCCTTCCTCAAGCCCGGTCTCAAGTACGGCACCGAGGCCCAGGGCGTCTGGGGCAAGATCGACCTGATCAGCCTCGGCCTGGCCCTGGTGCTCGGCACCGCCGGCCTGCCGCACGTCCTCATCCGCTTCTACACCGTGCCGACCGCCAGGGACGCCCGCAAGTCGGTCATGTGGGGCATCGGCATCATCGGCGTGTTCTACCTGCTGACGCTGGTGCTCGGCTTCGGCGCCGCGGCCCTGGTGGGCTCGAAGACGATCGCCGAGGCCGACAAGGCCGGCAACACGGCGGCCCCGCTGCTCGCCCAGCAGGTGGGCCAGGACATCTTCGGCGACGTCGGCGGCACGGTGCTGCTGGCGGTCATCGCGGCGGTCGCGTTCGCCACGATCCTCGCGGTCGTCGCGGGCCTGACCCTCGCGTCGTCCTCCAGCTTCGCCCACGACCTTTACGCGCACGTGTTCAAGCGGGGCGGCGCCACCGAGCGCCAGGAGGTCGTGGTCGCCCGGATCGCCGCGTTCGTGATCGGCGCGGTCGCGATCGCGCTGAGCATCTTCGCCCAGTCGCTCAACGTGGCCTTCCTCGTCTCGCTGGCCTTCGCGGTCGCCGCGTCGGGCAACCTTCCGGCGATCCTCTACAGCCTGTTCTGGAAGAGGTTCAACACGGCGGGCGCGGTCTCGGCCATCTACGGCGGCCTCATCTCCGCCGTGGTGCTGGTGATCTTCTCGCCGGTCGTCTCCGGCGCGCCGACGGCGATGTTCCCCGACGCCGACTTCCACGTGCTCCCGCTGTCGAACCCGGGCATCTTCTCGATCCCGATCGGCTTCCTGTGCGGCTACCTCGGCACGATCCTGAGCAAGGAGTACAACGGCTCGAAGTACGCCGAGATCGAGGTCCGCTCGCTCACCGGCCTCGGTGCCGAGAAGGCCACGAGCCACTGACACCGGTTTCCGGCCACACGTCGCCGGCCCCAGGCGCCGCCTCCCACCGCCGCCGAGGGCCGGTGACCCCGGTGCGCCCGGCCGCGGGCGCTGTGCCACTCGGCACGGGGCTCGCGGCCGGGCGTATGCCTGCCCTGTCCCTCGCGTCATGGTGTTGGGGCACCCACTGTGGTTAAGGTTCGGTCCGTGGACAGCCCTCTCCAGACCGCCAAGGCGTGGTCGCGCTCGCGGAGAAGGAAGCAGCCGCCCGACGGCGACGCCCGCACCCGCATCCTCGACGCCGCCGAGGAACTGTTCGCGGGCGGCGGCTACGAGGCCACGCCCACCGCGCGCATCGCCGAGCTCGCCGGTGTGCCCAAGGGCCTGGTCTTCCATTACTTCCCCCGCAAGATCGACGTGCTGATCTCGCTGGTGGACGAGCGCACCGTGGTGATCGAGGAGGAGGTGGAGGCGGTGCCCGGCGACGCGGCCGGCGCGCTGTCGCGGCTCGCCCGCAGGCTGCCGCTGCACGCGTCCCCCGCGATGCGGCGCATCCTGTTCCGGGAGGCCGACACGCACCTGTCCGTACGGGAGCGCCTGGGCCGCCTGAACACCGAGATCATCCGCCGGGCCAGGTTCGCCCTGGAGCTCGCCCTGCCGGGCGGGCGGGGTGACGCGGCCCGCCTGGAGGCCGCCGCCGCGACCTTCGCCGCGGTCCTGCTCTACCAGGAGAGCATCTGCCTGCTCACCGGCCATCACATCGATCCCGACGCGGTCGCCGAACTGATCGCGGGCGCCCTGCGCTGACCGGGGCCGTGACCCCCGAGGTCAGGCGGGCACCATCTCCCCCTGCTCGTTCCCGGGCCGTACGGCGGAGTCTTCAGCGGGGTCTTCAGCGGGGTCTTCAGCGGGGTCTTCAGCGGAGTCTTCGGGGGAGTCGTCGAGCAGGGCCAGCAGCTCGTCCATCGCCTCGCGCAGGTGACCGATCATGCTCCAGACGTCGGGCAACCGGGCCGGGCAGGCGACGACGCCGAAGTCCAGCCGCCCGTCGTACGACGCGCAGGTGATGCTGATCCCCCCGGTGGCGTCGGTGACCACCGACAGCGGGTGGTAGGCGATCATGCGGGCGCCGCACAGATACAACGGCAGGCGGGGCCCCGGCACGTTCGACACGATGAGGTTGACGCCCGCCCCCGCGACCCCCGCGAGGCGGAACACCACCGGCGTGGCCAGCGCCGCGAAGGCATTCGGCACCATGGCGCACACGTCGTCGAGCCAGGTGCGGTGGGAGACGGCGAAGCGCCGCTTGGCGGCGGCCAGGGCCGAGCGCACCGCCGCCAGGCGTTCCGCGGGAGAGGCGACGTCCGTGGCCAGCGGTGTGATCATCGCGGAGATCCGGTTGCCGACCCAAGCGGCGTCCCGGGACGGGTCGCCCGCCGGCCGCCGCGAGCGCAGCGTCACCGGCACGGCGGCCACCAGTGGCCGGGCGGGCAGCGCGTCGTGGGCGAGCAGCCAGCGCCGCAGCGCCGACGCGCACAGCGTCATCACCACGTCGTTCGGGCCCATGCCGAAGGCCCTGGCCACCCTCCTGATCTCCGCCAGCGGCACGGAGCCGAGGGCGACCTCCCGCTCCGCGGAGATCGGGCCGTTGAACGGCGTGCGCGGCGCGACCAGCGGAGGCGTCGCGGGCAGCGGGCGCGCGTCTCCGGCGATCACGCGGGCGGCCTGGGCCAGGCGCCGGGCGTCGGGCAGCGCCGCCACCACCGGGATCGCGTCCAGGTCGGCCGCCGCGCGGGCGAGCGAGCACAGCGTCTCCACCGGCTGGACGATCGACCGGGTGATCGCGCCGGCGAGCATCGCGAGCGTCCCGGGCACCTGCGGCGACACCGGTGCGGGAGGCGCCTCCACCCGGCGCGGCTGCGGCGACGGGTCGAGCAACGCGGTCAGGATCTCCGAGCCCGACACGCCGTCGATCGCGCAGTGGTGCACCTTCGTGTAGAGCGCGCACCGGCCGCCCTCCAGGCCGTGGATGAGGTGCGCCTCCCACAGCGGCCGGCCGCGGTCGAGCCGCCGCGCGTGGACGCCCGCGACATAGGCGGCCAGTTCGCGTTCCCCGCCGGGCGCCGGGAGCGTGGTCTCGTGCACGTGCGCGTCGAGGTCCACGTCGGGGTCGTCCACCCAGTACGGCCGGTCGAGCCCGAAGGGCACGTCGGCCAGCCGCATCCGCAGCGGCGGGGCGAGGTGCAGCCGCTCGCGCAGCAGGGCGATCAGCGCATCCCTGGTCAGAGCGCCGGAGGGCGAGGCCGACGGGTCGAGTATGGCGACGCCCGCCACGTGGGTCGCGGTGGTCGCCGACTCCACGCTCAGGAACTGCGCGTCGAGTGCCGTCAACTGGCGCATCTCGTCATCCTCCCCGCTCACGCCGCCGCCCGGTCCGCCGTGGGGCCGTTCGCCGGCATCCAGGGATTCGCCGAGACCGGAGCCGGGGCCCCTGGCGCAGGATGAGCGCCCGCACGCGCACCGTGACCATCATCGCCGCGGGGTGTTTCCACCGCGTGTCTCCCGCGTACCGCCGGGGGATGTCCAGCCGAATCCCTGACCTGCGGGAGACGGTCGGCCCCCGGCGGTCCCGCGCGGCGCGCGGGACCGCCGGGCCGCGTCGAGGGGCCGGAGGCGACCGAGCCGCGGGGGTCAGGCCGTCACGAGGGATCGGAGGCGGGGGACGACGTATTCGCCGACGCGGTACGCCTCCTCCAGGTGAGGCCAGCCGGAGAGGACGAACTCGTCGATGCCCACCGCGGCGTACTCGCGCAGCAGCGCGGCGACTTCGTCGTAGGAGCCGACGAGAGCGGTGCCCGCGCCTTCGCGCACCAGGCCCACACCGGCCCACAGCCCCGGGTGGATCTCCAGGTCGCGCGTGCCGCCGTGGTGGAGCTCGACCATGCGGCGCTGCCCCACCGAGTCGTAGCGGGCGAAGCGCCGCTGCGCCTCGGCGATGCGGGCCGGGTCCATGCCGGCGAGCAGGCGCTCGGCCTCCGCCCAGGCGGCGGACGCGGTGTCGCGGGCGATGACGTGCACGCGCAGGCCGTAGCGCAGTTCGCGGCCCTCCGACGCGGCCAGGCCGCGCAGCCGGTCGATCCGCGCCGCTATGGCCTGCGGTGGTTCGCCCCACATGAGCGCGACGTCGGCGCGGCGGGCGGCGACGCGTTCTGCGGCGGGGGAGGCGCCGCCGAAGTAGACGTCCGGCACCGGAGTGATCGGCTCGGCCAGCCCGCCCGCCTCGACCCGGTAGTGCTCGCCGTGGTGGTCGAAGGGCACGCCGTCCCAGGCCAGACGCAGCACCTGGAGGAACTCGTCGGTTCTCGCGTAGCGGGCGTCGTGGTCGAGGAAGTCGCCGTACGCGCGCTGCTCGACCGGGTCGCCGCCCGTGACGACGTTCACCAGCAGCCGCCCGCCGGAGACCTGCTGGAACGCCTGCGCCTGCTGGGCCAGCAGGGTGGGCAGGGTGTAGCCCGTGCGGAACGCGACCAGCGTCTTGAGCCGCTCGGTGTGCTGGGTCAGCGCAGCGCACACGATCCACGGGTCGGGGCAGCCCGCGCCGACCGGGGTGAGCGCGGCCTCGAATCCGGCCTGCTCCGCGGCTGCGGCCACCTGGCTCAGATAGGCGATGGTGGCGGGACGCGCGGTGGGCCGGAAGCTGTCGGTGGTGGTGATGGCGGAGCGGACGTCGTGCCCGTCGCCGGTCGTCGGCAGGAACCAGTGGAAACGCATCAGTTCACCTCGTCAGCGGACGCGGACCGGCGCACGGCCGCCGAAGACGCCTCGCCGGCCGACGCGGAAAACCAGTAAAACCACCTGATTCAGTGGGAAATGTAATGCTCTTCCGATCGCCCGCGCAAACCCGGCACGCCCGGCCCCGGCGTCCGGCCCCCCGCGTCCGGGCCCCGCGCCCGGAGCCGGCACCGTACGGCGGGGCCGCCGTGTGGACGGCCCCGCCGAGAGGGCGCGGCTTCAGGCCGGAACGCCGTCCGTCACGGCCCGCGGCCGGACCGGGAAGCGCAGCCCCAGGCGGCCGCGCAGAGTGGGATGGCTGTACTCCCGCTGGAACAGCCCGCGCTCCTGGAGGATCGGCACCACGAGCCTGGCGAAGCTCTCCAGGTCGACGGCGGTGTCGGCCGGCATGACCGTGAAGCCGTCCGCCGCACCCGCCTCGAACCACGCCTGCAGGTCGTCGGCGACCTGCTCGGCCGAGCCCACCAGCAGCCGGTGTCCCGACCCGCCCGCGCTGCGCTGGACCAGCTCGCGGGGCGTGCGCGGACCCTCCGCGAGCAGCGCCCGCGTGGAGGCGCCGAAGCCCGCGGAGAAGGCGTCGCCGGGGATGGAGCCGGGCAGGTCGCCGACGCCGATCGGGTCGTCGGGACCGAACCCGTCCTCGGGCAGGCCCAGGTTGCGCAGCAGCACCCTCGTCAGCCGCTCGATCGGCAGCGTGGCGTACAGTTCGCGCTCCCGGCGCCGGGCCTCCTCCTCGGTCGCCGCGATGAGCACCACCACGCCGAGGGAGACCTTCACGTCGTCGGGGTGGCGGCCGGCCGCGACCGCGCGGCGGCGGATGTCGTCGCGGAACGCGACGGCCCTGGCCCGGGTCTGCGCCACGGTGAACACGACGTCGGCGAAGCGACCGGCCAGGGCGAGCCCGCCCTCGGAGCCGCCCGCCTGGACGACGACCGGACGGCCCTGCGGCCCCGGGCCGACCGGGAGGGGCCCGGCCACCGAGAAGAACTCGCCCACGTGGTCGATCCGGTGGATGCGGGAGGGGTCGGCGTAACGGCCGCTCTGCTTGTCGGCGACGATCGCGTCCGGCTCCCAGCCGTCCCACAGCCGGGTCACCACGTCGAGGAACTCGTGCGCCCGGCGGTAGCGGGTCTCCTTGCCGGGATGCTCGGCCAGGCCGAAGTTCGCCGCCGCGGCGGGCGTGCCGGTGGTGACGACGTTGACGGCCGCGCGGCCCCTCGTCACGTGGTCGAGCGTCTGGAACCGCCGGGCCAGGTTGTACGGCGAGTTGTACGTCGTCGAGCTGGTGGCGATCACCCCGAGGTGCGTGGTGATCGCCGCCAGGTTGCCCAGGAGCACGAGCGGGTCGAGCCCGGTGCCGGGCGCCTCCTCGATCTCGCCGCCCAGCGCGGGGGCGTCGCCGAGGAAGACCGCGTCGATCTTCGCCTCCTCGGCGATCCGCGCCAGCCGCTGGAAGTGGCCGATGTCCAGGTAGGCCAGCGGGTCGGCGTGCGGCAGCCGCCAGGCGTGCCGGAAGTGGCCGGGCGTCATCAGCGACAGGGCGAGATGGAACCCGCTCATCGCGTGCCGCCCGGGACCGTGACGGGCTGCCGCGCGGGACGCCAGCCGAGCAGGGGGGCCAGCTCTCGCGCGGCGGAGGTGAGCAGCCGGAGGTGTTCGCCGGACTCGGGCACGCCGGGGACGAAGTTCACCAGCAGGTCGGTGACCTGACGCAGCGCCGGATCGGCGGCCAGCTCGGCGGCGAGCGCCTCCGGCGGGCCGAGCAGGGCGTGGTCGGCCTCCAGATACTCCTCGACGCCGAGGTTCGCGACGTCCCTGCGGGAGGACAGCCAGCTCTGCCAGCGCCGGACGCCGGGCGTGACCAGGCGTACGGCCTCCGCCCGGTCGGGGTGGGGATAGACGGCCCGGGAGACCTGCACGCGGGGCGCGCGGCCGGGATCGGGCCATGCCTCCTCGTGGGCCTCCTCGTGGGCCGCGCGGTAGGCCGCGATCCACTCGGCCTGCTGCCGCTGCGCCTCGCGCACGGTGCCGCCGCGCCAGGCGGTGGCGCGGGAGAGCTGCAGCCCGTCGCCGGCGCGTCCGGCGGCGGCGGCCGCCGCGTGAGCCAGTTCGGGGTCACCGGTGGTGGCCTGCCACAGCCGCCGCCGCAGCCCGGGCGCGGGCGGGTGGAGCACCTCGCCGAGGCTGTTGAGCGTCGTCCCCTCCAGCACCTCGTGCAGCCGCGCCACGGAGGCGTCGAAGAGCCGGTGCCGGTCGGCCAGGTCCTTCCCGAACGCCTCCCAGGCGCCCGGGAAGGGACCGGAGCCCACACCCAGTTCGAGGCGGCCGCCGCTGAGCTCGTCGAGCGTCGCCGCGTCCTCGGCGGTCTTGAGAGGGTCCTCCAGCGGGAGCACCAGCACACCGGTGCCCAGCCGGATGCGCGTGGTGTGCTCGGCGATCGCGGCGAGCACGACCAGGGGTGCGGAGACGTGCTCGTTGCCCTGGCGGAAGTGCCGCTGGATGACCCATCCCGAGTCGTAGCCCAGTTCCTCGGCGGCCACGAACAGGTCGATCGCCTCCCGGTAGGCCCGGCCCGGCGGCAGGTCGCCGTCGAGGTGCAGCAGGAAGCCCAGGCGGAAGGGCCGGCCGTCCTCGACGCCGGCCCCGATCGTCGTGGTGAGGTCGCTCACGTCAGAGCCTCAGTCCTGTTCCGTGCACGCCGTGCTCGTCGATCAGCGCCAGCTCCTGCTCGGTGAGCGGCGGGAAGCCGAGCGCCTTGACGTTGTGGTCGAGCTGCGCGGTCGAGCTGGCCCCGATGAGCGCCGAGGTCACCTGCGGCTGCCGCAGCACCCACTGCAGCGCGAGCTGCGCGAGCGACTGACCGCGCTCCCTGGCGATGTCGTTGAGCGCGGCGGCCCGCCGCCGGTAGGTGCCGTCGATGACGTCGGGCGACAGGAACGCGCTGTTGCCGGCCCGCGCGTCCGCGGGGATGCCGGAGAGGTACTTGTCCGTGAGCAGCCCCTGGGCCAGCGGCGAGTAGACGACGAGACCGAACCCGTCCTCGGCGGCCAGCTTGAGCAGGCCGTTGAGCTCGGGGCGGCGGTCGAAGATCGAGTAGCGCGGCTGGTGGACCAGCAGCGGCACCCCCGCCCGGCGCAGCAGCTCGGCCGCCTCGTGGGCCCGCTCCGGAGCGTAGTTCGAGATGCCCACGTACAGCGCCTTGCCCTGCTGCACGGCGCTGACGAGGGCGCCGACGGTCTCCTCCAGCGGCGTCGCAGGGTCGGGGCTGTGGCTGTAGAAGATGTCGACGTGGTCGGTCCCCAGGTCGCGCAGGCTGTGCTCCAGCGAAGTGAGCAGCGACTTGCGCGAGCCGCCCTTCAGATAGGGACTGGGGCCGATCGGGTTGCCGGCCTTGGTCGACAGGATCAGCTCGTCCCGGTACGGGGCGAGCTCCCGCCGCAGCAGCGTGCCGAAGAACTTCTGCGCGGCCCGGTGCGGCGGGCCGTACCTGTCGGCGTTGTCGAAATGGGTGATGCCCAGGTCGAAGGCGTGCAGCACGATCTCGCGCTGGGTCTCGTACGGGCGGTCGAGACCGAAGTTCTGCCACAGCCCGAAGGAGATGGCCGGCAGGTCGAGACCGGAGTTCCCGGCACGCCGGTATTCCACCTTCTCGTAGCGGTCCTCGGCCGCCGCGTAGGTCGTGTCGTAAGCGCCGTAGCTCAAGTCGATGCCCTTTCTCAGTGGTCGGTGCCGTGCGCGCGGGCGCGGCGGAGCGCGGACGGCTGCAGAGACGGGGTGTCGCTGCCGGTGTCGCGCTCGACGAAGTGGGTGCCCGGGGCGACGATCTCGTCGATCCGGTCGAGGACGTCGTCGCTCAGCTCGACGGTGGCCGCCTTGAGGTAGGCGTCCAGGTGCTCGATCGTCCGCGGGCCGATGATCACACTGCTCACCGCCGGATGGTTGAGCGCGAACGCCAGGGCCAGGTCGACCAGGGTGAGGCCGCTGTCCTCGGCGAGCCGGGCCAGCGCGTCGGCGGCGGCGAGCTTGCGCCGGTTGCGTTCGAGGGTGACGTCGAACCGGCCGGGGATGAGGTCGGCGCGCGCCGACTCGGGCTGCTCGCCGCCGACGCGGTACCTGCCCGACAGCCAGCCCGCGGCCAGCGGGCCGTACGTCAGCACGCCGAGGCCGTACTTGCGCGCGACGGGGAACACCTCGCGCTCCGCGCCGCGGACGAGCAGCGAGTATGGCGACTGCTCGGTGTGCGGGGCGACGAGCCCGTGCCGGTCGGCCAGCCACTGCGCCTCGACGAGCTGGTGGGCGGGGAAGACCGAGGTGCCGTAGTAGAGGATCTTGCCCTGGCGGACCAGGTCGTCGAGCGTGCGCAGCGTCTCCAGCAGGTCGGTGCGCGGGTCCGGCCGGTGCGCCTGATAGAGGTCGATGTGGTCGGTGCCGAGCCGGCGCAGGCTGTCCTCGACCGCGCGGACGATCCAGCGGCGCGAGTTGCCCGCGTCCCGGGGGTCGTCCCCGATCTGCCCGTGGAACTTGGTGGCGAGGAAGACCTCGTCGCGGCGGCCCTTGATGGCCTTGCCGACGATCTCCTCCGACACGCCCTGGGCGTAGACGTCGGCGGTGTCGACGGATGTGACGCCGGCGTCGAGGGCGGCCCGGATGATCTTGATGCTCTCGCCCTCCTCCTGCCATCGGCCGAAGTTCATCGTGCCGAGCGTGAGCGGGCTGACCAGGACGCCGGTGCGTCCGAGCGTCCGGTTGGCCTTGTCGGTCATGGTGTCCTCTCGATGTTCAGAAGAGCCCGCTCGTCGGCGGTTCCTCTCCGGTCAGGTGGTAGGCGCCCGCCACGGCCGCCTTCCACTGGCGGGGGTTGTGGTTGGCGACCGTGCGGGCGTTGCGCCAGTGCCGGTCGAATCCGAGGTCGCGGTTGGTGATCGAGCCGCCCGCGACGTCGAAGAGCAGTTCGGCGGCCCGCAGGGCGGCCTCGATGGCGATCACACCGGTCTGCGCCACGGTGACCGCGGCCTCCGCGCCCGCCGCCCGCGCCCGGGAACCGGTCAGGCCGCGCACCCCGTGCACGACCTCGGCCGCCAACAGCACCGCGGAGCGGGCAGCCTGGGCCCGGGCGGCGATCTCGCCGACGGTCTGGCGCACGTAGGGGTCGTCGACGCTCCTGGCCGCCGTGCTGTGTTTGATGGGCCGGGCCTTCTCCCGGACGAACCAGACCGCGTCGTCGAGCGCCGCGGCGGCGATGCCCGCCTCGACCGCGGCCAGGTAGAGCTGCGCGAACGCGCCCAGCCACGGGTTGTCGAGCAGGCTGTTGTCGCGGATCACGACCTCGTCCTCATGCGCCCGCACGTTCACCAGGCGGGTGGTGCCGCTCGCGGTCAGCCGCTGGCCGACCGCGTCGAAGTCGTCGAGCCGCTCCACGCCCTCGCGATCCACCGGAACGGTGAAGCCCAGCACGGTCCCGGACTCGTCCTTGGCCAGGCCGGAGAACCACGAGGCGTACAGGCCGCCCGTCGAGTAGTACTTCTCGCCGTTGATGACGTATCCGCCGCCGTCACGCCGGATGGTGGTGTTGACCGACCCGCTGGCGCCGCCGGTGCGCTCGTTGGAGGTGCCGGCGAACAGGTCGCCGTCGCGCAGCCGCCGCAGGGTCGTCTCCCGGCCGGGCAGGTCCGGCCGGCTCGCCACCTGGTTGGCGGTGAGGAAGCTGCTGCGCAGCGCCTGGGCCACATTGGAGTCGGCGCGGGCGATGGCGATGACCAGGTCGGCCACGTCGCGCACCGACCCGCCCGCGCCGCCGTCCTCCTTCGCGACGCCGATCAGCGTGATCCGCTCGCGGGCGAGCGCCCGCACGTCGTCGAACGCGTACTGGCGGGTGAGCTCGCGCTCGCGCGCGCCCGCGCTCAGGCGCCGCAGGATCGGGGAGACGGCGGCGCGGATGCCGTCCACGGTGTATCCGCTGCCCGCGTGGTCCGCGGCGGCGTGGTCCGTGCCCGCGTGGTCCGCGGCGGTGTGGTCCGCGGCGGTGTGGTCCGCGGCGGTGTGGTCCGCGGCGAGCGGCCGGGGGGTCACGCCGCCACCGCCGCGGGCTCGGGCAGGCCCAGCGCGGCCCGCAGCGTGAGCGGGCGCGGAGAGGCGGGCGCATCGGCGGGGTCGGTCAGCCGAGGCGTCAGCGCCCGGACCGCGGTGACCACCGCGTCGGCGCTTCCGGTGGGCACCAGCTCGAAGCCGTCCAGCCGGTGCTCGCCGGCCCAGTCGCGCAGCTCGCCGGCGAGGGCGGCCGCCGTCGCGGCGCCGCCGGGGCCGAGGTCGTCCCCGGCGATCTCGACGCGGCCGAGCAGCGCCACCTCCTGCCTGGAACGGCCGGCTCGCCGCAGCGCCTCCGTCAGCGCGGCGTCCGCACCGGCGGCCCGCTTCCGGCCCACCACGACGACGTCCGCGGACCGCGCGACCGCCGTCACGTCCAGGACGTCCAGGTCGCCGAGGTCGGCGACGACGACGGGGCGTCCCTGCACGGACGAGGGACCGTCCAGCGGGCCCGCGACGCGGTAGAAGGCACCCTCGTGGCCGATGGGCCGGACGAGGGCGTCGTCGACGACGACGCCCGCCTGCTGGTCGCCGATCAGGGCCGCGCGCGGGAACGACTCCCACAGCCGGGTCAGCACGTGGGCGTACTCGGCCCACCGCGCGGCGGGGCCGGCGGCGCGGGGTGCGGGGGCCGTGGCCCGGCTGACCTCGTCGCCGCCGCCCGCGCGCAGCGCGACACCGGCCAGGCCGCCGGTCGCCCGGTCGAGGGAGAGCACACGGCGCGCGGTGTTGTACGGCGCGTTGTGCGTCGTCGGCACCTCGGCGATGTAGCCGAGACCGTCGTGGAGACCGGCGAGATACGCCGCCACCACGGTCGGATCGAGGGCGTGGCCCGCGGCCACCTCGTCGAGCAGACGTATCGCCGCGATCCCGGCCTCTCGCGTGGCCGCCGCGACGGCGACCGCGCCGGTGAGCGGCACCGGCACCGGCCCCCGCGCCGGTCCTGCGGCCGGCGGGGCGGCCGGTTCACCGACCGCGAGGGCGAGCTGGATGACTGGACTCATGACAAGACCGCCTTCGGTTGTGGGACGGGACGTCGCGGGGCGTTCACAGGGCCGTACAGAGCGCCGTTCACAGCGCCGTTCACAGTGCAGGCTCCAGCGGGCGGAGCTCGTACGGCCCGGCGTCGGGGAGGCCGAGCCCGAGGTGGTCGCGGAGGGTCGTCCCCTCGTAGTCGGTGCGGAACAGGCCGCGCCGCCGCAGCTCGGGCACCACATGGTCGGCGAAGTCGTCGAAGCCCGACGGAAGGACGTCGGGCATCACGTTGAAGCCGTCCGCCGCGCCCGTGCGGAACCACAGCTCGATGTCGTCGGCGATCTGCTCGGGCGTCCCCACGACGATCCGGTGACCGCCGCCGCCGGACAGCTTCTTCAGCAGCCGGCCGAGCGTCGGCCGCTCCGTTTCGATGATCGTCTTGACCACGCGGTAGAAGGTCTGGGAACCACCGGCCTCGTCGGGGGCGACGAGCAGCTCGGGCGGGATCGGCTCGTCGTCGGACAGACCGTCGAGTGAGATGCCGAGCTGGCCGGCGAGCCGGTTCCGGGCGTACTCGCCGGGGAGGATCTCGTCCAGCAGCTCGCGCCGGGCCCGCGCCTCGGCCTCGGTGCCGCCCACGACGGTCGACAGCCCGGGCAGGACCACGACGTCCTCGGGCCGTCGTCCGAACGCGGCCGCCCCCTCGCGGATCTCGGCGCGGAACGCGCGGGCGTGCTCGATGTCCTGGTCGGCGGAGAAGATCACCTCGCCGACCCGCGAGGCGAGCCTGCGGCCGTCGCTGGAGCCGCCGGCCTGCACCACGACCGGCCTGCCCTGCGGGGAGACGAGCGCGGTGCGAGCCGCCCAGGAGGCGACGACCTGCTCGGTGAACTCGGCGGCGCGGCGGTAGCGCAGCGCGTGGCCGGGCTCACTCGTGCGGCCGAAGTTGCGCGCCGCCACGGCTCCCGCCGTGGTCACCACGTTCCAGCCGAAGCGGCCGCCGCTGACGTAGTCGAGGTCGCCGAGACGGCGTGCCAGCTCGACGGGGTCGTTGTAGGACGACGACAGCGTCCCGATCAGGCCGATCCGCTCGGTCTGCGCGGCGATCCGCGCCAGCACCGTCGTCGGCTCCAGGTTGTTGGACGTACGGTGCCTGATCTGCGGGTCGAGCGACGGGCCGTCGGCGAGGAAGACCGCGTCGAGCTTGGCCTGCTCGGCCTTCTTCGCGATCGAGGTGTAGTGCTCGATCGTGTAGCTCGCGGTGCCGTCGGTGCCGGGGAACCGCCATGAGCCCCCGAAGACGCCCGCGTTGAGGATGTTGACGTTGAGGTGCAGTCGGCGTGACACGGCGATCTCCTTAGCGTGCGCCTGCGACGGCGAGCCCGGCTCCCGGGATCGCCTCCAGCAGTTGCCGGGTGTAGTCGTGCCGCGGTGAGCGGAACACCTGCTCGACCGGGCCGGTCTCGACCACGACGCCGTCCTTCATCACCGACACGTCGTCGGCGATCAGGCGTACGACGCCGAGGTCGTGGGTCACGAACACGTAGCTGAGGCCGTACTCGGCCTGCAGGTCCACCAGCAGCCGCAGGATCTGGGCCTGGACCGACACGTCCAGCGCGCTCACCGCCTCGTCGAGCACCAGGATCCCGGGGTTGAGCGCCAGCGCCCTGGCGATCGCCACCCGCTGCCGCTGGCCGCCCGACAACTGCCCCGGCAGCCGGTGCAGGTGCCTTTCGTCCAGCGCCACCGCCTTGAGCAGCTCGGTCACCCGGTCCGTCCGCTCCCGCCTGCCCCGCGCGAGGCCGAAGGCGCGCAGCGGCTCGGCGACGATCTCGCTCACCGTGAACCGCGGGTCGAGGGAGGTGAAGGGGTTCTGGAACACGAACTGCAGATCCCGGCGGATCTCCCGCAGCCGCCTCCGGGACAGTCCGGTCAGCTCCCGGGCGCCCAGGTGCACGGTGCCGCTGTCGGGGGAGGCGAAACCGGCCAGGATGCTCGCCAGCGTCGACTTGCCCGCGCCGGACTCGCCGACGATCGCGTGCGTGGTGCCCTCGCGTACGACCAGGTCGACGCCGTCCAGGGCGCGCAGCTCACGCCGCGGGCCCCGGCCGCGCAGGCGGTAGGTCTTGGTGAGCCCGCGCGCCCGCAGCACCTCACGGCCGGGCAGCGGGCGCGGGCCCGACGCCGGCTCCAGCCGCCCGGCGTGCCGGGCGGGGGCCGCGTCGAGCAGCCGGCGGGTGTAGTCGTCGGCCGCGTTCTCCAGCACCCGGCGGACCGGGCCCTCCTCCACGATCTCGCCGTCGCGCATGACCAGGATGCGGTCGGAGCGGTCGAGCGCGACACCGAGGTCGTGGGTGACCAGGAGGATGCCGATGCCGAGCTCCTCGCGCAGCCGCACGAGGTGATCGAGGATGACCTTCTGGACGGTGACGTCGAGCGCGCTGGTGGGCTCGTCCGCCACGATGATCTTCGGTTTGCCCGCCAGCGCGATCGCGATGAGCGCCCGCTGCTTCATGCCGCCGCTGAGCTCGTGCGGGTATTGGTGGAACACCCGCTCGGCGTCCTTGAGACCGGCCGTGCGCAGGCTGTCCAGCGCGGCCTGCCTGTGGTGCGCGGCATCGCGGGCCTCGGGCTCGTTGAACCGGACCGCCTCGATCACCTGCCGGCCGATCTTCTTGACCGGGTTCAGCGACGTGTTGGGGTCCTGGGGGATGAAGCCCACGTAGTTGCCCCGCACCAGCGCCATGCGCCGGTCGTTCCAGCCCGTCACGTCGACGCCGGAGTAGGCGATCGAACCGGCCCGGATCCGCGCGGACTCCGGCAGCAGGCCGAGCGCGCCCTGGACCAGGGTGGTCTTGCCCGAGCCCGACTCGCCGACGAGCGAGACGAACTCGCCCGGCCCGACGTGCAGGGTGGCGCCGCGTACGGCCGGCGTCCACCGGCGGCGTCCGGTCCGGTAGTCGATCGCGAGACCGGCGATCCGCAGCAGCGGGTCCTGTCTGTCCGCATGTGGGTCGGTCATCGGCGGTGGTCCTTCCGGTAGGAGGTGCTGATGCGGTGGGTGGCGATGACGACGACGGCGAGCGCCGCGCCCGGCAGGATCGAGGCCCAGGGGTGGACCGCGACGTAGTCGCGGCCCTCGGCCACCAGCAGCCCCCATTCCGGCTGCGGCGGAGGCGCCCCGTAGCCGAGGAAGCCGAGCGAGGCGACGGCGAGCACGGCCGTGCCGATCTCCAGCGCCGCCAGCGCGATCACGGAGCTGAGCGAGTTGGGGACGACGTGCCGGAGCATCACGCCCAGCCGGCCGACGCCGAGGCCGTACGCCGCCTTGACGTAGTCCTGGGTCACGACCGAGAGCACCTGGGCTCTCATCACCCGCGCGAACGACGCGATGGAGGAGATGCCGACCGCCAGGGCGATGTTCTGTGTGGAGTAGCCGAGGACCGAGACCACGACCATGGCGAGCAGCAGGCTGGGGATCGCCAGGAACACGTCGATCACCCGCATGACGGCGGTGTCCACGATCCCCCCGGCGAAGCCGGCGATCAGCCCCACGAGGGTGCCGACGCCGAAGGCGATGAGGACGGCGAGCAGGGTCGCGGTCAGCGTCGTCTGCGCGCCGTACACGCTGCGGGCGAACAGGTCGCGGCCCAGCCGGTCGGTGCCGAACCAGTGCTCGGCGCTCGGCGGCAGGAAGCTCGCGGACGCGTCGCCGGTGTAGGGGCCGTACGAGGTGAACAGGCCGGGGACGACCGCCCAGCCGATCACGACCAGCACGACGAGCCACGAGGCCACCAGGATCGGCTGCCGCGCGAGCTCGCCGAGCCGCCTGGCGATCGGGCGGGCGAAGCCGGCCCGGCGGCCCGCCGCGAGCGCGTCGAGTTCGACGGTCATCACTTCCTCCTCACGCGGCTCAGCCGGCGGCGAGCGCGGCCCGCAGCCGCGGGTCGAGCAGCGGATAGATCAGGTCGACGATCAGGTTGATCAGGGCGAAGCCGGCCGCCACGAGCACGACGGTCCCCTGCACGAGCGGGACGTCCAGCGTGTTGATCGCCGCCTGCGTCATCCGGCCGACGCCCTGGCGGGCGAAGACGGTCTCGGTGATGACCGAGCCGGCGATCAGGTTGCCGAACGTGATGCCGGCGATGGTGAGCGCCGGAAGGCCGGCGTTCCGGAAGACGTCGCGGACGATGATGCCGCCGCGGGTGGCCCCCTTCGCCCAGCTCGTCGTGACGTAGCCGGAGCGGAACTCGGTGGCGAAGCTGCGGACGAGGAGCTGCGCGATCGGGCCGGACACCGGGATGGCCAGCGTGATCAGCGGCAGGACGAGGCTCCGCGCGCCCGTGTCGCCGAAGGCGGGGAACCAGCCGAGCCGGAACGAGAAGATCTGCAGCATCAGGATGCCGGACAGGAACACCGGCACCGAGACCGCGCCCGACGGCAGTGCCTCCAGGAGGTCGCGCAGCCAGGCGCGGCGGGCCGAGGTCGCGGCGAGCGCGATCACGAAGGCGATGGCCAGCGCCAGTGCGAGCGCGCCCGCCGCGAGGAGGAGAGTGCTCGGCAGCACGTCGAGGATCGTGGCGACGACCGGCCGCCCCGACTGCACCGAGGTGCCGAAGTCGCCGCTCAGCGCGTGCCCGAGCCGGGCCAGATACTGCAGGATCAGCGGCCTGTCGAAGCCGTAGCTCGCCGCCACCTGCTCGCGGACCTCGGGCGGCACGGTGTTGACCTCGGCGGGGTCGAAGAGCAGGTCCACCGGGTCGGCGGGCAGCACGAACAGCAGGACGAAGGTCAGGGTGAACGCGGCCCAGACCACGAACAGGGCCCGGCCGGTCTTCAGCGCGAGGTAACGCAGCACGACGTTCCTTCCGCGGGAGCGGGCCGCCGGCCGCCGGGCGCAGGGGCGCGGCGGCCGGCGGCCGTCACTTCCCGTTGCTCTTCCACGTGTCCACGAAGTGGTTGCGGGACTGGGCGTCGAAGATGATCCCGTGGACGTAGTCCGCGTGGGCGATCACCTGTGAGGGGTTGTAGACCGGGTTCACCAGCGCGTACTTGTCGAGCAGGAGGTCCTGCGCCGCCTTGGCGTACTGCTTGCGCGTCGCCGGGTCGAGGGTGAGCTCCAGCGCCCCCAGGGTCCGCGTGACCTCGTCCACGTCGATCCCGGGGGAGTCCTTCGTGACGTACGAGCCGTTGCCGAGCGCCGGGCCGTACTGGAGGTTGAGGACCGCGGGGTCGTTGCGCGAGCGGTTGGCCGCGACGATGTTCCAGTCGGTCTTGGCCTTGGTGAGCAGGGCGGTGTAGTCCGGGATCGGGACGACG
This sequence comes from Microbispora hainanensis, assembly GCF_036186745.1. Classification (NCBI taxonomy): domain Bacteria; kingdom Bacillati; phylum Actinomycetota; class Actinomycetes; order Streptosporangiales; family Streptosporangiaceae; genus Microbispora; species Microbispora hainanensis. Next base: position 8,048,629 of record NZ_CP108086.1, on the reverse strand, counting down.
GTGAGCCGCAGGTCGATGCCGATCTTCTTCAGGTCCTGCTGGATCGACTCGTACGCCGGCTTGTTCGCCACCAGGTTGCTGATGCCGAGCAGCTTGACCACGAGCTTCTTGCCCTCCTTGACCCGGATGCCGTCCGGGCCCTCCTTCCAGCCGGCCTCGTCGAGGAGGCGCCCGGCCTTCTCGGGGTCGTACCTGAGCACGGTGCCGCTGTAGTCCACGTAGCCGGGGACCGAGGGGGCGAGGACCGAGGTCGCCACGGAGTAGGAGTCGGTGAGCACCGTCTTCCTGACCGCCTCGCGGTCCCAGCCGAGCTGGATCGCCCGGCGCACCGCGATGTCGTCGGTCGGGAAGAGCTGGGAGTTGAGGTTGAAGAAGATGGAGGTGCCGGAGACGCCCCGGTAGATGATCTTGAATCCCTGGTCGGCCAGCGGCTTCTCGTCCGTGGTGCCCACGTCGAGCGTGGCGTCGATGGCCCCGGACGTGAGCGAACCGGTCCGGACGCTGGCCTCGGGGATCGTGTTGAACACGATCCTGTCGAGATAGGCCTCGCCCTTGTGCTTCAGCGCCGGCGGCGCCCAGTTGTAGCCCTTGCGCCTGACGAGCACGGTCTTGACCTGCGGCTGCCACGACTCGTACACGAACGGACCGGTGCCGATCACCTTCTTCGGGTCCGTACGCTCCTCCGCGCTGAGCTTCAGCGTCGACAGCGACAGGAAACCGGGCTGCGCGTTGGCGGTGAAGGACGAGGCCTGCAGGAAGCTCGCGAGCGGCTTCTCGAAGCGGACGACGGCGGTGTAGCGGTCCGGGGTCAGCGTCTCGATGTAGCCGGGCAGCAGGATGGCGCCGTTGGGGTTGATGCCCAGCTTCTCGTCGCCGTGCACGTACTGGTCGAAGTTGGCCTTGACCACCTCGGAGTCGAACGGGCTGCCGTCGCTGAAGGTGACGTCCTTGCGCAGGTGGAAGGTGAACTCGGTGAGGTCCTTGTTGTACTCCCAGGACTCCGCCAGCCACGGGGTGATCTCTCCGGTGTCCGGGTCCTGCCAGGTCAGCTTGTCGGTGATGTTGTTGCCGATGAGCGATTCGGCGTAGTTGGTGCCCCACTGCGGGTCGGGGCTGCGCTGGTAGTCGATGAGGGCGAACTGCAGGGTGCCGCCGCGGACGGGGGCGCCGGCGGTGGCGGACCGGCCGGTGGAGGCGTCCCCGCGGGTGAGGGCGAACCCGCCTCCGGCGACCAGGAGGACGGCGACGGCCGCGGCGACCCAGGGCCATCTCTTGCGCCTCGGGGTGGCGCGCTCGATTGCGGTGCGAAGGTCTGACATGAACGTTCCTTGTGCTTGGCGGGGCAAAGTCCAGGCGCCGTACGGGGGCGAGGGGGAGGCGCACCGCTCTGGGTGCGCGGGTGTGGCAGGGCTCGCGGACGATGACGTGGATGACGGTCGCGGCCGCCTGACGCATGGCCGGCGACGTGGGTCAGGGCCGCTGGTGCGGCCCTGACGGCAGACGGGCTTCGCGAAAACCGGCGCGGGCTGTCCCGCGAACGGCGCGAGAGCCGTTCAGCGCTTACAGAGCGCGCCGGCGAAGAAGGCGAAGTCGATCTCGCGCCTGGAGTACCGAAGCAACTCGATCACGAACTACACTTTACCTACTTGAGAACTAGGTTTTTATGTGATCTGGGTCACAGTCACATCCGCCCGCCCACAGGACAGGGAGATCGTCGATGAGCCTGCAGTTCCTCTGGTACATCCCCAACCAGGCCGAGCCCGGTCACCGAGGCGACGACGTCGTCGAGAACCACAACAGCCTGGACACCTTGACCAGCCACGCCAGGGCCCTGGAGGAGCACGGGTGGGGCGGAGCGCTCATCGGCACCGGCTGGGGACGGCCCGACACCTTCACGGTCGCCGCCGCCCTCGCCGCGCGGACCACGACGTTCCAGCCGCTGATCGCGATCCGTCCCGGCTACTGGCATCCGGCCAACTTCGCCTCCGCCGCCGCGACCCTGGACCATCTCACCGGGGGACGGGTGCTGGTCAACGTCGTGTCGGGCAGGGACAACCTCGCCGCGTACGGCGACAGCGAGGGCGACCAGGCCCACCGCTACGCCCGCACCAGGGAGTTCATGCGGATCGTGCGCCGGCTGTGGACCGAGGAGAACGTCACCTATGAGGGCGAGCACTTCTCCGTCACCGGCTCGACCGTGGTGCCGCGGCCGGTGGTCCGGGGCGAACGCCGGCATCCCCGGCTCTACTTCGGCGGCGCCTCGGAGGCCGCGGAGAAAGTGGCCGCCACCGAGGCCGACGTACAGCTCTTCTGGGGTGAGCCGCTCGACGGCATCGCCGAGCGGATCGACCGGCTCAGGCGGCTCAGCGACCGGCTCGGCCGCGAGCACCCGCCGCTGGAGTTCGGGCTGCGCATCACCACGCTGGTGCGGGACACCACCGAGCAGGCCTGGGCCGACGCCGAGGCCAAGGTCGCGCAGATGGCCAAGGGCGCCATCGAACGCGACCCGAACAGGCACGCCGCCGTCGGCCAGCAGCGGCTGCTGGAGCTCGCCGCGCGGGGCGAGGTGCTCGACGACAACCTCTACACCACGCCCGGCAAGTTCGGCGGGGGCGGCGCCGGCACCACCTGGCTGGTCGGCTCGGCCGAGGACGTGGCGAAGTCGCTGCGCAAGTACGAAGCCCTCGGCATCACCCACTTCGTGCTCTCCGACACCCCCTATCTGCCGGAGATCAGGCGCCAGGGCGAGCAGTTGCTCCCTCTGCTGACGGCCGGCCGTGCCGCCTGACGGAGGAACGCGCGGAGGAGATTCGGAGGGGCACGGCCGGCGGCCCGGCCGTGCCCGTCAGGGCTTGCGCGCCAGGCCGCCGAAGCAGGCCACCTCGCGGGGCTCGCCCCACGGGTTGTCCTCCGCCCGCCACCGCGACACCGAGACGATGCCGGGATCGAGCAGCTCGAGGCCGTCGAAGTAGCCCCTGATCAGCTCGGGACTGCGCGGCGTGTAGGGGGTGGCGCCGCTGCCCGCGTTGTAGCCGCCCAGCGCCTTGACGTACGCCGGGTCGGTGTCGGAGCCGTCGTAGAGCGCGAGATAACTGCCGGAGGGCAGGGCGTCCAGCAGCCGGCGCACGATGTCGCGCGCCTCGTCGTAGTCGGCGACCAGGCCGAGGATGCCCATCAGCATGAGCGCGGTCGGCCGCGTGAAGTCGAGCGTCCCGGCCGCCTCCCGCAGGATGCGGCCGGGGTCGCGCACGTCGGCCTCGATGTAGTCGGTCGCCCCCTCGGGGGTGCTGGTCAGCAGCGCCTCGGCGTGCACCAGCACGAGGGGGTCGTTGTCGACGTAGACGATCCGGGACTCCGGGGCCAGCCGCTGGGCGACCTCGTGGGTGTTGTCGACGGTGGGCAGGCCCGTGCCGATGTCGAGGAACTGGCGGATTCCCGCCTCGCGGGCGAGATATCCGACGGTGCGCACGAGCATCTGCCGGGACTGGCGGGTGATGTCCACCATGCCGGGGAAGACGGCGCGGATGCGTTCGCCCGCCTCCCTGTCGACCGGGTAGTGGTCCTTGCCCCCGAGGAAGTAGTTCCAGACGCGGGCCGAGTGCGGCACGCTGCTGTCGATCCTGCGGACGCCGGGGTCGTCGGCGGGAGGAGTGTCGCTCATGGGGACCTCGGAATGGTCGGGACGGGGAGACGACCGCACCCGCGTCGGTGATCTCCGCAGGGTGCCGACAGACGTGCGCCCATCCTTTCCGATCAAGCTCCGGCACGCAACCGCCCGGGGCGCGCCGAAAGCGCCATGACGGCCGCGTTCGCCCCGATAGCATCCCGTCCGGCGGCGGCGTACGGCCGGCGCGGCGAGGGCCATATCGGCGAGGTCCACATCGGGGAGGACAGGGATGATCTCGGCTCGGCCGGAGGACGCGACCCGTCCGGAGGGACGGCCGGTTCAGCCGCGGGGCGGGCCGACGGTGGTGCGCATGATGCTCGGCGCCCAGTTGCGCCGGCTCCGCGAGGCCAGGAACATCAGCCGCGAGCAGGCCGGGCGCGCCATTCGCGCCTCCACGTCGAAGATCTGCCGGCTGGAGCTGGGCCGCACCCCCTTCAAACGGCGCGACGTGACCGACCTGCTCACGCTGTACGGCGTCGTCGACAGCGGGGAACGGGAGACGATGCTGGCGCTCGCCGAGCAGGCCGGCACCCCCGGCTGGTGGCACCAGTACAACGACCTGCTGCCCGGCCGGTTCGAGGTCTACGTCGGGCTGGAGGAGGCGGCGGCCACCATCCGCACGTACGAGGTCCAGTTCGTTCACGACCTGCTGCAGACCGAGGACTACGCGCGCGCGGCGATCCGGCTGCGGCATCGCGGGGCGCCCGAGCCGGACGTCGAGCGCCGCGTCGGCCTGCGCATGCGGCGTCAGCGGCTCCTCGACCAGGCCGGCGGGCCCCGGCTGTGGTCGGTGGTGGACGAGTCGGCGCTGCGCCGTCCCCTGGGCGGGCGGGCCGTGCAGCGCCGCCAGATCGAGCACCTGATCGAGGCCGCCGCGCGCCCGGGCGTCACCCTGCAGGTCCTGCCCTTCCGGGCCGGGGGCCACCCCGCCGTGGGCGGCCCGTTCACCATCCTGCGGTTCGCCGAGCCCGACCTGCCAGACGTCGTCTACCTCGAACAGCTCAGCAGCGCCCTGTATCTAGACAAGCAGGAGGACGTGGACGACTACACCGCCGTGATGAACGACCTCAGCGTGCAGGCCGAGTCGGCCCGCGACACCGTGACGATGCTGCGCGGAATCCTCGCGGATCTGTGAGGGCCGGTATTCGTAAGGGCGGTATTCGCAAGGGCGGTATTCGCAAGGGCGGTATTCGCAAGGGCGGTATTCGTAAGGGCCGGTCAGGCCCTGCCGAGGTGGGCCAGCAGGCGGTCGAGCGGCCAGGTGTTCACCACGTCGTCCGGGGTCAGCCAGGCCCGCTGCGCGATGCCCACGCCGAACCTCTGGTGGGCCAGGTGCGGCACGGCGTGGGAGTCGCTGTCGATGGAGAACTTCACGCCGTGGTGGCGCGCGAGCCGTACGAGGTCGGAGGGCAGGTCGGCCCGGTCGGGGTAGGAGTCGATCTCCATGATCGTGCCGGTCCTCGCGGCGGCGCGGAACACCGCGTCCCAGTCCGCGTCCACCGGCGGCCGCTTGCCGATCTTGCGCGTCGTGGGGTGGCCGATGACGTGGACGTGCGGGTTCTCGCACGCCGCGACGAACCGGCGGGTCATCTCCTCGCGCGACTGGGTGAAGTGCGAGTGCACCGACGCGACGCAGACGTCGAACCCGGCGAGCACCTCGGCCGGCCAGTCCACCGAGCCGTCCGGGGCGATGTTCAGCTCGCTGCCGTGCAGCAATCGCATGTCCGGATATCTCGCCTGCAACTCGGCGATGCGGGCGCGCTGGGCGAGCGCCTTGTCGAGGGTCATCCGCTGCATGACCAGGTCGGGCGCGTGGTCGGTCACCGCGTAGTAGGAGTAGCCGCGCATCGCGGCCGCGGCCACCATGTCCTCCAGCGAGGCGATGCCGTCGGTGAGGTCGGTGTGGGTGTGCAGGTCGCCCCGCAGGTCGTGCAGCTCGACCAGCCGCGGCAGCTCGCCCCGCAGCGCGGCCGCCACCTCGCCGCCGTCCTCGCGCAGCGCCGGGTGCACCCACGCCATGCCGAGCGCCTGGTAGATCTCCTCCTCGGTCTCCGACGCGATGAGGCGGTCGCCGTCGAACAGGCCGTACTCCGACAGCTTCCAGCCCTTCTTGACCGCCATCTCCCGGATGGCGACGTTGTGCTCCTTGCTGCCGGTGAAGTAGATCATCGCCGCGCCCCATGACTCGGCGGGGACGAGCCGCAGGTCCACCTGCAGGCCGCGGTCGGTCCTGACCGAGGTCTTGCGCTCGCCCTTCGCGACGATCTCGGTGACGTACGGCTGCCGCGCGAACAGCTCCATCAGGCCGGGGTCGCCGACGGCGAGGATGTCGATGTCGCCGATCGTCTCGCTCATCCGGCGCAGCGACCCGGCGAAGGCGATCCGGTCGGCCGGCAGCGAGGCGATGACCCGCTCCGCGAGGTCGGCCGCGATGCCGAGGTGGACGCGGTCGCCCGACCGCTCCATGTGCTCGATGCCCCGGAGCAGGTTCTCCTCGGTCTTGGCGCCGAAGCCGCGCACGCCCTTCAGGCGGCCGTCCCGGATCGCGTCGGCCAGCGCGGCGGGGGAGTCGATGCCGAGCTCCTGGAACAGGAACAGCGCCTTCTTCGGGCCGAGCGACGGGACGCGGGTCAGCTTGCGGACCCCCTCGGGCACCTTGCCCCGCAGGTCGTCGAGCTGGCGGAAGCTGCCGCGTGCGAGGAACTCCTCGACCTTCTTGGCGATCGCCTCGCCCACGCCCGGGATCGACCGGACGTCGGTCTCCGCGAGGTCCCCGGGGAATCCCGCGATCGACTTGGCCGCCTTCTGGTAGCTGCGCACCCGGAAGGCGTCCCCGCCGTTCAGCGCGAAAAGCTCGGCGTACTCCTGCAGCGCCGCGGCTGCCTCGTCATTGGCCCGTCCCATGCGTCTCAGCGTAGGCCGTCTCGGGGCAGGAGAAGCGGGAGCGCACGTTCGAACGAACGGATCCAATATGGCCAGGTGTGGGTGCCGTTTCCGTAGAAGTCGGTCGTCACCTTCACCCCGGCCTTCTCCGCGGCCCTGGCGAAGTTCCGGTTCTGCCGCATGATCGCGGCCTCGGTGCCGTCGACCGGCCCGTCCCCGTGGTCGAGCGGGCCGGGCTCGCCGTCGCCGGAGGACGCGTAGAGGCGCACGCCCTTGAGCCGCCCGGCCAGGTCGGCGGGATTGTGCTCCGGCCATTCGCTCGGGTCGCCCCACAGGTCCTCGGTGTCCACGCCGTTGCCTGCCATGAACGACCGATATCCGGAAACGTCGGCACGCGTGTCGAGCACCCCCGAGAACGACGCCGCCGCCTCGAACATGCCCGGATGCCGGGCCGCGTAGACGAACGCGCCGAGGCCGCCCATGGAGAAACCGGCGACCGCACGGCGCGTGCCCACGCCGTATCGCGGCTCGACCAGGCGCGGCACCTCGGTCATGTGGAAGGTCTCCCAGCCGGGGCCGTCGCGCCAGTCGGCGTACCAGCCCATCGGGCCGCCCTCGGGGACGATGACGACGGCGTCGAGGCGAGCGGTCAGCCGGGCGACCTCGCCCGTCCTGAGCCAGTCGAAGGCGCCGCCGGCGCAGCAGCCGTGCAGCAGGTAGAGCGCGCGCCAGCCGGTGGAGCCCGGTTTCCAGGCCGCGGGCTTCACCACCCACACCGAGCGCTCCCCGCCCGCGGCCGGGGAGTCGATCACGAGCCGGTCCGTACGCTCGTCCACGGCCTCCTGCGAGACGACCGTGGCTGTGGCTGTGGCTGTGGCTGTGGCTGTGGCTGTGGCCGTTGCCGCTGCCGGAGGACGGGCGGGCGGTGGCGCCGCGGACTCGGTGGTGCTCTGGCAGCCGGTCACGATGACGACGAGGACGAGCCACGCCACGAATGTCTTCACAAACAGGTGAGTGCCACACCGATCACCCGCCGTCAATGGTGGAGAAGGGCTTGGCGTAGACGAAGGGCCCACGCGGCGGCGGGACCGGCCGCTCGAACACCCGCACCTGGAAGAACTCGCCCCACGCCGGGTCCGGCGCCGTCACGCCGTACGCCTCCGCGGGTTCGAAGCCGAAGCGCGAGTAGTACGCGGGACTGCCGACCAGCCCGACCAGCGGCGCGCCGAGCGCCTCGGCCGCCCCGAGCGCGGCGTGCACGAGAGCGGAGCCGATGCCCCGCCGCTGGTGATCGGGGTGCACGGACAGCGGACCGAGCCCGAGCACGGGCACCGAGCCCACATGGGCCCTCGTGCAGACGACATGACCCGCGATCCCACCGTGTGACGCCGTTGACATCGTCGGCGCTGTCGCCGGTGCGACGAGCGACAGCTCCGGCAGCCAGCCGGAGTCGGTGCGCAGCGCGTCGAGCAACGTCACCTCCATCGGCAGCCCGCCGGGGTGGCCGGAATTGCGGGCCGCTTCGTAGGGCGCGAAGGCGGCGGCGACGACCGCGCGGACGGCCTCGGCGTCGCCGGGGTTCTCCCGTCGGATCAGCATCCGCTCAGCGTCCCGCCCGCCCGCGCGACTCCGCAACGTATTAACGGGCGGGTCCGGCAGCCGGGCGCGAACGGGCCGAGTGGTGATGCCGGCGGGAATGCCGGGCGGACAGCGCGGTTTCGTCCTGTCGGCGCGAATTGCCCGCAAAAGCGGGCATAGGCAATGCCGCCCGCACGCCACTCATATTTGTCCTATACGTGCAAATTGTCGCAAGTTTTGATCTGGCGAGGGCGCGGCCGGCTGTGGACCGTTGCGATTGCGCGGTGATCGGCTGTCCGGCTTGACCTGAATCGCGGTAGACGAATACCGTCTCTACGAAACTTGCATTAAATATTTGGAAAGTTTCGATGGCGGTTCGCGGGCAGTGACCACCGTCTCGTCGTGGCCGTCCGGCCGCCCATGGTCCTCCTGCCGTGAGAGAGCACAGAAAGGATCATAGATGCCACAGCCGACGGACCCCGAGCCGGTCGCCAGGCCCGTCCCGCGAATCAACACCAAGGTCCCGCATCCGGCCCGGATATACGACTATCTGCTGGGCGGCAAGGACAACTACGCGGCGGACCGCGAGGCGGCCGAACACCTTCTGAAGGTTTCCCCGGGCACTCGCGAGGGCGTCCGCGCCCACCGCGCCTTCCTCCGCCGGGGGGTGCGTCATCTCGCCGCCGAGGCCGGCATGACACAGTTCCTCGACATCGGCACGGGCATCCCCACGCAGGGCAACACCCACGAGATCGCGCAGCAGGCCAACCCCGAGGCCCGGGTGGCGTACGTGGACAACGACCCCATCGTCCTGGTGCACGGCCGCGCCCTGCTGACCGGAGGCCCCACGGGGAAGACGTCGGTGATCGAGGCCGACATGCGGCAGCCGGAGACGATCCTGTCCCACCCGGAGGTCCGGGCCGTGATCGACTTCGACCGTCCGGTGGCCGTCATCCTGGCGGGCGTCCTGCACTTCATCACCGACGAGGAGGACCCGTACGGCCTGGTCGAGGCGTTCAAGGCGGCCGTGCCGCCGGGCAGCCGCCTGCTGCTGTCGCACATCACGCTCGACTTCGCGCCGCAGGTGCGCGAGGAGGAGTTCACCAAGCCCTACGACAACAGCACCGCGCCTATGGTGCCGCGTACGCGTGACGAGGTGCTGCGGTTCTTCGAGGGCTGGAAGGTGGAGGATCCGGGCCTGGTCGAGGTGGTGCGCTGGCGGCCGGACGAGTCCCAGGAGCGGATCCCCGGTGGTCACGCCTGGGCCTACGGCGCCCTCGCGGTCAAGCCCTGATCACGGGCGGCCCTGATCCCGGGTGACCTGATCCTGGGGGACCTGATCCTGGGGGACCTGATCCTGGGTGAGAGGAAACGTTCGGGAACACACATGGCCTCCGGTGCGGCGCGCGCACCGGAGGCCATTCCCTGTGAGTGGGGTGCCAGGGGCCGACGGACTCGCGTCGGCGAGTCCGGGCCGGCGGGCCCGGTGCCGCGGCGGCCTGTCGTGGCCGCCGCGGCCGTGGTCCCGGCTCCGGTCATCACGCCTGACACGGGCGATGAGCCGGCCTGGCCGGACCCGTCATGCCTACTGCGTGAAGGTCCACTTCTGGTTGTTGCCGCCCCAGCAGGAGTACAGCTGGATCTGGGTGCCGTTGCCGGTGCCCTGTCCGACGGCGTCCAGGCACAGCCCGGACTGGACGCCCTGGATGGAGCCGTCGGAGTTGAGGCGCCACTTCTGGTTGTCGCCGCCCCAGCAGGAGTAGATCTGGACCTTGACGCCGTTGCCGGTGCCCGCGGCGTCAAGACACTTGTTGCCGTAGACCCGGAGCTCCTGCGAGGAGGTGTAGGTCCACTGCTGGTTGCTGCCGCCGTGGCAGTCCCAGATCTGGAGCTGGACGCCATCGTTGGTGCTGGCGTTCGGCACGTCGAGGCAGCGGCCGGACGCGACGCCCCTGATCTGCCCGTTGCCGCCGCCACCAGGGGTCGGCGAGGTGCCCGGGCTGGGCGAGGTGCCGGGGCTCGGCGAGGTGCCGGGGCTGGGCGAGGTGGTCGGCGTGGCGGAGTTGAGAGCGTTCAGGACCGAGTTGTACGCGGCCTTCTTGTTGCCGTTGCTGTCGAACAGCAGCGGGCTGGTGTTCGCGCCGAGCCACGAGTCGCTGTCACGCACGCCCCACACCGTGATGCCGATGCAGCGGGGGACGGCCAGGCAGTCGTTGACGACGTTGGCGTAGGTCTGGGCCGAGCCGCCCTGGATGTCCAGCTCGGTGATGGCCACGTCCACGCCGAGGGCGGCGAACTGGGAGATGGTGGTGCGGTAGTTGCTGTTGTACGGGCTCTGGCCGTTGAAGTGCGACTGCAGGCCGACACAGTCGATGGGCACGCCACGCGACTTGAAGTCGCGGACCATGTTGTAGACGCCCTGCGTCTTGGCCCAGGTCCAGTTGTCGATGTTGTAGTCGTTGTAGCAGAGCTTGGCGGACGGGTCGGCCGCCCGGGCGGTGCGGAAGGCGACCTCGATCCAGTCGTTGCCGGTGCGCTGCAGGTTGGAGTCGCGGCGGCCGCCGTTGTTGTCGTCGTAGGCCTCGTTGACCACGTCCCAGTAGGGGATCTTGCCCTTGTAGTGGGCCATCACGCCGTTGATGTGGTTGATCATCGCCTGGCGCAGCGCGCTGCCGCTGAGGGACTGCATCCAGCCCGGCTGCTGGGAGTGCCAGGCCAGCGTGTGCCCGCGCACCTGCTTGCCGTTCTGCGTCGCCCAGTTGTAGATCCGGTCGGCGTTGGTGAAGTTGAACTGACCCTGGTTCGGCTCAGTCGCGTCGATCTTCATCTCGTTCTCGGCCGTGATCATGTTGAACTCGCGGTTCGCGATGTTCGTGTAGTTCCCGTCGCCGAGCTTGCCGCTGGCGATGGCGGTGCCGAAGTAGCGGCCGCTCTGCGCGGCCGCCGCGGCCAGCGTGCTCTCCGCCGCGCCGGCGGGAGCCGGCACCGACACCGCCACCGCGGCCGCGGCCGCGGTGAGTACGCCGACAGCGCCGGCGACCAGAGCCCGGCGCAGCCGGGTTCCGGGCGGCGGCACGATGTTTTCGCCCATGTCTGAGCCTCCATAGATCACCTGGGGGAACGCGAGGGGTTCCCGTGAGACCGACGCCGCGCCTCGTCGCTCGAGGGCGCACACCACCGGGGCGTCGTGATCGGCGGCCCCCTGCCGTGCACCACCACTTGGGGCCGGGGACCGCCTCGGAGGATCAGTGTGGAAACCTCGCCGAAACTTGTCAAGGCTTTACCAGAAACTTTCGGACGACCTGCTCATTCCTGGGGTGCGGAATCGGTTAAGCGGTCGGCATCTATGCTTTGAAAGTTTCGGCAGCCTGGTGTGCCAGCCGGGAAGGTTAGATGAAAGTTTCACGACCGGCCTTTCGCCGGTCTCCCGGGTCGCCGCGACAACGCCCAGTTGGGCCGCGCCCGGATCCCGGTGGTGACGCGGCCCGGTATCAAGACCCTTGACAAGGGTTCTCCGTCTCGTATTGGCTCCGCCCCACACCACCTCCACGCACCCTGATGGAGAGGAGAGCCGATCGGAAGAGTCATTGTGAGCGCCCATGGTCACCGGCGACGCGGCCTTCCGCCGCCGGCCCGGTCGTCCGCCGAAAGCCGGAGATGCTCGGCCGGCGCGCGAGTATCGCGCTCGGCGATCACCGGTGCGGGAGAACGGGACGATGGCACTACCCTGCCAGGGTGAGCGTGGAAGTGTCCGTGGTGGTCCGCTATCGCAAGGCCGTGACGTACGGCGTCAACGCGCTGCTCGGCGCGCTCGAAACGGCGAAGGCCGAGTGCGACCTGAGGCTCGGGACCACTCCCGAGGAGACCGCGGAGCACATCGCGGCCAGCCGCGCGGACCGCATCCTGGTCCTGTGGTCGTTCTACTCGCCGGACGCCGAGGCGATGGCGGCCGAGCTGGCCACCGTGCGGGCCCTCGCCGACGACCCCCGCGTCCTGCACATCGCCGGAGGGGTGCACGCCACCGCCGAGCCGCAGCAGGTCATCGACGCCGGCTGGGACCTCGCCGCGATCGGCGAGGGGGAGCCGACGATCGTCGCGCTGGTCGAGGCGCTGCGCGCGGACCGGCCGCTCACCGGCGTGCCCGGGCTGGCGGTGCGCGACGGCGACAGTGTGGCGCTGCGCACGCCACCGGCCCCGCAGTTACCGCTGGACGCCTTCCCGTCCTTCCCCGACCGGCGCCGCCACTTCGGGCCCATCGAGATCACGAGGGGCTGCGCCTACACGTGCCGTTTCTGTCAGACGCCCTTCATGTTCGGCGGCAGGTTCCGGCACCGCAGCGTGGACAGCGTGCGCGAGCACGTCCGCCGGATGGCCGCCCACGGCCTGCGGGACGTCCGTTTCATCACCCCTACCTCACTCTCGTACGGCACGCAGGGGCCGGAGCCGGCGCTGGACGCCGTGGAGGAACTGCTGGCGGGCGTGAAAGAGGAGCTGCCGGCGAACGGGCGGGTGTTCTTCGGCAGTTTCCCCTCGGAGATCCGTCCCGAGCACGTGACGCCGGAGGCGATGCGGCTGCTCAAGCGTTACGTGGCCAACGACAACATCATCATCGGCGCGCAGTCGGGCTCCGACCGCGTGCTGGCCGCGGCAGGTCGCGGTCATGGCAGTGCGCCGGTGCGCGACGCCGTACGGATCGCCGTGGAACACGGCTTCCGCCCGAACGTCGACTTCATCTTCGGGCTGCCCGGCGAGTCGCCGGAGGACCAGGACGCGTCGCTGCGGCTCGCCGCCGACCTCGCCGATCTCGGGGCGCGCATCCACACCCACACGTTCATGCCGCTGCCCGGCACGCCGTGGCGGGACGCCGAGCCCGCGTTCATCCCGCTGGCGACGATGCGTGAGCTGGACCGGCTCGCGCAGCGCGGCGACGCGTACGGGCACTGGCGCAAGCAGGCCGAGCACGCGGCGCGGCTGGCCGAGACGGCCAAGGCCTACCCGCGCCGGGCCCGGCGCCGCCGCACGACCGGCGGCTGAGGAGACCCCGGACCCCCGCCCGCCGGGCCGTTGCCGGGCCCCGGCGAGAGGAGGCCTCGATCGGGGGGTCGCATGGTCAGAACCGCTGCGGCCGGGCCTGGTACGGCTCCTCGAGGAAGGCGATCTCCTCGTCGGTGAGCTTCAGCTCGACCGCGGCGAGGGCGTCGTCCACGTGGTGCTCCTTGGTCGCGCCGACGATCGGAGCGGTGACACCCGGGCGGCTGAGCAGCCACGCGAGGGAGAGGGTCGCGGGGGAGACGCCCCGCTCCTCGGCGGTGCGCGCCACCCGCTCCAGGATCGCCTCGTCGGCGGGACCGCCGTACAGCTGCTCCTGCCTGGCGCCGTCGCCGACCTGCCGCACGGTGTCGGCCTTCCTGCCCGCGCGGGCGAGCAGGCCGCGCGCGAGCGGGCTCCACGGGATGAGGCCCACGCCCTGGTCGACGCACTGCGGGATCATCTCCCGCTCCTCCTCGCGGTGCAGCAGGTTGTAGTGGTTCTGCATCGAGACGAACCGGGTCCAGCCGTGCGTGTCCGCGGTGTGCTGGGCCTTGGCGAACTGCCACGCCCACATGCTGGAGGCGCCGATGTAGCGGGCCTTGCCGGCCTTAACGATGTCGTGGAGCGCCTCCATGGTCTCCTCGATCGGCGTCTCGGCGTCCCAGCGGTGGATTTGGTACAGGTCCACGTAGTCGGTGCCGAGGCGGGCGAGGGAGGCGTCGATGGCCGACATGACGTGCTTGCGGGACAGGCCGTAGTCGTTGCGGCCCTCGCCCATCGGGAAGTAGACCTTGGTGGCCAGCACATAGTCGTCGCGGCGAGCGAAGATCTTGCGCAGCAGCCGCCCGGTGACCTCCTCGCTGACGCCTCCCGAGTAGACGTCGGCGGTGTCGAAGAAGGTCACGCCGCCTTCGGCCGCCTTGCGCACGATGGGCTCGGCCTGCTCCTCGTCCAGGGCCCAGCCGCCCAGCTTGGCCGGGTCGCCGTAGCTCATCATGCCGAGACAGATCCGGCTGACCTTCATGCCGGTGGTGCCAAGTCGTCGATACTCCATGACAGCACCCTATTTGTCCCATCATCGCCCCTGGCGGGACGGGGTGCCCGCCGGACGCCTGGATCGGAGCGTCACCAGCGCAGCGCGGTGCAGTCGACCGGCCGGGGCGAGAGCCGCCGGGCCCGGGTGGTCAGGTCGCGCATCCGGCGGGCGAACTCGCCGGCGGCCGGCCCCTCGTCCCGTGGTACGCGAGCAATGCTGCAGGCTGCTCGACCATCTGCTCGTCGAAGAGGCGCTGGACGAGTTGACCGCCATGCTCGACGACCCGTCGTCCGCCGTACGCAAGAAGGCGGGGTGGTACGCCCCCGGCGGGCCGATTCACCGCAGGACCGCGCCCAGGCCCGTCCGCGGGTCGTGAACGGCTCCGCTAGCGTGCGGGGCTGTGATGGAGAACGTGTACGTGGGGAACGCGCATCTGGACGGGCCCGCCGACCGCGGGTGGCTGCTGGGGCATTTCAAGCCCGTGGGCGATGTGCGGCACAGCGACGAGGTCGAGATCAAGTGGTGTGCGCATCCCCAGGGTGACCGGCGGGCGGAATGGGTCACCGGCGAGCGGCGCACCGCGCTCCTCGTGCTGATCAGCGGGCGTTTCCGCGTCGAGCTGCCCGGGCGGAGCGTGGTGCTGGAGAAACAGGGCGACTACGTGGTGTGGGGCCACGGGGTGGATCACTCCTGGTATGCCGAGGAGGAGTCGGTGGTGCTCACCGTCCGGTGGCCGTCGATCCCGGGATACGCGGTCTCGGGCGCGGGCTCCGAGTAGGACGACTCCGCGGCTGATGGGGCCCGTGGAGCCGTCTCTAGAATCTCGTTCCATGGCGATGTACGTCCCCCTCGGCCAGGGCCGGTATCAGGCGACGGAGCACACCCAGGGACCGTGGGATCCGCGGCAGCAGCACATGGGCCCCGTCACCGCGCTGCTGGTGCACGAGCTCGACCGCCTTCCGGGCCGTTTCCCCGGCCTTCCCCTGGCCCGGCTGGCGGTGGACGTGTTCGCCCCTGTCCCGGTCGCGGAAGTGGAGGTGCGCGCCGAAGTGATCAGGGACGGCAGGCGCGTGCAGTGCCTCGGCGCGTCCGTCACATCCGGCGGGCGTGAGCTGGTCAGGGCGACCGCGTGGCGCATCAGGGAGGCCGAGAGCCCGGCGAACGGTGCCGCACCGCCGCCCGCGCCGGTCCCGCCACCGGCCCAGGCCGACACGGAGTCGTGGATCGCGCGGGGCTTCGGGTATGGCAGGGCCACGGACTGGCGGTTCGTCAAGGGGTCCCCGGACGAGGCCGGGCCCGCGGTCGCGTGGGGCAGGGCGCGGGTGCCGCTCGTCGACGGTGCGGAGATCACGCCGTTGGAACGGCTCGCGATGTTCGCCGACAGCGGCAACGGCATCAGCGGTGTCCTGGACTTCGACGCCTACCTTTTCGCCAACGTGGACCTCGCCATCTCGCTCTTCCGCGCACCGGAGGGGGAGTGGATCTGCCTGGACGCGGCCACGACGATCGGTCCGCGTGGCCGCGGCCTCACCCGCACCACACTGTTCGACCAGTCCGGTGAGGTCGGCACGGCCACGCAGACGCTGTTCGTCGGGCCACGCTGACTCGGGCGGGCGTCACGACGCCGTGCAGGTGACGGGCGCCGGGGTTCCGTTGGCGCCGCCTGTCCAGCTTCCGGTGAAGCCGGCCGTCGTGGCCGCGCCCGGTTCGAGGGAGCCGTTCCAGGACTCGTTGGTGACGGTCACCGTGGATCCCGACTGCGTGTAGCGGCCGCCCCACAGCTGGGTGATGCTCTGGCCGTTGGGGAAGGTGAAGGTGACCGTCCAGGAGGAGATGGGCACGCTTCCGGAATTGCGCACCGTCAGCCCGCCCTGGAAGCCGCCCGGCCACTGGTTGGAGATCTCGTACGCCGCGGAGCACGCGCGCCTACCTGCCGCCGGCGAGGCGCTGGGCGAGACCGTGGGGCTGGGCGAGACCGTGGGGCCGGGTGACGCCGAGGGGCTGGGCGACGACCCGCCCGCGGGCGGCACGCGGATGATGCGGTCGTCGTCGCCGGTGGGGGCACCTCTGCCGTCGCGGTTGCTCGTCGCCACCCAGAGCCAGCCGTCCGGGCCCACGGCCGCGATCCGCAGCCGTCCGTACGTCCCCTGGAACTCGGCCGCCGCGTTGCCCGTCCTGCTGCCGGCGCCGACCGGCAGGGTCCACAACCGCTTGCCGCCCAGGGCCGCGGCGAACAGCGTGCCGTTGGCGTACGCGAGACCGCTCGGGGAGGACTCGGAGGTGCTCCAGGTCTGGATGGGATTGGTGAAGCGCGAGTCGCTGCACACACCCTCGCAGGTCGGCCAGCCGTAGTTGCGGCCCGGCTGGATGTAGTTGATCTCGTCCCAGGTGTTCTGGCCGAACTCCGTGGCGTACAGCCGGCCGTTCTCGTCCCAGGCGATGCCCTGGACGTTGCGGTGGCCGTAGCTGTAAACGCGGGAACCGGAGATCGGGTTGTCCGCAGGGACCGTGCCGTCGGGGCGCATCCGCAGGATCTTGCCGCCCGGGCTGTTGAGGTTCTGGGCGTTGGCGGAGGTGCCGGCGTCTCCCGTGGTCACGTACAGCATGCCGTCCGGGCCGAAGGCGATGCGCCCGCCGTTGTGGAACTGGGCGTGGGGGATGCCGGAGAGGATCACCTGCTGGGTCTGCGGGGCGTTGAGGCGGAACCGGACCACCCGGTTGTCGGACGCGGAGCTGAAGTAGGCGTAGACCCACTGGTCCTGGGCGTAGGTGGGGGAGACCGCGATGCCGAGCAGGCCGCCCTCACCCTGCGGCGCAACGTTCGGGACGGTGACCACCCGCGTCGGGGCCGATCCGGGACGCACCTGGGCGATGGTGGCGGTGTCGCGTTCGGAGACGAGGGCGCTGCCGTCCGGCAGGAAGGCGATGCCCCAGGGGACCTGAAGTCCGGTCGTGGCGACCTGCGCGCGAGTGAAGTCGAACCCGCCGGTCGCCGCGCTCGTGGGGAGCGGCTGGGTCACGACGAGTGCGGCGGCGGTGACGGCGCTGAGGGTGGTCGCGACTGCCGCGGCGAGACGCTTGGGCATCAGGGCTCCAGGTCAGACGTCGGGATCCGGCTCGTGCCCCATCGAACGCGGCGCCTGGGCCCGGTGCAATCACCGTGCGACGAACGGGGCGATCGTTTGCACGTCACGATCCCGCCGTTTCCCCATGACCAGCGTCTTGTGCGTGTGCCACGCATCGGCACGGCGGTCAGGGCCAGGAAAATTTCACGGATCACGAAAGTTTTCCGGCAGCCTCTGCCGCCCACGGCGACCGTGTGCGCGTGTGCGGACCCGTTCGGGCCCGCACACGCGGCTCGTCAGCGCTCGGCTCGTCAGCGCTTGTCTCATCGGGGAGCACGGACAGGGGTCAGGTGGGCGTGCAGGTGACCTCCGGCGCCTCGACGTTGCCATTGGTCCAGCCGATCGCGAACGTCGTCGTCACCGCCGCTCCCGGCATGAGCAGGCCGGTCGAGGCGAAGATCGCCGGGCCTCCCGGCGGAATGCGGCCGTTCGCCGCCAGCACGTAGGTCAGGCCGTTGGGGACCGTGAAGGTGACAATCCACGAGGAGATGGGCAGCGTTCCCGTGTTCCGCACCGTCAGCTCGCCCCAGGGGGGCCTCGCCCACGAGGGGATGAAACGGACGGTCGCCTCGCACGAGCGTGTGCCCGGGGCACTGGGCGACGGCGACGGGCTCGGAGATGGTGAAGGAGACGGCGAGGGACTGGGAGACGGAGAAGGACTGGGAGACGGGGAAGGCGATGGTGAGGGGCTGGGCGTCGGAGAGGGGCACGGTGAGGCACTCGGCGACGGGGTCGGGGTCGGGGAAGGGCTCGGGGAAGGGCTCGGGGAAGGGCTCGGAGAGTCCGATGGTGACGGTGACGGGCTGGACGACGCGGACGCGCTCGGCGACGGGGACGCGCTCGGCGACGGGGACGCCGAGGGGCTGGGAGTCGGCGACGGGCTGGGGGACTCCACCGGCGAAGGAGCAGGCGAGGGGCACGGCCCGCCGGCACCGCCGCCACCGCCTGCACCGCCGGACGGCGAGGGCGACGGGGCCCCCGACGGCGAGGGCGACGGTGACAGCGGGGGCCCGCCCGAGGGCGATGGTGACAGCGGGGGCCCGCCCGAGGGCGACGGGCTCGACGGTGGCCACGCGTCGCCGACGGGCGGGATCCGGATGATCCGGTCGTCGCTGGAGACAGGGGTCCCGCCGCTGTCGTAGTTGCTCGTCGTCACCCAGAGCCAGCCGTCCGGGCCGAGGGCCACGGTGCGCAGCCGCCCGAACCATCCCTGCAGCTCGACCACCGGGGTGCCCACGATGCTGCCGCCCGCGACCGGCACCGCCCACAGCCGCGTGCCGCGCAGGGCCGCGGCGAAGAGCATCCCGTTGGCGTACGCGAGGCCGCTGGGCGACGCCTCGGCCGGGTGCCAGGTCACGAGCGGTTCGCGCACGCGCGGGTCGCCGCAGACGCCCTCGCAGACCGGCCAGCCGTAGTTGCCTCCCGGGACGATGGCGTTGAGCTCGTCCCAGGCGTCCGCGCCGAACTCGGTGGCGTACATCCGGCCGCCGGTGTCCCAGGCGAGGCCCTGCACGTTGCGGTGGCCGTAGCTGTAGACGGGCGAGCCGGAGAACGGGTTGTCCGGTGGGATCGAGCCGTCGGGCCTTATACGCAGGATCTTTCCGGCCAGGTTCCCCGAGCTCTGCGCATAGCCGGGGATTCCGGCGTCGCCGGTGGAGACGTACAGCATGCCGTCGGGGCCGAACGCGATCCGCCCGCCGTTGCCGGTCAGGCCGCGGGGAATGCCGGCGAGGACGACCTGCTGTGCGCTGGGGTTGCTCCAGTGGAACCGGACCACGCGGTTGTCGGAGGAGGTGGAGAAGTAGACGTAGACCGTCTGGTCCTGGACGAAGGCAGGGGACAGGGCGATGCCGAGAAGGCCGCCGTCGCCCGCCGGGTACACGTTCGGGATGATGGTCACCAGGGCGGGGGTGGATCCCGGAGACACCCGCCAGATCCGCGCCGTGGTGCGTTCGGTCACGAGGGCGGTGCGGTCCGGCAGGAAGGCCAGGCCCCACGGGGACCGCAGCCCCGTGACGGCGACCTGCGGCCTGGTGAAGTCGAATCCGCCGGTGACCGCGGCGCCCGCGGGGGCAGGCCGGGTCACGACGAGCGCGGCGGCGGCGGTCATGGCGCAGAGGACGGCCGCGAGTGCCGCGGACAGACGCTTGGGCATCACGTGCTCCCGGGGGAGGGGACGGGGTCCGCATGTCGCTCGTCAACCAGCGAAAGCGTTCGCCGCGCCCCTGGCAATCGCCCGGCGTAGGCCCGCGCGCGGACCCACGCGCCGGCCTGCGCGTTCGTCCGCCGCCGGGGCCCGGGCGAGGAAACTTTCAGGCTTCGCGGCGGTTGGTCTGCCAGGCGTCCCCAATTCAGCGGCAAGCCGGTCACAAGTCCCGATGCGTACAAAAGGCGGCGTGAACGACTACGAGATCCGGCGGCCGGCGGCCGCCGACGCGGCGGCCATCCACGAACTGGTCGCCGAGCACGACATCGACGTGACCGGGAAGCCCGACCGGACACTCGACGACGTCGCCGACACCCTCGGCGAGCTCGACCTGGAGCACGACAGCTGGGTGGTCCGTTCGGGCGGGCGGCTCCTCGGCTGGGGTCACGCGCGGCGCAAGGGCACGAGCGACAACGTGGACGTCGAGGTGCAGGCGCGCGAGCCCGGCGCGGCCGCCCTGGTGTGGGACCTGGTGCTCGGGCGGGCCGGCGACCTCGCCCGCGAGGCCGGGCACGACCACGCCGTCGTGGACGTCAGCGTCTACGAGCAGGACACGGCCATGCGCGAGATGGCCAAGGAGCGCGGCTTCGCGCCCGCGACGGGCTTCCTGCGGATGCGCGCCGACCATGCGGGTGTGCGGCCCCTGTTCCTGCCGGGGGTCACGGTCGAGACCGGCTCGCCCGACGACGAGGGGGTGCTGCGCGCCGCGCACGCCGTCCAGCAGGAGGGCTTCGCCGAGCACTTCGGCTTCGTGCCGAAGGCGTTCGAGGAATGGGCCGACGAGATGGAGGCGTCCAGCGCGAACGACTGGACGCAGCTCTTGCTGGCCCGGGTCCACGGCGAGCCGGCGGCCATGCTGCTCGGCACGAACCACTTCGTGTCCGACGAGAACTGCGGCTACGTCCGCACTCTGGCGGTGCGGCCCGCCTTCCGCGGGCGTGGTCTCGGCCGGCTGCTGCTCACGCGTGCCTTCGAGGCCGACGAGCGGCGCGGGCGGGTGGGCACGATCCTGCACGTCGACGGTGGCAACACCACTCCCGCGCTCGGCCTCTATCGGTCGGCCGGCATGCGCCCGGTGCTCGTCATCGACGTCTGGCGGGCCCTTGTCCGTCCCGGATCTTGAGACCATGTTGCTCACAACTATGAGGGGCCTAGTGTGAAATAGGGAGGAATCGGATAGCAAGGAGAGTTGATGCTGCACGAGAGGCTCGAGGGCGTCTATGACAACGTCCTGCGCCGAAACCCCGGTGAGACCGAGTTCCATCAGGCGGTGCGCGAGGTGCTGGAGAGCATCGGCCCGGTGCTCGGCAAGCACCCCGAGTATGCGGAGCAGAAGATCATCGAGCGGATCTTCGAGCCGGAGCGCCAGATCATCTTCCGGGTGCCCTGGGAGGACGATCGGGGCGAGGTGCACATCAACCGCGGCTTCCGGGTCGAGTTCAACAGCGCGCTCGGGCCCTACAAGGGCGGCCTGCGCTTCCACCCCTCCGTCTATCTCGGCATCATCAAGTTCCTGGCGGTCGAGCAGATCTTCAAGAACAGCCTGACCGGCCTGCCGATCGGCGCGGGCAAGGGCGGCTCGGACTTCGACCCGAAGGGCCGTTCCGACCGGGAGATCATGCGCTTCTGCCAGAGCTTCATGACCGAGCTCTATCGGCACCTGGGCGAGAACACCGACGTGCCTGCGGGGGACATCGGCGTCGGGGGACGGGAGATCGGCTACCTGTTCGGCCAGTACAAGCGCATCACCAACCGGTACGAGTCGGGCGTGATCACCGGCAAGGGCCTGGCGTACGGCGGCGCCCAGGTGCGCACCGAGGCCACCGGCTACGGCTGCGCGTTCTTCGTGGAGGAGATGCTCAAGGCCCGGGGCACGTCGTTCGACGGCAAGCGGACGGTCGTCTCGGGCGCGGGCAACGTCGCCGTCTACGCCATCGAGAAGGTGAGCGAGCTGGGCGGCGTCGTCGTGGCCTGCTCCGACTCCTCCGGCTATGTGGTGGACGAGAAGGGCATCGACCTCGACCTCCTCAAGCAGGTCAAGGAGGTCGAGCGGCGCCGCCTCAGCGCGTACGCCGAGCGCCGCGGCGGCGAGGCGGCGTACGTCGCCGGGCGCAGCGTGTGGGAGGTGCCCTGCGAGGTGGCGCTGCCGTCGGCGACGCAGAACGAGATCACCCGCAAGGACGCCGAGACGCTCGTGCGGGGCGGATGCGTCGCGGTCGGCGAGGGCGCCAACATGCCGACCACGCCCGAGGGCATCCGGGTGTTCCAGGAGGCCGGGGTGGCCTTCGGCCCCGGCAAGGCCGCCAATGCGGGCGGCGTGGCCACCAGCGCCCTTGAGATGCAGCAGAACGCCAGCCGCGACTCGTGGACGTTCGAGTTCTCCGAGCGGCGGCTCCAGGAGATCATGGGCGACATCCACGCCCGCTGCCTGGAGACCGCCGACGCGTACGGCATGCCGGGCGACTACGTGGCCGGTGCGAACATCGACGGCTTCCGGAGGGTCGCGGACGCGATGCTCGCCCTCGGCCTCATCTGAATCTGAGCTTTGGATGTGTCCGCCGGGTGGTCATCCCCGGTCGCGGTGCAGGAGGGGCAGCGCGCACCCGCCCGCGGCCAGGCAGACCGCGGCCAGCCACAGCGAGGTCACCGTGGCGGCGTGCGCCGACGGGGCGAGGCTGAGGAACAGCGTGCCGAAGACGGCCACGCCGACGACCTGGCCGAGCTGGAGCATCATCGCCATCAGGCCGCTGGCGTCGGCCGCGTCGGCGGGCGCGACCCGGGCCAGCGCCACCGCCATGAGCGGGCTGAACGCGCCCGCCATGCCGGCCCCGATGGCCGCGAAGCCGATCTCCAGCAGCGGCTCGCCGTGGCCGCCGCCGGACAGCGCCGCCGCCAGGGCCAGCTCGCCCGCGGCGGCGACGACGGCGGACGCGACGATCACCGGCCGGTGCAGGCGGGCCGGCAGCCGCTTCCAGTTGAGGCTGGTCAGCGCGAAGGCGCCGGCGGCGGGGATGAACAGGCAGCCCGACCGCAGGGCGCTGTCGCCGAGACCGCCCTGGAGGTGGAGGGCCATGGCGAACAGCCAGCCGCCGTAGGCCGCCATCACGAGGAAGATGCCGGACGCGGCGGCGGCCACCCCGGGGGCGCGCAGCAGGCGGCCGGGGACGAGCGGATGCGCCGCGCGCCGCTCCACGACCAGGAACGCGCAGAACGCGAGAACCGACAGGCTCATCGCGATCCACCCCCACAGCGGCCAGTGCTCCTCGTGCCCGAGCACGAGCGGCACGACCAGCAGGCAGACGGCGAGCGACAGGGTGACCAGGCCGGGCACGTCGAGGCCCTGCTCCCGCCGCACGTGCGCGGCGGGCAGCGTCCGGGCGCCGACGGCGAGCAGCGCGAGCCCGATCGGCACGTTGACGAGGAAGACCGGCCGCCAGGCCGTGCCGAACAGGTCCGCGGTCACCAGCAGCCCGCCGAGCACCTGCCCGACGACCGCGCCGGTCGAGATGACCGTGGCGTAGACGCCGAGCGCCCGCCCCCGTGAGGCGCCGTCGAAGGTGACCTGGATCAGGCTGAGCACCTGGGGCACCATCAGGGCGGCTCCCGCGCCCTGCACGAGCCGGAAGGCGATCAGCACGCCGGTCGACGGGGCGAGCCCGCACATCAGCGACGCCGCCGTGAACACGGCGAGCCCGGTGAGGAACAGCCGCCGATAGCCGATCAGGCCCCCGAGGCGCGCCCCGGTGATCAGCAGCATGGCGTACACCACGGTGTATCCGGAGATGACGAGTTGCAGCCCGGAGCCGGTCGCCCCGAGGTCGGTGCGCATCGTGGGCGCGGCGACGTTGACGATGCTGACGTCGAGGACGGCCATGAACTGCCCCGCCAGGATGACGCCGAGCAGCAGGGCGGGCGATGTTCGCCGCGCGGCCGGCGCGCGGGTGGTCACAGTGGTCATGGCGGCAACGATGCCGCCGCCGCGATACCGGTAACGAGAGCCTGCGGATACTGGTACTGACACCACCTGGCAACGCGGTCGCCCGCCCGCGAGGATGGGGAAGGTGACGACGGGGATGCGCACCAGGAACAGCAGGCGTGAGGAGCTCGCGGCCTTCCTGCGGAGCAGGCGCGAGCGGATCAGGCCCGAGGACGTCGGACTGCCGCCCGGCCTGCGCCGCCGTACGCCGGGCCTGCGGCGGGAGGAGGTCGCCCAGCTCGCGGGCGTGGGCGTGACCTGGTACACGTGGCTGGAGCAGGGCCGCCCCATCAACGCGTCCGTGCAGGTGCTCGACGCCGTCGCCCGCACCCTGCGGCTCGACGCGGCGGAACGGGAGCACCTCTACCGGCTGGCGGACCTGCCGGAGATCGCCGATCCGGCGGGCGACGGGGAGGGCCTCGACGCCGAGGTGCACACGATCCTGCGTCAGCTCGACCCGCTGCCCGCGTGCGTCTACAACGGGCGTTACGACCTGCTCGCCTGGAACGCCGCGTACGGCACGCTCTTCGCGTCGGTGGCCGAGCAGCCGCGGCTCGAACGCAACGTCCTGTGGCGGGTGTTCACCCTGCCCGCCTGCTGCTGCCCGCTGGTGAACAAGGACGAGGAGCTCCCGCAGATGGTCGCCACGCTGCGGGCCGCGTTCGGCCGCCACCTGGGAGATCCGGCCTGGACGGGTTTCGTCGCCCGGCTGTCGGCGGCCAGCCCGGAGTTCGCCCGGATGTGGGCGATGCACGAGGTGGCCAGGCCGGGCGTCCGGGTGAAGATGTTCAAACACTCGTCGGTGGGCCTGATCCGCCTCACGTCCACGAGCATGGCGCTGGCGGCGCCGCCGGAGACCCGCGTCGTGGTCTACACGCCGATGGACGAGCAGAGCAGGCAGCGGATCGACTGGCTGGCGGCCCACCCGGAGGTCGCCCACTGCGCGCTGCATGGGACGCCCGCCCGCGGGTGACGCCGCCGCCTGCGAGCCAGGCAGGGGGTGATGCGGTAGCGTCCGGAGGGTGGCGAGGATCTTCACGGTCGACGAGGCCAGGTCGCTGATGCCGGCGGTGCTGGAGCACGCCCGCGCGTTCGTCGCCGTACGCGCCGATCTGGCCGAGCTCACCCACGACCTGCGGCACGCGGGCACCTCACCCCTCGGCGGCCTGCCGGAGGCCAAGGGCCTGGAGGCGCGGATGGACGAGATCCTGACCTGGTTCGACGCCGAGGGCATCGAGATCAAGGGCGTCGCCCCGCTGCTCGTCGACTTCCCCGCCGTGCTCGGTGAGGTGTCCGTACGGCTGTGCTGGCTGGAGGGGGAGATCGCCCTCGGCTGGTATCACCGCAGCGACCTCGGCTTCCCCGGCCGCCGCCCGCTTCCCTGACCTCGCCGCCGCTCCGGTCGCGACGAAGGCCGGTGCCCGGATCAGTCTTCTCCTGCGCCTCTGAAAGCATGCCGGGTCTTGCGCCCTCGTTATCCATGCGAATAATTTTATCCGCGTGGATAACAAACTGGGCTGGCCCGCCGTGCGGACGCTCTTCGTCGCCGTCCTCGTCATCTCGATCGCGACACTCGGCGTGGCCGCCGTTATCGGCGGCGACTGGGTGGTCTGGCTCCGCGGAGCGGCCGTGGCCGCGGCGTCCGTCTGGCTCGTCGCCCTGACGGGTCAGGCCGCGCGTGGCAAGAGAACCGCGTACGTACGCATCCGCTACGTCAGCATCGCCGCGCCCATCGGCATCGTGCTCATCCTGCTCGCGCCCGACAGCGGCTATCCGGTGTGGATGAAGGCGGAGCAGGGCGTGGTCGGCGTCCTGGTCGCCGCCGTCGCACTGATCGTCAACCGGCGTACGGTGCGCGAGGCGTATCCGAAGGATGGCAAGCTGAGGTGACATGAGAAGCCCTGGGACCCGTCAGGCGGCCACCGAGGCGCGCAGAGCTCAGATCGCCTCGGCCGCGATCGCCGTGCTCGCCGAGCGCGGCTACGCGGAGACCACGTTCGAGGCCATCTGCGAGCACGCCGGGCTCAGCAGCAAGAGACTGATCACCTACCACTTCTCCAGCAAGGACCGGCTGTTCGAGGCCGTCGTCCAGCAGGTCGTCGCCGACGCCGCGGCCTTCATGCGGCCGGCGATACAGGCCGCGCACGGAGCCCGTGCTCAACTGGAGGCGTTCATCAGGTCGAACCTCGCCTTCGTCGCCCGCAACCCCGGGCACGTGCGCGCGGTGCAGCAGATCGCCTTCAACAAGGCCCCTGTCGGAGTCGGGGAGAGGGATGCCGCGATCGCCAGGCTCGTGGCCCTGTTCGAGGACGGGCAGCGTACGGGGGCCTTCCGGAGCTTCGACTGCACGGTGATGGGAGCGGCGCTGCGCGCGTCCATCGACGCGATGGCCGAACGGGTCGTCGAGGGCGCCGATCCCGGCGTCTGCGCGGACGAGCTCGCCGAGCTGTTCGACCGTGCGACCCGCGCCGAGGAGTCCGCCGGCGCGGGCGACGGGGGTTAGTCCGACAGGTCGTCGAAGCCGTCGAAACCGCCGAAGGCGGCGCCGTACCGCACGCACACCATGCGGGCCACGGACTCGTGCGCGCCGAGGGGCTCGGCGCACCCGGCGCCGATCGAGTCGGCGGCCGCCGTGATCCGGTCGAGGTCGGTCTCGGGACCGATGACGTACGGCACCATGGCGAGCCGGTTGGCGCCGATGTTGCGCAGGCGCTCGGCGGCGTCGCGCACGCTCGGCTGGCCGTCCAGCGCGGCGGGGACGACGGGCAGCGTCAGGCGGGCGGCCAGCAGGACGGCCGTCGCGTCCGCGCCGCGGGCGGCCTCGTCGCCTCCGGCGGTCGCGACGATGATCCCGTCGACCGGCGAGGAGACGTTGAACAGGCGCATCCGGTCGGCGCGGGCCAGGCCCGCCTCGGCCAGGCGCACGTGCAGGGCCTCGGCCAGCAGCGGATGCGGGCCGAGCGGCTCGGTGATCCGCACCGCGGCCTCGCTCTGCGTCACGGCGTCCCGTACGGCGCGCAGCACGCGCGGATGGGGCCCGGTGACGAGCGGGACGACCACCGCGGCCGGTCCGTCCGCCGGTCGCTGGGCGGCGATGGACGCGAACTCCTTGGTGAGGTCGGCGCCGCCGTCGGCCAGCGAGACGATACGAAGGTCGATCTGCGGGTTGTCGATCCTGACGATGGAGGCGACCTCCATGGCCACGTCACCGCCCGGGCCCACCGGATCGCCGGCCTTGCCCGGCACCGCCAGGACCAGGGCAGGCGCGTCAGGCGGCAGGTCGGCGGGGAGGGGCCGTCTGTGGCGGCCGCCCCCAAACCGCGGAGAGCGCTCTCTGGTGGGGAGCTTCGGCGGGTCCTCGTGACCTTCGTTCACATCGGCGGATTCTAGGGCGAATCTGGTCGAAGAGCAGAACCAACGCGCGGCTTGTTGCGGCTTGGTGATCTAGATGGTTTACACGTTCGTTACTTGACGCTCTCCAGAGGACCCGGTTTGATATGGACTCATCCGGCCGTAAACGTTTACAGATCGCTGTGCGTTACCGGCCAGTAAACGATTACAGGACATTCTCCCAAGTGAGGTTCCGTTGACCGAGGGTCCCACGATCACCACGATCGCGCAACGCGCCGGTGTGTCGATCGCCTCGGTGTCACGTGTGCTTAACGGGCTGCCCACGCGCGAGGACACCGTGCGGCGCGTCATGCGCGCGGCCGACGAACTCGGCTACGTGCCCAACTCGGTCGCCCGCTCGCTCCGCAACCGCCGCACCGACCAGATCGCCTTCGCGATGGCCGACATCGGCAACCCGGTCTACGTGGCGATGGTGCGCGAGATCCAGCCGCTGCTGAAGGCGGCCGGCTACCGGCTCCTGATCCACTCCACCGACGGCGAGACCGACGACGAGCTCGACGTGCTGCGCGGCCTGCGCGAGCGCTACGTCGACGGCCTCATCATCAGCCCGCTGCGCGGCGTCACCCAGGAGCACGTCGAGGCCATCGTCGCCGCGCGCGCCCCCGTCGTCGTCATCGGCGCGCTGCCGGACGACATGCCGGAGGGCGCGCTGGTCGACAACGTGCGCACCGACTCCAGGACCGGTGTGCGGCTCGCGCTCGACCACCTGCACACCATCGGCAGGCGGCGCATCGGCTTCCTCAACGGCCCGCTCGACACCGTTCCCGGCGCCGCCCGCGCCGCCGCCTACCGGGAGGCGCTGGAGGCGCTCGGCCTGCCGTACGACGAGGACCTCGTCGAGGTGGGCGACTTCTACCGCGACAGCGGGGCGCGCGCCGCGCGGGCGCTGCTGTCGCGCGTGCCCGGCGTGGACGCGCTGATGTGCGCCAACGACCTCATCGCGCTCGGCGCGCTCGACGTGCTGCGCGAGCAGGGCAGGGACGTCCCCGGCGACGTGGCGGTGGTCGGCATGGACGACACCGACCTCGCCTCGGTGACCTGGCCGACGCTGACCAGCGTCTCGCTCGGGTCGGCCGAGCGCGGCCGGGCGGCGGCCGGGCTGCTGCTCGACCGGCTGCAGAACGGCCCGCGCGGGCCGCGGGTGGCGGTCGTGCGGCCGAGCCTCACCATCCGGGGCTCCACCACTGTTTCGCAGGCGTCGCCGGGAGGTGCCCGATGACCGCGGTCGCCGAGCGGCCGTACGGCCGCGCCGGAGGCGGGCCACGACGTGGGCTCCTGTCGGGGAGCGGGCTCACACTGCTGCTCCCCGCGCTCGTGCCGGTGCTGCTGTTCAGCGTGGGCCCGCTGGTCTACGGCATCCTGCTGGCCTTCACCGACGCGCGGTCCGGCCGCAACACCGTGACCTCGTTCGTGGGCCTGGAGAACTTCGCCGAGCTGCTGTCGGACGGCGACTTCTGGGAGTCGTTCCGGATCGGCATGGTCTGGGGCGTGTCGGTGACCGTGCTGCAGTTCCTCGCCTCGCTGGGGCTCGCGCTGCTGCTGAACCAGGACCTCCGCCTGCGCGGCGTCGCCCGGGTGCTGGCGGTCGTGCCGTGGGCGATGCCGCCCGTGGTGGTCGGCCTGATGTGGCGGCTCGTCTACCATCCGGACGCGGGCCTGCTCAACGGCCTGTTCGGCTCGAACGTCGACTGGCTGCACGACTTCTCCCTCGCGCTGCCCGCCGTCATCGTCGTGGGGGTCTGGACCGGCATGCCGCAGACCACGGTCGTGCTGCTCGCCGGCCTGCAGAACGTGCCCAGAGAGCTCTACGAGGCGGTCAGCGTCGACGGCGCGGGCACCTGGCGGCGGTTCTGGAACGTCACGCTGCCGCAGCTGCGGCCCGTGATCGTGGCCATCACCTCACTCGACTTCGTGTGGAACATCAACCAGTTCAGCCTGGTCTACGTGCTCACCCAGGGCGGGCCGGGCGGGCGGACGAGGCTGCCCATGCTGTTCGCGTACGAGGAGGCGTTCCGATACGGCTTCTTCGGCTACGCCGCGACGCTCGGCGTGGCGATCACGATCGTCGTGCTGGCCGTGCTCGGCCTGTACCTGTGGCGGCAGGCACGGGAGGGAGCCTGACATGACCCGCGCGCTGAAGTATCTCGCCCTGCTGGGATATGTCGCCTTCCTGTCGTTCCCGCTGCTGTGGCTGCTGTCCACGGCACTGAAGACGCCGCAGGAGATGGCCGCCCTCGATCCCACGTGGATCCCGCGCCGGCCCACGCTGGCCAACTTCGCCGACGCCTTCGCGGAGCAGGACCTGGTCGGCGCGGGGCTGCGCAGCCTCGTCGTCGCCGTCGCCACCGCGCTGATCACGGTGGCGCTCGCGCTGCCCGCGGCGTACGCGCTGGCCCGCTTCCGCGGTGTGGCCGGCAAGATCGCGATCGGCTGGGTGCTGGTCAGCCAGGTCTTCCCGGTCGTTCTGATCATCATCCCGCTGTTCATGGTGCTGCGGCGGCTGGAGCTGGTGAACACCCTCGCCGGGCTCACGGTCGTGCACGTCACGTTCGTCATGCCGTTCGCGCTGTGGATGCTGCGCGGATACGTGCGGGCGGTGCCGCGCGAGCTGGAGGAGGCCGCGTCGGTGGACGGCGCGGGGCGGCTGCGCGCGCTGGCCGCCGTCGTCGCGCCGCTGCTGGCCCCCGGTGTCGTCGCGACGCTGTTGTTCAGCTTCATCTCGTCCTGGAACGAGTTCATGTTCGCCCTCGTGATCCTCAAGGATCCCGAGGTGGAAACCCTTCCGCTGACGCTGGTGCGCTTCGTCGGCCCGGAAGGTGTCGCCCGGCTCGGCCCTCTGGCGGCGGCGTCGCTGCTCGCGACCGTGCCGAGCCTCGTCTTCTTCGCGATCATCCAGCGGCGCCTGCGGTCCGGCCTGATGGCCGGGGCCGTCAAGGGCTGATCCGCATGGCGACCCTTATAAGGAGGTCTCAATGAAGAGATTGGGTGCCGCGCTGGCCGTGGCGGCGGTCGCGCTCGCGGCGGCCGCGTGCGGAAGCGGCGGCGACGGCGGGGACGGCGGCGGTGCCGCGTCCGGGGAGCCGGTGAAGCTGCGCTTCCTCAGCCTGGCCTGGCAGAAGGAGTCGATCGAAGCCAACAAGGAGATCGTCGCCGACTGGAACAAGGCCAACCCGAACATCCAGGTCGAGTACGTCCAGGGGAGCTGGGACAACGTCAACGACCAGCTCGTGACGTCGTTCGAGGCCGGCGACCCGCCGGACGTCATCCACGACGACTCCCCGGCGCTGTCGAGCTTCGCCTCGCGGGGCTTCCTGCTCGACCTCACCGGCAAGATCCCCGCCGAGCTGCAGAGCGACATCCCGCAGGCCGCGTGGGACACGGTCACCTTCTCCGACGGCAAGAGCGGCCAGGGCGTGTACGGCGTGCCGTTCCTGCAGGAGTCGCAGGTGCTCATCGCCAACAAGAAGCTGCTCGACGACGCCGGTGTGCGCATCCCCACCCCGGACTCGCCGTGGACGTGGGACGAGTTCGCCGACGTGTCGAAGAAGCTCACCAAGAAGGGCACGTACGGCGTGGCCTGGCCGATGAAGTCGCCGGTCAACAAGGTGCTCAACCTGGCGCTCAACTTCGGCGGCACGTTCTTCGACACCCAGGACGGCAAGACCACGGTGAAGGTCGGGCCGCAGGAGCGCGAGGTGCTCCAGCGCATCCACGACCAGCTCTACACCGACAAGTCGGCCGACCCGTCGGCGCTGGGCATGGGCACCGCCGACCCGCTGCCGGGCTTCTTCGCCGGCAAGTACGCCATCGTCCCGGCCGGGGTTTACCTGCGCCAGCAGGTCGCCGAGCAGGCACCGGACGGGTTCCAGTGGGTCACGCTGCCGCCGCTTAAGGGTCAGACCTCCCAGCAGGGCGCGGTCTCGCAGACGCTGTCGGTCGCGGCCGACAGCAAGCACCCCGACGAGGCGGTGAAGTTCATCGCGTACTTCCTCAACGGCCCGAACCAGGCGAAGCTGGCCAAGGGCGACTGGCTGCTGCCCACCAGCACGAGCGCCGCGAAGATCTCGGCGCTCACCACGGAGGAGAACGGGTGGGACGTCGCCACCGCCTCGGCCAAGGACCTCGTCGTCGCGCCGTTCCTCAAGGTGAACGGGTTCGACGAGTGGAAGAGCAAGGTGGCCACGCCGGCGATGCAGGAGTACTTCGCCGACAAGATCAGCCTCGACGAGCTGGCCAAGCGGCTCGTCGAGGAGGGGAACAAGGTGCTGGAGCGGTACAGCCGTTGACCTCCGTACGTGACCGCGCCCGGGGTTGTCTGCTCGGCCTCGCCGCCGGCGACGCCCTGGGCGCCCCCGCGGAGAACCTCTCTCCGGAACAGATCGCCGCGCGGTGGGGCGTGCTCACCGAGATCGAGCGCGGCGGCACCGACGACACCGAATACACGATCTTCGCCGCCACCGTGCTCCTGCGCCACGGTCACGCGCTCACCTCAGCGGACGTGGCGCGGGCCTGGCGCGAGGAGATCGTCGCGCGGCTCGACGGGCCGATGCGCGGCGCCGGGTTCTCCGAGCTCGGCACGGTCGAGGCCCTGCGCCGCGGCCTTGAGCCGCCGCTGACCGGCCGGTGGCACGCCCACGGCTGGTCCGACGGCCTGGCCATGCGGGCCGCGCCGTACGGGATCTTCGCGGCGGGCGACCCGGACGAGGCGGCGCGGCTGGCGGAGACCGACGGGCGGGTGAGCCACACCGGCGAGGGGATCCTCGGCGGCCGGGCGGTGGCCGCGGCGGTCGCGGTCGCGATGACCGGCGCCCCGCCCGAGGAGGTGGCCGGGGCGGCGCTGCGGGCGGTGCCGGAGGACTCCTGGACGGCACGCAGCCTGCGCGCCGCGCTCGACGTCGCCGCCCGCACGCCCCGCCCCCTCCTGGCCCGCACGCTCCACGACACGGTCGTGGTCAAGCACTACCCGTGGACCGACCTGGCGCCCGAGGCGGTCGCCCTCGCGTTCGCCGCCTACGTGGCGGGCGGCGGGGAGATCGAGGCGTCGGTCGTTACGGCCGCCAACCTCGGCAGGGACGCCGACACCACCGCCGCCGTCGCAGGCGCTCTCTCCGGGGCGGGCCGCGGTGAGGCGGCGGTGCCCGCCCGCTGGGCCGAGCGCATCGGCCCGGTGGCGGGCCGCTGCCTGCCCGTGGTCGCCGGGCGGGACATCCGCGACGTCGCCGACGAGATCGTGAAAGGAATGTAGGACCACATGCCATCGGGGGACAGGCGGGACGGGCCGCCCAGGCTCGACCGCGTGCGGGGGGCCGTCATCGGCCTCGCCGCCGGCGACGCGGCCGGATGGCCGGCCGCCCGGCACCGGTCCGCGCTGCTGGCCGGCTGGAGCAGGCGGCTGCACCGGGAGCTCGACGCGTTCGCCGAGGAACACCAGGTCACCACGCTGCCGGTGCCGTTCGCGCTGAACCAGCCGGTGGCGCCGCTGGCGGCGGGCCCGTCGGACGACGCCGAGTGGCTGGCCTGGACGGCCCTGACCATCCGGGAGGACCGGGCCGAGGCGTTCGGCCGCCTGGCGGGCCGCGACGACGTCCGGGCGCGCATCTCCGTGTGGGCGGCGCTCGACAACCTCGCGGCGGGCAAGTGCCCGCCCGCCAGCGGCCACGACAACCCCCACCACTTCGACGACGCCGCCGCCGTGCGGGCCGTCGCCTTCGGCGCGGCCGGGCTCGATCCGCTGGAGGACGCGCGCGTCACCAACGCGGAGGACGGCGTGCTCGGCGCGGTCGCGATGGCCCGCGCGGTCGCGGCGCTGACGGACGGCGCCCCGATGGGCGAGGCGGTGGAGGCGGCGCTCGGCGCGCTGCCGCCGGACACGGCGATCGGGCACGCGGCGCGCGAGGCCCTCGCGGCGGCGCGGGCGGCGGGCTCGCCCTTCGCCGCGGTGCCGGCGCTGGACGCCGCCGTGCTCGACCACGTCTACAGCTACGGCGTCGCCGCCGCGCAGACCGTGCCGGTCGCGCTGGCCCTCGCCGACGTCGCCTCCTGCGGGCCGCCGCAGGAGGCGTTCGGCGCGGGCGTCTCGGCGGCGGCCTGCCTCGCCCCGGTCGCCGACTCCGCGCCCGCGCTCACCGGCGCGCTGCTCGGCTGCGCCGCGGGGCACGACGCGCTGCCCGCCGCCTGGCGCGAGCGGGCCCGCGTCCTGGCCGGCTGCTGCCTGCCGGAGCTCGCGGGAACCGACCTGCTGGACATCGCCGGGCGGCTCGCATGACGCCCGGCCACATCACGCGTACGGACAAGGGGGAAGACCGGATGACGCCGCAGGAGGACCTGCCGGATGACGACCTGCTGGCCGATCGCGCCGTGGGGTGTGTGGCGGGCGCCGCGGTGGGCGACGCGCTCGGCGGAGCCACCGAGGGGTGGACGCCCGAGCAGATCCAGGAGCGCTACGGAGGCCGGGTGCGCGGCGTCGTCCCCCCCTTCAACGAGGACTGGCGCAACGCCCGCCCCATCGCGCCCTATCACAAGGGGGACGGCCACGTCACCGACGACACGTTGATGACGCACGCCCTCATCCGGGTGTACGAGCGGGTCGGCGGTCACCTGGACGCCTACGCCGCCGCCGAGCACCTGGTGCCCGAGATGATGGGGGAGAAGCGGTGGATCCCCGAGCTGGAGGCCGAGGCGCTGCCGCTCCACCGGGTGTTCCTCGCCGAGAAGTGGCTCGTGCTGCGGCTGCACTACGGCCACGCCGACCCCCGCGAGGCCGGGGTCGGCAACATCGTCAACTGCGGCGCGGCGATGTACATGGCGCCGGTCGGCGTCGTCAACGCGGGCGACCCCGACGGCGCGTACGCCGAGGCGATCGACCTGGCCGGGGCGCACCAGTCGAGCTACGGCCGTGAGGCGGCGGGCGTGCTGGCGGCGGCGGTCGCCGAGGCGATGCGGCCGGGCGCGACGCCCGACTCGGTCGTCGCGACCTGCCTGCGGCTCGCCCGCGACGGCACCCGGGCCGCCATCGACGCGGTCTGCTCGGCCGCCCGGGGCCTCGGCCACTGGGAGGGCTCCTTCGAGGCCCTGCGCGCGGCGATCCGCCCGTACGACACGGTGGCCGACACCTACCGCGACCAGGGCCTCGGGGCGCGGCGGCCGAGCCGGCTGCACAGCATCGAGGAACTGCCGCTCGCGCTCGCGTTCCTGGTGATGGCCAAGGGCGACTACCGCGAGACGGTGCTCGGCGGCGTCAACTACGGCCGCGACGCCGACTCCATCGCCTCGATGGGCGGGGCCGTCGCCGGGGCGCTCGGCGGGCGGGCCGCCGTCCCCGCCGACTGGCTGGAGCAGGTGGCGACGGCCAGCCGTACGGACCTGGTCGGGCCGGGGCGGGCGATCGCGGCCGTCGCGCGGCGGGTGCACCGGGCCGACCGGGAGCGCCGCCGCGCGCACGAGGCCGCCTTCGACGCCCTGCTCGCGCCGCGGGGAGACGCGCGATGATCCGGCTGACGTGGGTGCAGCCGGAGGACCTCGTGGGCCACGAGCTGAGGCAGGCGGACGAGGACGGCCGGGGAACGCTCCCGGAGGTGGCGGCCGTGCGCGAGCGCTGGCACGCCGCCGGCGGGCACGACGCGCCGCCGAGGGCGGGGGCCTCCGCCGAGCCCGCCCCCGAGGCGCTGCGCGCCCTGGCCGGGGAGCTGCTCGACACGCTCGCGGCGATCCCCTCGCCGCTGCCCGAGCCCTCGGAGCTCGGAGAGATCGTCGCGAGCTGCCCGGACTGGCCCGCCTCCGGCACGCGGACGCGCCCCGAGCCCGGGCGGGTTCTGGGCGCCTGGTGGGGGAGGGCGGCCGGCTGCCTGCTGGGCAAGCCGGTGGAGAAGATCCCCCGCGAGGGGATCAGGGCCATCGCCGAGGCGACCGGCAACTGGCCGATCCGCGGCTGGTTCACCGCGAAGGGGCTGCCGCCGGAGATCGCGGAGCGGTGGCCGTGGAACCGCCGCAGCGCGGCCACCAGCCTCGCCGAGAACATCGACGGCGTGCCCGAGGACGACGACCTCAACTACGCGCTGCTCGCGCTCACCGTGCTGGAACGGCACGGACGGGACTTCACGACCGAGGACGTCGCGAAGACCTGGCTCGACGCGCTGCCCGCCGGGCGGGTCTTCACCGCCGAGCGGGCGGCCTACCGCAACCTGCTCGCGGGTCTCGAAGTCCCCGCGACCGCCGTCCACCGCAACCCGTTCCGCGAGTGGATCGGCGCGTTGATCAGGGCCGACGTGTACGGCTGGGCCAACCCGGGCGATCCGGCGACGGCCGCGGCGCAGGCGTGGCGGGACGCCCGGCTCAGCCACACGGCCAACGGGATCTACGGCGCGATGTTCGCCGCCGCCATGTGCGCGCAGGCGCTCGTGGCCGCCGGAATGGACGAGGTGATCGAGGCCGGGCTCTCGGTCGTGCCGCCCG
The DNA here is from genome assembly GCF_036186745.1 of Microbispora hainanensis. Classification (NCBI taxonomy): domain Bacteria; kingdom Bacillati; phylum Actinomycetota; class Actinomycetes; order Streptosporangiales; family Streptosporangiaceae; genus Microbispora; species Microbispora hainanensis. The sequence goes on along the minus strand of NZ_CP108086.1, from coordinate 8,013,265 downwards.
GCTCGCGCCTGGCCGGGGCCGTACGGCAGGCCGTCGCGGACGCCGCGGCCGAGCCGGACTTCGAGCGGGTCGTCGACCGGCTCTACGCGCGGCACGGCGACCTCCACTGGGTCCACACTGTTAACAACGCGGCGCTGCTGGCGGCGGCGCTCGTTCATGGCGCAGTGCACGGTGCGGGCGACTTCGGCGCGACCGTCGGCGCGGCCGTGGCCGGAGGCTGGGACACCGACTCGGCCGCCGCCACCGCCGGATCGATCGCCGGGGCGCTGGCGGGCGGCGTCCCCGAGCGGTGGATCACCAGGGACCGGCTGGCCAGCAGCCTGCCCGGCTTCGACGGCGTCTCGATCGAGTCGCTCGCCGCCCGCACGCTCGCGCTCTGTGAGGGGGAACGACGATGATCTCGGTGTTCGGCAGCGCCAACATGGACCTGGTGGCGTACGTCGCCCAGGCCCCCAAGCCGGGTGAGACCGTCACGGGCCGGGAGTTCCGCACGATTCCCGGCGGCAAGGGAGCCAACCAGGCGATCGCCGCGGCCCGCGCGGGCGCCGACGTGGCCTTCTTCGGAGCCGTGGGGGACGACGCGTTCGGGCCGGGGCTGCGGGCCGCGCTCGCCGAGGCGGGCGTGGACACCACCGGGCTGCGGGTCGTGCCCGGCCCGTCGGGCGTCGCCCACATCGTCGTGCAGGACGGCGGCGACAACTCGATCATCGTGGTGCCCGGCGCGAACGGCGCGGTCACCGGGCCGGACGGGCGGGACGCGGAGGTCATCGCCCGGTCCGACGCGCTGCTTCTGCAACTGGAGCTGCCGATGGACGCCGTGGTCGCCGCGGCCCACGTGCCCGGCGCGGAGGTGATCCTGACCCCGGCCCCGGCCGTGCCGCTGCCCGCCGAGCTGCTGGAGGCCGTCGACCTCATCGTGCCCAACGAGCACGAGGCGGCGGCCCTCACCGGCCGCGACGACCCCGGCGACGCGCTGGAGGCGCTGCTCGGCCTCGTCCCCGAGGCCGTCGTCACCCTGGGCGCCCGGGGCGCCCTGTACGGCTCGCGCGAGGGCGTCCGCCTGCACGAGCCCGCCGTACCGGTGCGGGCGGTGGACACGACGGCGGCGGGCGACACCTTCGCGGCGGCGCTGGCCGTCGCCAGGACCGAGGGGGCCGATCCGGCGCGGGCGCTGCGCTTCGCCTCGGCCGCCGCGGCGCTGTCGGTGCAGCGGGAGGGCGCCAGCACCTCCATGCCCCACCGCCACGAGATCGACCACCTGATGGAGGAGGGACTGTGACCGGGCCGCTCGACGGCGTGCGCGTCATCGACGCCGCGACGCTGTTCGCCGGGCCGACCGCCGCGATGCTGCTCGGCGACTACGGCGCGGACGTCATCAAGATCGAGCACCCGCGCAGGCCGGACCCGTCGCGCGGGCACGGCCCCGGGGGGCTGTGGTGGAAGATGCTCGGCCGCAACAAGCGGACGATGACCCTCGACCTGTCCACCACTGAGGGGCAGGACCTGCTGGTCCGGCTCGTCGAGGACGCCGACGTGCTCATCGAGAACTTCCGCCCCGGCACGCTGGAGCGCTGGAACCTGTCCTGGGACCGGCTCAGCAAGGCCAACCCCGATCTGGTGCTCGCCAGGGTCACCGGCTTCGGCCAGTTCGGCCCGTACGCCAGACGGCCCGGCTTCGGCACCCTCGCCGAGGCGATGAGCGGGTTCGCCGCGATGACGGGGGAACCGGACGGGCCGCCCACGCTGCCGCCGTTCGGGCTCGCGGACGGCATCTGCGCGCTGGCCACCGCGTTCGCCGTGATGACTGCCCTGCGGTCGGGGCGCGGGCAGGTCGTCGACCTGTCGATCATCGAGCCGATCCTGACCGTGCTCGGCGCCCAGCCCACCATCTACGACCGGCTCGGCGTCGTGCCCCCGCGCACCGGCAACCGCTCGGTCAACAACGCTCCGCGCAACACCTACCGCTGCCGCGACGGCTCGTGGGTCGCGGTCTCGACCTCGGCGCAGAGCATCGCGGAACGCGTGATGCGCCTGGTCGGCCGGCCCGACCTGGTGGACGAGCCGTGGTTCGCCACCGGCGCGGGCCGGGTGGCGCACGTCGGCGAGCTCGACGCGGCCGTCGCGGCCTGGGTCGGCGAGCGGACCCGGGAGGAGGTGCTGCGGGCGTTCGAGGAGGCCGAGGCCGCCGTGGCGCCCATCTACGACGTGCGCGACGTGCTGGCCGACCCGCAGCTGACCGCGCTCGACGCGGTGACGACCGTGGAGGACCCCGAGCTGGGCCCGCTGCGGATGCAGAACGTGATGTTCCGGATGTCGGAGACACCGGGACACATCCGGTGGACCGGCCGCCCGCACGGCGCCGACACCGATGAGATCCTGCGCGGCCTCGGCCTGACCGATGCGCAGATCGAGGCACTGCGGGCCAAGGGAGTGGTGTGATGGACGCTCCTGGTGTCCCGGCCGCGCCCCTGACATGGTTGTACGTGCCCGCCGACCGCCCCGACCGGATCGGCAAGGCCCTGGGCGGCGAGGCCGATATGGTGATCGTCGACCTGGAGGACGCGGTCGCCCCCGAGAACAAGGACGCCGCCCGCGCCGGGGTCGCCGCCCTGCTGGCCACGCCGCGGCCGCGCGTGGAGATCCGGGTCAACGACGTCCGCACACCGTACGGCCAGGCCGACCTGCACGCGCTCGGAACGCTGCTGCGCGGCAGCGGCGGCCTGCGCGTCCCCAAGGTGGAGTCGGCCGACGAGGTCCGCCGGATCGCCGACGCGGTGCCGGGCGTGCCGCTGCGGCTGATCATCGAGTCGGCCCTCGGGCTGGAGCGCGCCTTCGAGATCGCCACCGCTTCACCGGCCGTCGCCGGGATCGGCCTCGGCGAGGCCGATCTGCGCGCCGACCTCGGTGTGACCGACGAGGCGGGCCTGGCCTGGGCGCGGTCCCGCATCGTGGTCGCGGCCCGCGCGGCGGGGCTGCCGGCCCCGGCCCAGTCCGTTTATGCGAACGTCCGCGACCTCGACGGCCTGGCCGCGTCCTGCGCCTCGGGCCGGGCCATGGGATTTCGCGGCAGGGCGGCCATCCACCCCGTCCAGCTTCCGGTGATCGCGGCGGCCTACCACCCGACGGAGGAGGAGATCGCGGCCGCCCTGGAGGTCGTCTCCGCCGCCGACCAGGGCGCGGTGGCCCTCGCCGACGGCCGCTTCGTGGACGAGGCCGTCGTCCGGCAGGCCCGCCGCGTCCTCGCCGACGCCGGCGGGCACTGAGACTCGTGCCGAATCGGCCGGGGCCGGGCGGAGTCACGGCGCTCCGCCCGGCCCCGGGGTCGGTCGGCTCAGGTCACGGGCAGTTGCCGATGTCGCTCTCGGCGGAGGCCAGGACCACGTTGGTCTTGGCCAGGCCGAGGGCGTTGACGGTGACGTGAACCGCGTTGACGGTCAGGCCCTTGTCGGGCGTGGTGAACGGGATCTGCTCGTTGAGGACCAGCTTCACCACGCCGACGTTGATCGTGGTGTTGGGCGCGATGTTCGTCGGCGCCGAGATGACCACCGTGTTGCCGACCTTGAGGGAGGCGATCGTGGTGGTCCCGCTCGATCCGGAGCAGGTGGTGGTGGAGCTGGACTTGATGGCCCCGATGGTGATCACGGGGATGCCGGTGATCCCGATGGAGGTGTCGTCGATGGAGGCGGTGGCCTCCGACTTGCCGGGGAACTCGGTGGTGACGACCTTGGCGCACAGGGCGTGCGCGCTGATCAGCCCGCTGAGGGTGGCGGTGCAGGGGACCGAGGTGCTGCCGGACGACGTGGTGGAGACGGGGCCGGTGTCCGGGGTGCGTGCGATGTTGACCAGTTGCAGGCCGGCCAGGGAGGCGCCGGCGGTCAGGCCGTAGGCCCGTCCGGTCAGCCGCTGCGGCGTGACCTTGACCTCCTCGTCGCTGCACGGCGAGGTGACGGAGTTGTTGTTGGCGTCGCCGCTGTAGGTGGCGGTCCACCGGTAGGTGCCGGCCGCGCCGATGGTCACGTCGCCGGACGCGGCGGTGCCGCTGCCGGACAGGTCGCCGGTGCGGGTGGCGATCGGCGTCTTGCAGTCGGTGTCGCCGGGCGCGTACAGCTGGAATTCGACGGTGCCGGTGGGGTGGAACCCGCCGGAGACCGTGGCGGTGTCGGAGACGGCGCCGCCGGCCGGGACCGACCCCGACGGCGTGGTGGCGATGCCCGGGGTGGCCTTGACGACCTCGACCTCCTCACCGCATTCGGAGGTGACCGGGGTGTTGGCGTCGTCGCCGCTGTAGGAGGCCACCCACCGGTAGGTGCCCACGCCGCCCGCCGGGATGTCGCCGGACGTCGCCGTGCCGCTGTCCGACACCGATCCGGTGCGGGTGGCGATGGGCGTCTCGCACTCGGTGTCGCCGGGTCCGAACAGCTCGAACTTGACGGTGCCCGTCGGGTGGTGGCCGCCGGACAGGGTCGCGGTGTCCGAGACGTTTCCGCCCGCGGGCGTCTCGCCCGACGGCGTCGTGGTGATCTTCGGGGTCGCCTTCGGGACGTGCTCGGTGATCGTTTCGGTGAACCCGGGCGACAGGACGTCGTTGACCAGGAAGTCCACCTTGCAGGTGAGGGTGCTTCCCGGCGCGGCTCCGTCGCCGACGGTGACCTTCTCGGAGAACGCGGCATCCTCGCCGCTGGTCACCGTACGGCTGTCCGGGGTCAGGGAGACCGACAGGTTCGGGTCGCAGTCGCGCAGCTTGTGGGTGACCGTGACCGGCAGGTTGTGCAGGGCCGACAGGATGGTGTCGCTGACCTCCGAGGGGTTGAGGCCGGAGAACAGCTGTCCGTCGGTGGCGTCGGTGATCGCGGCCGCCTGCCCGCTCGAGTTCAGCCCGGCCAGGTCGAAGGCGAGCACGGTGATGTCGGCCGCTTTCAGGGCGCTGATCGCGTCGGCCAGCGAGTGGCCGCCGCTGGGGTCGTGGCTGGGGGCGTCTCCGATCAGCAACACGATCCGGGTGCTGTCCGGCCGGAAGGAGAGCGCTCCCGTGGCGACCTGGTACAGGGCGTTGATGCCGTCTTCGGGGAAGTCGCCTCCGCCCGACGCGGACAGCGAATTGATGCCGGCGGTGACATCGGCCGGGTCGCCGGTGAGATTCTGCGCCACCCGAAATGGAGTCGAGTCCGCCGCGTCCTTGTATTCGGCGACCGCGAACTGGGCGTCCGGCTGTGCCGAGGCGACATTGGAGAAAATGGCGTTCGCGTTGGTCCGCACGTTGGATATGACCCCGCCCATGCTGCCTGTCGTGTCGATCAGGAAAGCGATATCCGGCTTGGGCGGGACGACCGGAGTGGAGACGGTTTTGTCGATCGTCTTCGATTCGCCGCGGGCCAGGTCGAGCGTCACGTCCGCGGGGGTGACCCCGGGCGCGGCGTACGCCGTCCCCACCCCGGCGACCAGCGTCGCAGCGGCCGCGGCCGCGCACACGGCGGCCCGTAATCGTCGCGTCATTATCACGGTGTCGTTCCTTCTGGTGTGGCGTTATGTCATGGGGAATTCGGCTGCCGGCGCGAGTTGATGCCGAATTCCATGAGTTGACGACCTCGCTGATCTGTTCGGCGCTGATCAGCGAGGGGGTGTGGCCACGGACATATGGTGACCGGTCAATGAATAGATGTAAATAGACCCGCTTACGGCAAGTTCCCAGTTGGCCACAATCGGCCACTCTGTGCCGGTGGGAGGCCCTCTGTGCGGGGCGATTCGTCCCGGATTTTTATTCGGATATGCCCGATGAATTGAGTAATGTGTAGTTTGTGACTGCAGAAAAGTGCGGCCGTTTCCACCATTTATCGGCGGGCCCTGCGGCGCTTCGGGTTGTAACGCCCCCGGCGCGCGCCGCTTCAGGTCTGGCGCCGCTTCACGTTGTGCGCTGCTTCACGTTGTGCGCTGCTTCAGGTCGTGCGCTGCTTCAGGTCGTGCGCTGCTTCACGTTGTGCGCTGCTTCAGGTCGTGCGCTGCGCCACGAACACGAACTCGCGGCCCGGGCGGTCGGGGGCGTCCCGCACGTCCAGCACGCGGTAGCCGTTCGCGGCCAGGCTCGTCTCCACCTCGTCCCGGTCGCGGAACCGGAGGGTCGAGTGCGACGTGATCACCTCGCCGTCGGCCAGGAAGGTGTAGGTGTAGCGGAACGACACCAGCGGCAGGCTCACGTCGGTGACGTCGAGGCGCTGCTCCACGGGCCCGGTCTCCGGAAGGTCGAGGACGACCGGACCGGCGCCGGCGGCCCAGTCCTCCCATGCCCGGCGTCCGGGCCGCCTGGTCTCGAACACGAGATATCCCCGCGGGCGGAGCGCGCCGTGGACGCCCCGCAGCGTCCGCGTCCAGTCGTCGTCGGTGAGGAAGACCTGCGCCACGTTGCCCGTCATCACCGCGAGGTCGGCGTCGAACGCCGGGACCGTGGTGGCGTCGCCATGGATCCAGGTGATCCTTCCGGCCCGGTCCTTCGACCTGGCGATCCGCAGCGACGCCTCGGCGGGATCGACGCCCATGACCGTGCGTCCGCTGTCCGCCAGCAGGACCGCCAGGGATCCCGTGCCGCAGCCGACGTCGAGCACGCGCTCCGCGCCCAGCTCGCCGGCGACGGCGAGATAGACGTCGAGATCGTCGCGGTCTCCGTCGAACGCGTCGTAAACGGCGGCCAGACGTGGGTGAGCGAAGATCGGGTCAGGCACCCGGCGACCCTACTCCACCCCGTGAGCCGGCAGCGCGGCGCCACCGTGCGGTGATTGCCATCACCCTACAAATTTGGTAGGAAATATCTGTGTTTACGGCATCGTGGTTGGTCCGGCGTCGGCACGTCGACCTGTGCCGTCTGAACGGCTCGGCCTGTCGCTCCTGAACCGTGCTCCCCGTCCGGTCCCCCGTACGGGCCCCGTCCGGCGTGGTCACCCTCACCGGACGCCCCCCCATCCGTCGCCGCGCCGTGCCCGCCTCGCCTCCCGGCGGTGCGGCGCCCTCCACACGGAGCGACCACTGTGACGTCATCCCCCTCAAGAGCCCCCTCCAGATCCCCCTCGGCGGCTCCCCGTTCGCTCCTTCCCGGCGAGGGAGCGCCCGGCGAGGCAGCGCCTGTCGAAGGGGCGCCTGTCGAAGGGGCGCCCGCCGTCTCCGGTCCGGGCCGGCGAGGGCGCAGCGCCCGCCGGATCGGCGTGCGGGTGCTGTCGCTGCTCGCACTGCTCGCGTTGTGGCAGCTGGCGGCGGTCGCGGCGGGCAATCCGTCGTTCGTCCCCGCGCCCCGGGCCGTGTGGGACCAGCTCGTCCTGCTGTCCACCACGCACGATGGCGTCCGCGGCTACAGCGGTCACCTGCTCGTCGAGCATCTGGCGATCAGCCTGCGCCGCATCCTCATCGGCTCGGCGCTCGGCGTGGTGGCCGGGCTCGCCCTCGGCGTCGTCCTGGGCACCGTGCCGTGGATCCGCCTCGTGGCCGAGCCGGTCGTGACGTTCGTACGGGCACTGCCTCCGCTGGCGTACTTCAGCCTGCTGATCATCTGGTTCGGCATCGACGAGACGCCCAAGCTGTGGCTGCTCGCCATCGCCGCGCTCCCGCCGGTCGCCGTGGCCACCGCCGCGGCCGTCCACGGCGCGCCGACCGGCCTGGTGGAGGCGGCCCGGGCGCTGGGCGCGTCACGACGGGACGTGATCAAGGACGTGGTGCTGCCGGCCGCGCTGCCGGAGATCTTCACCGGTGTCCGGCTGGCCGTCGGGGTCGCGTACTCCTCGGTCGTCGCGGCGGAGACCGTCAACGGCGTGCCGGGCATCGGGGGGATGGTCCGCGACGCCCAGCGCTACCTGCAGACCGACGTCGTGGTGCTCGGGCTGCTCGCGATCGGCCTGTCCGGGCTGCTGATCGACGGCCTGTTGCGCGTCGCGGAGAACCGGCTCATCCCCTGGCGCGGCCGCGTCTGAGCCCCTGTCCGGCACCGTCGATCTCCCTCCAGCCGCACTCCCTTCCACCGCCTCCCTTCCACCGCCTCCCTTCCACCGCCTCCCTCCCACCGCAGAAGGAACCCTCCGCCATGTCACGACCACGCCTCACGCGCCTGCTCTCCGTCGCCCTGGCCGCCGCGACGGCCGCCGTCCTCGCCGCGTGCGGCGACGGCGCGGCCTCCGGCACGAGCGGAGGCGGCGGCGACGCGGCGGACCGCACCATCCGCATCGCCTATCAGGCGTTCCCCAGCGGGGACCTCATCGTGAAGAACAAGGGGTGGCTGGAGCAGGCGCTGCCCGGCTACACCGTCAAGTGGACCAAGTTCGACTCCGGCGCGAGCATCAACACGGCCTTCGTGGCCAAGAGCGTGGACATCGCGGCCATCGGGTCGAGCCCGGTCGCGCGCGGGCTGTCCGCGCCGCTCAACATCCCCTACCAGGTGGCGTTCGTGCTCGACGTGGCCGGTGACAACGAGGCGCTGGTCGCCCGCGACGGCACCGGCATCTCGTCCGTGGAGGGCCTGCGCGGCAGGAAGGTGGCGACGCCGTTCGCCTCGACGTCCCACTACAGCCTGCTCGCCGCGCTCGACAAGGCCGGGGTGCGGGAGTCCGAGGTGAACATCGTCGACCTGGAGCCGCAGGACATCCTGGCGTCCTGGACCCGCGGCGATATCGACGCCGCCTACGTCTGGCTGCCCACGCTCGACGAGATCAAGAAGACCGGCAAGACGATCATCAGCAGCCGGGAGCTGGCGACGGCGGGCAAGCCGACCCTCGACCTGGGCGTGGTGTCCACCGCGTTCGTCCAGGCGCACCCCGACGTGGTGGACGCCTGGCGCAAGGCCGAGGCCAGGGCGCTCGACCTGATCGCGGACGACCCCGACGCCGCGGCCCAGGCGGTGGGCGCGGAGCTCAACATCGGCAAGGACGCGGCCAAGGAGCAGCTCAGCCAGGGCGTCTTCCTCAGGCCGGCCGACCTGTCCTCGCCGGAGTGGCTCGGCACGCCGGACAAGGTCGGCGGCCTGGCGCAGAACCTGGTGAGCGCGGCGCAGTTCCTCAAGGACCAGCAGAAGATCGACGCGGTGCCCGACCTCGCCACGGTTGAACGGGCGATCTACACCAAGGGGCTTCCCGATGTCCTCGCGCCCTGAGGCGGCCGCCGCCCCGGCCGGGACGGGCGAGGAGGCCGCCGCCGTCCACCTGCACGAGGTCGAACACGTCTACGGCGGCCCGGGAGGTCCGGTCGCCGCCCTGGGGCCGATCTCCCTGACCATCCCTCCCGGCGCCTTCCTCGTGCTCGTCGGGGCGTCCGGATGCGGCAAGAGCACGCTGCTGCGCCTCGTCGCGGGCTTCGAGCGGCCGACCTCCGGCACCGTACGGACCGGTGGCGCCGAGCCGGTCCCGGGCGCAGGCGCCGGGATCGTCTTCCAGCAGCCCCGCCTGTTTCCGTGGAAGACCGTGGGCGGCAACGTCGAGCTGGCCCTGCGCTACGCCGGAGTGCCCCGTGCGGAACGTGCCCGCCGGGTGCCCGAACTGCTGGAACGGGTCGGCCTGCACGACGTGGCCGACCGGAGGATCTGGCAGATCTCCGGGGGGCAGCAGCAGCGCGTGGCGATCGCCAGGGCGCTCGCGGGCGACGACCCGCTGCTGCTGCTCGACGAGCCGTTCGCCGCCCTGGACGCGCTCACCCGCGAGCGCCTGCAGGAGGACCTGCGCCGGGTGAGCGCGCAGACCGGCCGGACGTCGGTGTTCGTCACCCACAGCGTCGAGGAGGCCGTTTTCCTCGGCAGCCGCGTCGTCGTGCTCACCCGCCGGCCGGGCCGGATCGCGCTGGACCTTGACGTCACCCTTCCGCGCACCGGGGTGGAACCGGACGAACTACGCGCCCTTCCCGAGTACGCCGCGCTCCGCGCCGAGGTCGGCCACGCCGTACGCGCCGCGGCCGCGTGAAAGCGCCACACCAACGAGGAGGACAGTGAGATGACCACACCGACCGCCGAACGGCTGACCCTGCGGCCTCTCGGACCCCACTTCGGCGCGGAGGTCGAGGGACTGGACCTGGCGACCGCCACCGACGAGGAACTGGCCGCGGTGCGTGCCGCCCTGGTCGATCGGAAGGTGCTCTTCTTCCGCGATCAGCGCCTGGACGACGACGGGCAGGTGGCTCTCGGCCGCCGTCTCGGCGAGCTGACCGCCTCCCACCCGGTGGTCGGAGGCGTCGACGAGGCGCATCCGGAGATCTACGCGCTCGACAGCGCCGACAACGGCTTCGCCGACGTCTGGCACACCGACGTCACGTTCATGCCCCGTCCGCCGCTCGGCTCCATCCTGCGCGCCGTGGTCCTCCCGCCCACCGGCGGCGACACGAGCTGGGCCGACGCCCAGCTCGCGTACGACTCCCTGTCGGAACCCGTCAAGGAACTGGCCGACCGGCTCACCGCGGTCCACGACGGCAACCGCGAGTTCGGTTACTACCTGGCCCAGCGCCGCGGCGGCAAGGGCAACGTCTGGGACGGCGAGCTCGTCACCCGGCTGGAGCCGGTGGAGCACCCCGTGGTACGCGTCCACCCCGAGACCGGCCGCAAGGGGATCTTCGTCAACCCCGGGTTCACGTCCCACATCGTCGGCCTGTCCGAGGCGGAGAGCCGGGCCGTTCTCGACCTGCTGTACGCCCACCTCACCAAGCCCGAGCACATCGTGCGCCACCGCTGGAGGATCGGCGACGTCGCCATGTGGGACAACCGGAGCACCGCCCACTACGCCAACCGCGACTACGGCGACGCGCACCGCGTGATGCACCGCATCACCCTCCGCGGCGACCGCCCCTTCGGACCCGGCCGTACGGACGGGTGACCGGGCGGGGGGAGCGGGCGGGGACGCGGGCTACGCGTCGTGGTCCGGGTGCTCCTCGGCGAAGATGCGGGCGAGCTCGGCCCGGGACGCGATGTCGAGCTTGGCGAAGATCCGGCGAAGATGGGCCGAGACCGTATGCGGAGACAGGAACATCCGGGCGGCGGCCTGGCGGTTGGTCAACCCCTGGGCGATCAGCTCCGCCACCGCGCGTTCGGTGTCGGTGAGGCTGTTCCAGCCGAACTCCTGCTGGTGCGACTGGACCCAGTGACGGCGCCGGACGCCCAGCGCCCGCAGGCGCGCCCGCACGCGGGCCGCGCCCCGGAGGGCGCCGATCCGCTGGTAGCCGTCGTGCGCCTGGTCGAGGCTGTTGATGGCCCGCTCGCGGTCGGCGGAGGCGCCGGTCTTCATGAGCAGGACTCCGAGGTCCTCGGCGGCCGAGGCGCGCTCCCACGTTTGCGGGTGGTTGGCGGCGGCGAAGGCGAGGTCGGCGGGGTCGGCGTGCAGAAGACCGCGAGCGTGCGCGGCCGCGGCGGCGAAGATGGGATAGCCGGGGTTCCTCCGTGCGAGGTGGTCGGCCGTGTCGACGATGGTCTGCGCGTACGCCCGGTTTCTCGTGTCCAGCGCCAGCCGGGTCATGAAGACGGCCGCGAGGGGGGCCGTCATGAGCGTGCGTCGTTGCTGGTCGGTGTCGGTGTAGGTGCCGCGGAGAATGTCCGTGGCCCGATCGAGATCGCCCTGGCTCTCGGCGATCACGGCCTCCACCCACCTTTCCCAGGCCGATCCGAAGAGCATCCCGGCGGTGCCGGGCTCGCACGCGTACCTCTTGATGTACCGGACCGCGGCGTTTATGTCGCCGCGCCGTACGGCGATGTACGCGAGGATCGACAGCCCCACGCGGATGAACCCGTGCGTGCCCATCTCGTCCGCGATCGTCATTCCGGCCTCGGCCTCTGCGACGGCGTCGTCGAGGCGGGCGGCGGCCAGTTTGACGCGGGCGCGGAAGAGCGAGGGCTGCGCGGCCAGCACGGTGACGCCGAGGGTCTCGATCTCCTCCTCGGCCGCCCGGATGGCCAGGTCGGCCGCGTCGAACTGACACAGGCACCGGTGAAGATGACCCAGCAGCAGCCGGGTGTACGGTCGCTGGACGGCCTCCACGGCGCCGCGGTTGCCGATCCGCAGGGCCTCGTCCAGATGCCTGAACGAGTCGTCGACCCGGCCGTCGATCATGGCGCATCGGGAGAGCATCAGCAGGGCGCCCACCACCGCCGTGTCGGAATGCCCGTCCCGGTCGGAGAGGACGGCCTCGGCCCGCCGTTGTCCCTCCGCGACGTCGTTCAGGGTGATGAGCCCCCAGAAGACCGTCCACTCGGCGACGTCGCGAAGGTCACGGGAGATGTCCTCCTCGCGGAGCAGCCCCTCGGCCTGGGACACGGCGTCGGCCGGATGGCCGCTCAGCAGCAGGATGTACGCCAGCGCGCAGCGCAGGCGATGCGCCAGCGCGGAGGGAGCCCTGGCGAGCGCGCGGCGGGCGAGGTCGGCGGCCTCGCCCAGCCGCCCGATGGCCGTCAGGGCGTCGACCACGACGGTGGCCCGGCTCACCCATTCGGGATCGGCGGCATCGGTCAGCTCCAGCGCCCGGGTGGCGAGATCGGCGGCGGCATGCGGCGAGGACCGCAGCACCTCCCGCGCCGCCTGGTCCAGCGCGAGCAGAGCGCACACGTCACCGGGGCCGGCGCTGTGGATGAGGTGCGCGGCGGCGGGAACGGCCGATCCGCCGCGTTTGAGCAGCATCTCTCCCGCCTCGCGGTGCAGGGCCTGCCGGACGGCGGTCGACAGGCCCTCCGTCGCCGCCTCCCACAGGAGGTCGTGCCGGAAGGCCAGCTCGTGCCCGGCGGATCCGACGATGCCCGCCGACATCGCCTCCTCCAGCATGGGCAGCAGATCGCCCGTCGATTCGCCGAGCATCTCGGCCAGGTCCGTCACGGAGAACGAACGGCCCAGGATTCCGGCGACCTGGAGCATGTGCCTGGTCGGCTGGGACAGCTCCTCCAGGCGTTCCCGGGTGACCGCCCGAGCCGACGGCAGCCGCGCCGACGCCAGCCGCACGCGGCCGTCGGCGGTCCGGAACCCGCCCTCGCGCTCGAGCTTCTCGATGAGGTGGACGAGCAGGAAGGGATTGGCGTCCGCTATGCCGGCCAGGGTCAGCACGTCCGGATCGGGCTCCGCCCCGAGGACGTCGGCGACCACCTCGGCCACCGCCGTGTCGTCCAGGGCCCCCAGCCGGACCCGCGCCGCGCCCTCGCGCTCCAGCGCGTTGAACACGCGGTCGAGCCAGGGGATGTCGCCGCCGCCGGTCGTACGGGCCAGCATCCAGACGAGCGGGGAGGAGGCGAAGTCCAGGGTCAGCGACCGCACCGCCAGCATGGTCATGTGGTCGGTCCACTGCAGGTCGTCCAGGGTGAGCAGCACGGGCCCGTGGGCCACCAGCGCCTCCAGCGGTTCCTGCAGCTGCTCGAGCAACTGCAGCCGCCGGTCGGCCGGGCCGGACACGCCGCCGCCGTCGCCGGTGGGAAGGAAGATCTCCCCGAGCGCCGAGGTCAGCGGGGCCAGCGGCATCAACTGCGTCAGCTCGTCCGCGACGCCGCGGACCACCCGGAATCCCCACCTGCCCGCGGTGATGGCGGCCACGTCGAGCAGGCGGCTCTTGCCGACGCCCGGCTGGCCCTCGACCAGCAGAACGCCGCCCCCGCCCACACGTGCCGCCCGGAGCCGGTCGGCGACGAGATCCCACTCCCGGGCACGGCCGCGCCACCCGGGCCAGGACGTCTCCCGGGAACTGGGCCTATACCTCGTATCCAGGACATTCCGGGATAACTTACCCATGAAGCCATAAGACACCCGGCGTACAGGACGTCGCAACAGGCCCATGCGGTTCGCCGTCATCGGGGGCCGGACGCGGCCGAATGGTAGATCTCAGCGCGGTGAGCAGGCGCGTAACCCTACACACATGTGCGATACGAAGAAGCCCGTCCGCGGTTCAGGATCGTATCGGTCGGCTCGCTCTCGCCTATGAGCCGACGCGCAAGCACTTCCTCGACTGAGCGGTACCGAAGAATCATGTGCAGCGGACGACACGCCACGCCCCCCGGCCCTCTCAGGAGCCTGGCATCCCTCGAATTCCTATTTCGAAAGGGTGGCGATGGTGGACCTGAAGAACGATGATTTCCTGATACTGCTGTGGCTGCTGTTCACGCTCTTCACGCTGCTCGCGTGGATGGCCGCCGCAAAGGTCTTCGCGCACGTGCTGACCGGCCGGTCTTCGATGGTCGCCTGGCCCGCGCATGAGACGGGCGACGGTGCGAACCGCGCGAACGCCTCTCGCGCGGAGAACGGCGAACACGGATCCCGGAGGCGGGCTCCCCGCCGCCCCCCGACAGCCGACCGGCAGCAGCACCGGCTCTCCGCGGCCGGCGCCGCAGGCCACGCCTCCGCCGAGCACGCGCACGAGACCTCCGGTCACGCCGGAGCGTCGTCACCCGGCCCGGCGAACCGCGGGAACGACCACCGGCGTCCGGACCGGCGGCCGGACCTGTGGAGGCGCTGGGCGCCCCGCACGATCCGAGGGCAGATGACCGTGCTGGCCACCGCTATGACGCTCCTCACCCTCCTTCCCGTGGGAGGGGGGATGTACGTTCTGGCCAGAGCCAGGACCGTCCCACGGCGGTGTGATCCGTGCGCGACCGCTCTGTCCCACACCGTGGGCCGCTCGCCGGTGTCAGGGAGCGCGGTGCCAGGGAGCACGGTGCCAGGGAGCGCGGTGCCAGGGGGCACGGTGTCAGGGGGCACGGTGTCAGATGTGGTGGCACGGGGCGCCGGCGGCGCCGGCCGGGTCCCCCGCCTGGTCATGGCAGGCTCCATGGGGTCCTCGTCCGCCGCACGGGGGACGCTGTCCCGGACCTCTGCGGGGAGCCCCGGACCACTCACGGGTGCCCCGCGGCCCACGCCGACGTGCACCGCTGTCTTTCCCGCCGATGCCTTTCCCTCCGCGCTCCGGGTGGTCGTCGAGGCGGGGCAGTCGCTGCTGGGCCTCGCGCGGCCCCGTCTCCCGTTGCTCGTGTCGCTGGAGACCACCGAGCTGATCGCCCTGAACGCCTGGATCGCCTGGAAGGTGAGCGGACGGCTGCTACGCCCCCTGGACGGGGTGAGCGCCGAACTGTCCCGGATCGACTTCGCCCACCTGGGCGCGGGCATCTCGGTGCCGAGGAGCGCGCAGGAGATCACCCGGTTGAGCCGGACGATCAACCAGGCTCTGGGGCGGGTGCAGCGGGCCAAGGAGGAACTCGAGGACGTCGCGCGCCGCCAGCGGCAGTTCGCGTCGGACGTCGCCCACGAGCTGCGCACGCCCATCGCCGGGCTGCGGGTGCAGCTCGAAGCGGCGCAGCAGGATCCCGCAGGGGTGCCGTTGCCGGAGCTGCTCGAGACGACGCTGGTCCAGGTGGACCGGCTCGAGACGGTCACCGACGACATCCTGTGCCTCGCTCGCCTGCCCAACTGCGCACCCGCCGAGTGGCGGCAGGTCGATCTCGCGGCCCTGGTCAAGGCCGAGCTCGCGCAGCGTACGGATCGGCGCCCGGTGCGCCTTCGCATCACCCACGGGGCCATCGTCACCGCCGTGCCGAGCCAGATCGGCCGGCTGCTCACCAACCTGCTGAACAACGCGCAGCGCCACACCCGGCGCGTGGTGTGCGTCGAGGTACGGGTCGATCCCGCCGCGGTCGAAATCGCGGTCAGCGACGACGGGCCGGGGATTCCCGAGGCCGACCGTGAGCGGGTGTTCCAGCGTTTCACCCGGTTGGACGACGCCCGTAGGCTCGACAGCCTCGGCACCGGGCTGGGCCTGGCCATCGCCCGCGACATCGCCAAGGCACATCAGGGGACCCTCAGCGTCGAAGAAAGCACAGCCGGCGGGGCGCGATTCGTCCTGCGGCTGCCGCGAGTCCGGCAGCCCGAAACGGGGTGATCATGAAGTTAGAGAACTGTTCGATCCGGGCGCGTCTGGCGGTGTTCGTCAGTATCGTGGTCAGCCTGCTCTGCATCGTGTTCTCCATCGTCTTGTTGTTCGCCCTCAACAAGATGGCCACCGAGAACCTCACCAAAGAGGTGACGGCGGTCGGCGAGCTGACCGCGTACGACGTCGACCACGGTCACATCAACAATCCGCTGCCGCCGATCTCGGCGAACCTGATCCGGCCCGTCCAGGTGGTCAATCCGCAGGGACAAGTGGTCGCCGCGACCCGCGATTTGCAGAACCGGCCGCTCATGGCGCATTTCACGCCGGTAAGCCCCAGGCGGGTGGCGAGCGCCGTGGTCTGCAATTCCGTCTTTCCATCCGGCGGATGCCATGTCGTCGTCGCGCAACAGGTGTATCGCGACGGCGAATGGACCGTGTACAGCGCCGCGCCGGCGCTGCCGTTCTTCGTCTATCCGGGCATGGTGGCCCTGTTGATCGCGGGAACGGTCCTTTTCACCGGGGCGGTCGCGTACGGGGCGCGGCACACCGTCGCCAGCTCGCTCAGACCCGTGGACGCCTCCGGGCCCAGCTCGACCACATCCAGAGCACCAACCCGGGCCGCCGGGTCCCCGTCCCCAAGGTCAAGGACGAGATCTACCGGCTGGCCCGGAGCGTGAACGAGACGCTGGACCGGCTGGAGCACACGCTCGAACAGCAGCGGCGCTTCTGCGCCGACGCGTCCCACGAGCTCCGCACCCCGATCACCGCCATCCGCGTCCAGCTGGAGGACGCCCTCCTGGCGGCCGAGGACGTCGACCTGAGAACGCTGTGCGAGGACGTCCTGCCGAGCGTGGAGCGTCTCCAGGCGATCACCACCGGCCTGCTGACGCTCACCCGGTTCGACGCCGGCGTCCCGAACGCAAGGCACCCGGTCGATCTCTCCGAGCTCGTCGCCCTGGAGCTGAAGAGCCACCAGGGCGACAGGAGGGTCGTTCTCCAGGTGACGCCCGGAGTGATCGTCAACGGCGACCGGCTGCAGTTGCGGCAGCTGATCTGCAACCTGATCCAGAACGCCCAGCGCTACGCGTCGTCCACCGTCACGGTCACGCTCCGGCGAGAGAACGGCGGCCCGCGCTTCGCGAAGGGCGTCGCGGAGCTGGAGATCCTCGACGACGGCGCCGGGATCGCCATCGACCATCGCGAGATGGTGTTCCAGCGCTTCGCGCGGCTCGACAGCGCGCGCAGCAGGGACGCCGGGGGAATCGGCCTGGGCCTCCCCATCGCCCGGCTGATCGCCGAACGCCATGACGGCACGCTGACCATCGCGGACAGCGCGCAAGGCGCCCGTTTCCTGGTCCGCCTTCCCCTGGACTCCCAGGTCGGCGGCTGACGGTGTGGGCCTCTCGGGGACCTGCCGGTGGGCGCAAGGCGAGCACGGCGGGCCCGGCCATCCGACGTCATCTGTGGCTCTCGTGCGCGGCGCTGGCGAGCAGCATGTCGAGCGCGGCGGGGTAGGCGCTGTCGTTCATGTCGGCCACCAGCAGGGGCGCCACCGCCGCGATGTTGGGATGGGTGGCGGGGGACAGGCGGGCGTAGGTCGCCTGCCACATCTCCTCGTCCGCCCGGCGGGCCCGCTCCGGCAGCGCGAGGGACGCCGCGTCAAGCGCGGCGAAGGCCAGCGTCATGTCGATGAACGCGTGGTAGACCCGGACCGCCGCACGGTCGGGGAAACCGGCGCCGCGCAGCAGCCCGAGGATCGCCTCGTCCGCCGCGATCTCGTGCGACTTGCCGCTGATGCGGCTGGCGGTCAGCACCGCGGCCTGGGGGTGTTCGAGGTAGGCCGCGTGGATGCGCAGGCCCAGCTCGCGAAGGTCGGCGCGCCAGTCGCCGGTGGCCTGCCAGCCGTCCATGGCCCGGCCGATGAGCATGTCGCCGATGGCCAGGGTCAGGTCGTCGATGCCGGCGAAGTAGCGGTAGAGCGTGCTCGGGTCGGCGCCCAGGGCGACGCCGAGCCGCCGTACGGACAGTCCGGCGGAGCCGTGCTCGCGCAGCATGCGCAGGGCGGTGCGCACGATCAGGTCCTCGGAGAGGACGACTCCGTTCTTCGTCGGGCGGCGCCGCCGGCGCGCCGACTCGGAAACCACCGGCTTGGGCATGATGCTCCCTTCCTCGGTGGCCACCTTATGCCAACACCATTGACGTTCGATGCGGGGGTGACGTTGGATCGTGGGCACCAAAGGGGTCTTTGTCCTTAAAAGGGAGCTTTGTCATGCGTGTTCTGCTCGTCGGCGCCGGTGGCGTCGGTACGGCGATCACCCGGATCGCGGCCCGCCGGTCCTTCTTCGAGCACATGGTCGTCGCCGACTACGACCTGTCCCGTGCGGAGGCGGCCGTCGCCGCGCTGGGGGAGGCGGGCGCCCGGTTCACCGCCCGGCGGGTGGACGCGGGAGACGAGTCCGCGGTGGCGGCGCTGCTGGCCGAGCACCGCTGCGACGTCCTGCTCAACGCCACCGACCCGCGGTTCGTGATGCCGCTGTTCCGGACGGCGCTGTCTGCCGGGGCGCACTACCTCGACATGGCGATGTCGCTGTCACGGCCGCACCCGGAGCGTCCGTACGAGGCGTGCGGGGTCAAGCTGGGGGACGCCCAGTTCGAGATGGCGGCCGAATGGGAGAAGGCGGGCAGGCTGGCCCTGGTCGGCATCGGGGTGGAGCCGGGGCTGTCGGACGTCTTCGCCCGATACGCCGCCGACGAGCTGTTCGACCACATCGAGGAGATCGGCGTACGCGACGGCGCGAACCTCACCGTCGAGGGGTACGACTTCGCGCCCTCGTTCAGTATCTGGACCACCATCGAGGAGTGCCTCAACCCGCCGGTCGTCTACGAGGCAGGCCGGGGCTGGTTCACCACCCCGCCGTTCAGCGAGCCGGAGGTGTTCGACTTTCCCGAGGGCATCGGCCCGGTCGAGTGCGTCAACGTCGAGCACGAAGAGGTCCTGCTCATGCCCCGCTGGATCGACGCCGAGCGGGTGACCTTCAAATACGGCCTGGGCGAGCGGTTCATCGACACGCTGCGGACCCTTCATCTGGTGGGGCTCGACCGCACCGAGCCCGTCCGCGTCGTCGCCGAGGGCGGCGCCGTCGTCGAGGTGTCCCCGCGCGACGTGGTCGCCGCGTGCCTGCCCGACCCGGCGAGCCTGGGAGACCGCATGCACGGCAAGACGTGCGCCGGCACCTGGGTCAAGGGCACCAAGGACGGCGGCCCGCGCGAGGTCTACCTCTACCACGTGGTCGACAACCAGTGGTCCATGCGTGAGTACGGCTCCCAGGCGGTGGTGTGGCAGACCGCGGTCAACCCGGTCGTCGCCCTCGAACTGATGGCCGGCGGCGTCTGGTCCGGCGCCGGTGTCCTCGGCCCCGAAGCCCTGCCGCCCAGGCCGTTCCTCGACCTGCTCACGGCGTACGGCACCCCGTGGGGCATGCGGGAGCAGCAGGCGGCGTGATCAGCCGCCGAGGTGCCGGTCGAGGAAATCGCGGATGGTCTCGGCGAGTTCGAGGCGGTGGTCGGAGAGGGCGTGATCGGTGTCGAACACGTGGTGCTCCAGGCGCGGCACGGGATAAGCGGTGTAGGCGGCCACCACGGGATCGTGGTGGCGCGCGGCGGGGGTGATGGTGTCGCGCCCGGCCGTGCCGATGAGCAGGACCGGCCGGTCCGCGAGCTTCGGGGTGAGCGAGGACAGGCGCCACGCCTCGCCCGCCGCGATCATCTCGTCCACGAGCGCGGCGCCGCTGGTGCCCTTCAGAGGAAGCAGGTCGTCGCCGAACCCCTCGACGTACGCCGCCCGCAGCGCCGCGTCCTCCCGGCAGGCGGCCGCGACGGAGCCGAAGTCGAACGCCGACACCGACGCGACGGCGCGGACGCCCGGGTCGCCCGCCGCGGTCGTCAGCGCGGCGAAGCCGCCGAAGCTGTGCCCCGCCAGTGCCAGCCGGTCCGGATCGAGGCGGTGCGCGGCGGCGAAACCCGGCTCGCGTACGGCGGCCACGACGCGGGCGGCGTCCTCAAGCGAGGTGGTCCACGACCAGGACCCGCCGACGCCCCAGGACCCGCGGTAGTGGAAGACGAGGGCGGCGTATCCGGCACGGCGCAGGTGCTGGGCCAGGTCGAAGTTGCGCTCGTGCCCGGGGAAGCCGTGCAGCAGCACGACGACCGGATGCGGTCCCGGCCCGGCCGGGAGATGCAGGACGCCCAGCAGGGTCTCGCCGTCGCTGTCGAACGTCACATTGGCGTTGGCCGCCGGGATCTCGGGGGTCATCCGTCCTCGCTTAGATCGAACCGATCGGTACTATCTAAGGCTAGCGGATATACCCGCGGTGCCCGCCGGGCGGGCCGGGCGGGCCGGGGGCCGTCACGCGGTCTCCATGGTGAGGACGCGCCCCGCGGGCTCGCGGGTGTGGATCCACGCGGGCAGCGCGGTCAACGCCGCGACCGCCAGCAGGATGGCGAGCACGGCGGTCAGCAACCAGGACCCCGGGGGAGTGACCGACGTGGCGAAGAACCAGTACAGGCCGAGCCCGGCCGGAACGCCCGCCGCCACCCCGGGCACGGCGGGCAGGAGCTGCGTGACGCAGTGCGCCGCGACGATCTGGCCCGGGGTGGTGCCGAGCGTACGGGTGATGGTCAGGGCGCGCCGGGCCTGCACGGCGGTGCCCCAGCTGAGGAGCACGGTGTTGAGCGTGGACAGCGCCACCAGCGCGAAGGTGACGGCGAGCAGCACCTGGCCGGTCTGGTCGGTCCGCACTTCGAGGGGGCCGAACCGCCTGACGGCGGGGGTCGCGTCGAGCTCGGCGTGGAAGGTGAGCAGCGCGGTGACCATGACGGTCGTGGCGGCCGTGCCGGCGGAGGCCAGGACGGCGCGGCCGGGCCGGCGGGCCAGGAGCCGTACGCCGAGCAGCAGCGAGGTGGGCAGGTAGGCCGTCACGGCGTTCAGGCGCGGACGGCGCGTGAGCGTGTGGGCCGGGTCGGCCAGGTTCTGGACGGTGCTGCCCCGGGCGGCGCGTACGGCGGGGCCGAGCGCACCGGTCACGGCGACCACGACGGCGAGGAAGACCGCGGCGAAGACGGTGACGGAGTCCGGAGGCCCGGCGGTGTCGAGCAGCCCGGCGCTGGGATCGATCAGGTGGGGCGCGGCCAGCGTCCCGGCGGCGAGGCCGAGCGCGGTGGACAGGAAGGTCAGCAGCAGGTGCGGCGCCAGCAGGATGGCGGTGACCGTGCCGGGGCCGGCGCCGACGGCCTTGAGCAGTGCGGCACGCCGGGTGTCGCGGGCGGCGCGTGCGGTGGCGAGCGCGGCGAGGGTGACGAGCGCGGCCGCGGCGAGCAGCCAGCCGCCCACGACCAGGGCCGGCTGCATGTTCCTGATCATGACCGAGTCCGTGCGGAGGACGGTCTGCCAGTTGTGGGTGTTCACCCAGGAGTCGCCCCTGCGGTCGTCGGTGAACACGGTGCGGCTCCACCGGCCGGGATCCGCGGGGTCGGTCAGCTTCAGATGGATCAGGTGGACACCGGCGGTGTGGCCCGCCGCCGCGCGGGCGTCGGCGGTGGTGAGCCAGATCCTGCCGCCGTAGTCGGACGGCCCGGGCCCCTGGGCCCAGTCGCTCCACGGATACACGGGGGTGGACGCGCTGATCGCGATCCCGACGACCGGATAGCCGCGTCCGCGGATGGTGACGTGGTCGCCGACGCGCACACCGAGCGCCTGCGCGAAGCCGCGCTCGATCACCGCGCCGCCGGGACGCACCCAGGTGCCGGCGGTCACCAGCGGCCGGTCCAGGGCGGACGGTTCGCCGTTCCGTCCCTCGACCGAGGAGCGCGCGCTCCGGCCGTGCGCCCGGATCATGGTGTCGAACGCGAAGATCGGCTCGGCCTGCGCGGCCACGCCGGGCGTGTCCGCGAGGCGCCCTGCCAGGCCGGACGGGTCCCTGTCGGTCGTGATGGCGGTGATGTCGGGACCGGCGGTGGCCGCGCGGGTCTTCAGGTACGCCGTGGCCAGGGCGGTGCGGGCCGTCAGCCCCAGGGTCAGGGAGGCGATGGCGAGGGTGACGGCGACCAGGAACACGAGGGCCTCGATGGGGTGGCGGCGCACGTCGTGCAGGATCAGGCGCCAGGTCAGCAGCAGGTGTCCCATGCTCAGTCCTCCCAGCGCAGCAGCGCGCCGAGCCCCGTGCCGCCTGACCCCGTGCCTTGGTGGCTGTGCCGCATGCCGCGGCCGTCGCCGTCCAGGCGGGTGTCGTCCGCCAGCGTCCCGTCCCGCATGGAGATCACGCGGTCGGCGGTGGCGGCGACGCGCTCGTCATGGGTGACCATGACCAGGGTCTGACCGGCGGCGCGCAGCTCGTCGAAGAGCCGGAGAATGTCATGGGTCGCGGCGCTGTCGAGGTTGCCGGTGGGCTCGTCTGCGAGGACGACCAGCGGATCGTTGGCCAGGGCACGGGCGACGGCGACCCGCTGCCGCTGCCCCCCGGACAGCTCGGACGGCAGATGCCGGGCGCGGCCGGCGAGCCCGACCTGCTGCAGCAGTTCCTCGGCGCGGCGGCGGGCGGCCCGCGGCGAGGCGCCGGCGAGCAGCGCGGGCAGCTCGACGTTCTGCGCCGCGCTCAGCTCGTACATCAGGTGATAGGCCTGGAAGACGAACCCCACCGATCGGCGCCGCAGCCGGGCCAGCGCCCGTTCGCTCAGGTGGTCGATGCGCATGCCGCCCAGCCACACCTCGCCCTCGGTGGGCCGGTCGAGCCCGCCGAGGAGCTGGAGCAACGTGGACTTGCCGCAGCCGCTGGGCCCGGTCACGGCGAGCGTCTGCCCGGCGGGAACATCGAGGTCGACCCCGTCGACGGCCCACACCATGCTCTCGTCCTGCCCGTACACGCGGGTCAGGCCGACCGCCCGCAGTGCCGGTCCCGGGGCCTCGGCGGGCCGCCGGCCGGCCGGTCCCGGGCGCGGGCTGTCGCACGTGTCACTCCGCGACGACCGGCCCCTGACCCTTGGCACGACTGTTCTCATCCGTTTCCTCCGCCCTCCCCGCGCCGGGCGGACCAGGTCCGCTCGCACGCCTCCAACCAGCGCAGGTCGGCCTGCAATCGGAGCGCGATGCCCTCCAGAAGCAGCCCGGCCTCCGAATCCGTGTCGTGAGCGAGGGCGGCGCGCTGGGCCTCGGCGAGGCTGCGCATCAGCTCCCGCCGCCGCGCGTCCACGAGCGCGACCGGGTCGGCCAGACCCGACTCCGCGGCGGCCACCAGCTTCAGATGGAACTCCGTCACGTCCGTTCTGGGCCCGGTGCTCTCGGCCATCCACGCGGCCACCCGCTCCTGCCCGGCCGCGGTCAGCGCGTACACCTTGCGCCGCGGGCCGCGCACCGGCGCGTCCTCGCGGTCCTGGACGACCAGGCCCGCCTTCTCCAGCCGCGTGAGCGTCACATAGATCTGCCCCGCGTTGAGCGTGTCTCCCAGCGGTCCGAGCGCGGCCGCCAGCCGTTGACGCAGGTCGTACCCGTGCGACGGCTCCTTGGCCAGCAGCGCCAGCACCACGTCCTGCACGGGCCACCCTCCTCTACGACCCCTCAATAGATAGCGGTTAGCCAAAAGAGCGTCAACCGGTCCCGTACGTTCCGCACCTCGTCCGCGGGACTACGGGACCCTTGACGAGGGGATGCAGCTCGCGGCCCTCGTCGCCGCCGGTCTCGCCTACGCCGCGCCGCCGGGGCGACCTGCTGCGCTCGGTCGAGGATCGCGCCCGCGCCGCCGGGCTCGACGTCACGAGCGTGGGAAACTGTCCACGATCCCCGCTTGTCGCGTTCGGCCTGTCCAACGGCGAGATCGCCGAGCACCTGGTCATCAGCCCGCCGACCGCCAAGACCCATGTCGCCAGGGCCATCGCCAAGCTGGACGTCCGCGACCGGGTGCAGCTCGTCATCCTGGCCTACGAGAGCGGCCTGGTCCGGCCCGGCGGGTGAGAAGTCAGCGGTCAGCGCGTCGTGACCACAGGCTCGACGTTGCAGCACCGGGTCAGGAAGGCGTGACCACGGAATCCGACGCTGCGCTCCCCGGGCCGAAAATCCTGACCGGAGACCGATACCGCAGTGCCAGCCGTCCCGACCCTCCCGCGCCCGACTCTCCGGCCAGGCGTCCCGGCCCGTCCGCGACCCGGCTGCCCGGCCAGGCGTCCCGGCCCGTCCGCGACCCGGCTGCCCGGCCAGGCGTCCCGGCCCGTCCGCGACCCGGCTGCCCGGCCAGGCGTCTCGACCCGTCCGCGACCCGGCTGCCCGGCCAGGCGTCTCGGCCCGTCGCAGCGGCGTACTTCGCCGCAACCCGCGCCTCCCCACCCGCCCGCGACCCGACTGCCCGGCACAGTGCTCCCGCACGACCGCGACGTCCTCCGCGCACAGCGCCCCCGACGTCGCGTGTCGGGAGATCGCCGAGCGCCCGGCCGTCTGCCTGCCGACCGCCGACCGCCGACCGCCGAAACCTACGTCAGGACCGTTGCTGTCCCCGACCTGTGATTCCAAGAGATTGCTAGTTGATCTTGAACTAGCCCCAAGGACGCGAGAGAATTAATACAAGTTTTCGAATCACTCGATGGAGGTGCCATGGATCTGTTCGATATCGATCCTGAGCACCTTCGTCATTCGAACGATGCCGACGGTGAGTGGTGGGACGGCTGGTGGGATCGCCTGATCGCCAATTCCCCACTGTGGTCGTCCGACGGCTCGTCCGCCCGCGAGCCCTTCCCGATCATCAAGTTTGGGCCCCGGCAGCACGCAGACGCGCCCGGCACCGATAGCGCGGACGCTCCAGGCACGCATACCGACAGGGCAGATAGCGACGGCGCGGAGTCCACGGGTAGGGCTGCCGCCGGTGCGGATGCCGCTGGCATGAGCGGTGCTGGCACGGACGGCGCTGGCGCGAACGCCGTGTGTTGGACCGCCGACAGCGCGGGATCTGACGCGGGTGCCGCCCGTGGGGCTGCCGATCGTGCGGCTGCCGCCGGTGCGGACGCCGCTGGCGCGGATGGTGCTCGCGCGAACGCCGCGCGTGGGGCCGCCGAGAGTGCGGCATTCGCCGGTGCGAATGTGGGTGGCGCGAACGGCGCTAGCGCGAATGCCGCCCGTGAGACTGCCGAGGACGCGGCTCCCGCCGGTGCGAATGGCTCCGGCTCTGGCGCTAGCGCGGATGGCGCTGGCACGGGCGGCTCTGGCGCGGGCGGCTCTGGCTCGGGTGCGGGCGCAGGTGCGGGTGCTTCCGGCGGTGTGGGTGGGCGTGATCGTGGTCGTGGTCGTGTGCGGTCGTCGTGGGTGGTGGTGGGGTCGGTTCGTGAGGTGGCCCAAGAGCTGGCGCTGACCCCGCTTCCCGACGATGTGGACATGTGCCTGGCCGAGGCGGAGGAGTTGCTGTTCGCCCGGGATCGGATCACCAGCGCCCTGGCCGACCGGGTAGGGCGGGTCCATCGTGCGGGGCAGGCCAGGCAGCATGGCCATGCCTCCACCCGCTGCTGGTTGCGCACCAGTGGGGGGATGACCGTGGGCGGAGCTGGCCGCTTGCTCACCCTCGGCGCGGAACTACCCCGCCTCCCAGTAGTGCGGGAGAAGTTCGCCACGGGTGAGCTGGCAGCGGGGGTGGTGGAGGCCATCTGCGCCGCCGTCGCCGGACTAACCGACGAGCAGGCCGGCCTGGCGGAGCCGATCCTGGTGGACCTGGCCGGCAAAGCGGGGGCGGCGGAAGTCGCCAAAGCCGGCCGCCACCTGCGGGCGGTGCTCGACCCCGACGGCGAAGAACGCGACGAGCAAGCCGATTACGGGCGGCGGTTCCTGCGGGTCCGCCCGGGCAAGGGCGGCGGCGTGGAAGGAGAGTTCTACCTGCCGCGTGAGGCCGGCGCCCGGTTGATGGCGTTGTTGCAGGCGTACGCCAAGCTGAGGGCACAGGGGGATGACCGCCCGCTGACGGTGCGTCAGGCGGACGCGCTGATCGCCCTGCTGGAGCAGAAGATCGTCACCGAGCTCCTCGTCGTGGTCAGCGCCGAATCCCTCCCCACCGACCCCGAAAACACCAACCCAGAAACCACCGACGACCCATACCCCGACGACCCGGCCACCCAAGACCCCGCCGACCCGGCCACCGACGACACCGACCCGGCCACCCAAGACACCGCCGACCCCGCCGCCGACGACGACGTCAGCGACCACTTCGCAGACCTCGGCGACAGCGCCCCCAGCGACTACGCCCCCGACACCACCGGGACCACTGACGAGCCGAGCCAGGCCGACGACACCGCCGACCATGTCGAAAACGCGCGGGACGCCGAGGGCTTCGAACAAGGCCAGGACCACACCGGCGCCCCTGCACCCGCCGAGGCCGATGACACCAGCGACCACCTCGCGGACCTCAGCGACAGCGCCCCCAGCGGCCACACTCACCACGCGACCGGAAACCCCGAGGCCCCGAACGAGACCGTTGCCACCGGCGACTGCGACGGCGACGCCGAAAGCACCGACTCCGCAACGGGCTCTCCCTATGCGACGAGCGGACTTCGCGACGAGGAGGCTCGCGACTGTGGAGCCGGTGAGCGGCGGCCCGGCGAGTGCGAGCCGCGCGACACCGCAAGCACCGCCGCTGTCGAGAGCGACCACACCGCGAACGCCAACTCCGCCGAAGACGACAACACCACGAGCACCAGCTCTGCCGAGAGCGACGAGACCGCGCCCACCAAGGGCGATTGCTGCGACCGCGCCGCGACTCAGTCTGGAGCACCGCACGCCACGCGGGGCGGCTCCGCATGGCCTGCCGACGGTGGCGCGCATTGGCACACAGCACCTTCGGACACAGCGTCTTCGGGCGGGACGGCTTCGGATGCGCCGCCATCGCAGGCGGCGCACTCACAGGCAGCGCCTACGGAGGTGGCGCCATCGCAGGCGGCGTGGCCGGACCCTCCGCCCGAGGACGCCTCCGTACGTCACACCCACGCCGGGCCTGGGCCTGCGGGGGACTGCCGGCATGGCCACAGCATGTGCCGGTGCGACGGCCAGGGTGCGTGCCGGTGCTGCGGTGAGGCGCGGTGCTCGCGTGCGACGCAGGCGTCGGGGACATCGGGACCGTCGGGAGCGACGCCCGGCGGGCCCGGACCGGAGCGGGAGACACCACCCGGATGGGCATCGGGAACGGCACCGGGAGCCGGGCGTGGGACACCGGGGACGGCGCAAGCAGCGTCGCAAGCAGCGTCGCAAGGAGCCGCACAGGGGGCATCGCGGGGTGCGGCGCAAGGTGGGTCACCGGGATCTCCGGGTGCGTCGGCGGGCGCGATGCCCGGGGCGTTCTTGGGGTCGGCGCTGGGAGCGTCGGCAAGCACGCTGCTGGGGGCGTCTCTGGGAGGGGCGTTGGGGATGGTGCCGCCGGGGTTGTTGCTGGCGACCGGGCAGGTGCTGCCCGTCTCCAGCGTGCACCGCCTCGCCCGCACCAGCACGTTGGTGCGGATCGTCATGAACGCCGAGGGACAGGTCCTCGACATGGGCCGTAAGGTCCGCCTGGCGACTCCTGCCCAGCGCAGGGCGGTGTTCGCCCGGTATGCCACGTGCTGGGTCGACGGCTGCCCGCTCCCGGCGACCATGTGCCAGATCGACCACGCCGACAACTGGAGCAGCGGCGGCCTGACGGACCTGAAGCTCCTCGGTCCGGCCTGCCAGTTCCACAACCGCGACCGCTACCAGCACCCCGAGCGCTACACCCGCCGCAACGTCGGCGAAGACCGCTGGGCCTTCACCTACCACCGCCTCGGACGAGCCCGACGGCTGCAGGAGTGAGGCCGGTGGTACGGGGTGGGCGCCGCGCGGACAGGCCCCGGAGGCTGGGCGAGTAAGACGGGGGCACAAGGAGGGCGACGCGGCACCGGGCGACGCGCGGACAGGCCCCGGCGGCTGCGGGAGTAAGGCGGGAGGCGCCGGGCGGGGTGGACGCGCAGACAGGCCCAGGCAACGCGTAGGACAGGCCCGGGCGACGCACAGGGCATGCCCGGGGGACGCGTGGGCCGGCCCGGCGGCTGCATCCGTTACCACCCGAGCCGAGGGCCGACGCGAGGCACGAGGCAAGGCACGAGGCAAGGCATGAGGCGGCGGCTGCCGGTGCACTGTCCACTGGGCTTCACGATGATCACAGGCATTCACAGCGCGCCGCAGTGCTCGACGGCGCTCCACGTGCTAACAGTGCTTCGCAGCGCACCGCAGGGCTGCGCGATACGGCCAGACGGCCGGGGGGACCGCGGTCGGGGCCGCGCGATACGGGCGGGCGGCTGAGGGGCTGTGGTCAGGGCGTCGTGACCACGGACTCGATGCTGCGGTGCCGTGCGGCGCCGTGCGCGAAATCGGGCACACCCGAGGTCCCGCCCGAGCCGCAACCCAAGGCGCTGCCTCAGCCGCCGCCCGAGGCGTCGCTCGAGATCGCACCTGAGCCGCCGCCCGAGGCCCCGCCCGAGGCGATGGAGCCGCTGGCCGAGGTGCCGCCTTCGCGCAGGTTGTCCAGGAACCGCTGGTAGGCGTACGCGACCGCGTAGGCAGGTGCGTCGGCGTGGGGTCCAGCCTGGGGACACGGACGTACCCCAAGAGGGACGCGAGCTCGTCGAGGTGTGCGCGAGGGCGTGGGCAAGGGGATGGTCACCAGTGTCGTGCCGTCGGCGGCCTCACGGCCCCGTCCGTGCCGAGACGAGGACGGGGCCGGAGCGAGGCAGGGAGCACGGCCGGTGCGGGGCCGCTACGGGGTCGCTACGGGGCCGGTGAGGGCCAAGGGCAGGCTGCCTACCGGGTCAGGCCCGGCACGGGACCGGTCACCTGGGCGTGGCCCGCGGGGCGGCTGGTGAAGGAGCCCCTGCCCTGGGTCCGGCCGCGCAGCCCGGTCGCGTACCCGAACAGCTCGGCCAGCGGCACGGTCGCGGTGACCACGACGGTGCCCGCCCTCGCCGCCGAACCGGTGACCCGGCCGCGCCTGGCCGCGAGGTCGCCCAGCACCCCGCCGACGGCGTCCTCGGGCACGGTGACCGTGACCTCGGCCAGCGGTTCCAGCAGCGCCATCTCACCGGCACGCAACGCCTCCCACAGCGCGAGCCGCCCGGCCGTGTGGAACGCCATCTCCGAGGAGTCCTTCGGGTGGGTCGCGCCGTCGGTCAGCGTGACCCGCAGGCCGGTCACCGGGTGGCCACCGAGCGGGCCCTCGGCGAGAGCGTCCCGGCAGCCGGCCTCGACCGCGCCGACGTACTCGCGCGGCACCCGGCCGCCGGTGACCGTCGACCGGAACTCGAAGCCCGCGTCATGGTCGAGCGGCTCCACGTCGAGCACGACGTGCGCGAACTGCCCGGCGCCGCCGTCCTGCTTGACGTGCCGATAGAGCAGCCCGGACACCCCGCGTACGACGGTCTCCCGGTAGGCGACCCTCGGCCGTCCGACGGCGACGTCGAGCCGGTGGTCGCGGCGGAGCCTCTCCACCGCGACCTCCAGGTGCAGCTCGCCCATGCCCGACAGCACCGTCTGGCCGGTCTCGGGATCGGTGCGGACCGACAGCGAGGGGTCCTCGTCGGCCATCCGGGCCAGCGCGGTCGCGAGCCGGTCGGCGTCGCCGCTCCCGCGCGGCTCGACGGCCACGGAGACCACCGGCGAGGCCGTGACCGGCGGTTCGAGGACCAGCGGTGCCCCGGGAGCACAGAGGGTCGCCCCGGCGCGGGCGGCTTTGATCCCGGCCACCGCGACGATGTCACCGGCCGTGGCGTGGTCCGTCTCGGTGTGCCGGTCGGCCTGCACCCGGAGGATGCGTCCGATCCGCTCGGTGCGGCGGGCGCCGGCGTCCAGCACGACGTCTCCTCTCCTGATCGTCCCCGAATACACGCGCAGGTACGTCAGCCGACCGGTGGGGGCGGCGTGCACCTTGAAGACCAGCCCGGCGAAGGGCGCCGCCGGGTCGGCGGGCCGCTCCTGCCCGGGATCGTCCCCCGCGGCGCGTACGGGCGGCACGTCGGACGGCGCGGGCAGGTAGGCCACGATGGCGTCCAGCAGCGGTTCGACGCCACGGTTGCGGTACGCCGAGCCGCACAGCACCACCACGGCCTCACCACGCAGGGTCAGGTCGCGCAGGGCGGCGGCCAGGGTCGGCGCGGAGATCTCCGGGAGGGCGCAGAACTCCTCCAGCGCCGCCGGATGAAGCTCGGCGACGTTCTCCTCCAGCAGGCGCCGGCGCCGGCGGGCCTCGTCGGCGAGGGCGTCCGGCACCGGGCCTTCGGTGACCGTGTCACGGCCGGTCTCCCACACCAGCGCTCGCACCCGCAGGAGGTCCACCACGCCGGTGAACCCGTCCTCGCGCCCGATGGGCAGCTGGACGACCAGCGGGATGACGCGCAGCCGTTCGCGGATCGACTCGACCGCCGTGTCGAGGTCGGCCCCGGCGCGGTCCATCTTGTTGACGAACGCGATGCGCGGCACGCCGTACCGGTCGGCCTGCCGCCACACCGACTCGCTCTGTGGCTCCACGCCGGCGACGGCGTCGAACACCGCGACCGCGCCGTCGAGCACCCGCAGCGACCGCTCCACCTCGTCGGAGAAGTCCACGTGACCCGGGGTGTCGATCAGGTTGATGCGGTGGCCGTCCCACAGACAGCTCACGGCGGCGGCGAAGATGGTGATCCCACGGTCGCGCTCCAAGGGGTCGAAATCGGTGACGGTGGTGCCCTCGTGCACCTCACCGCGCCGGTGGACGGTGCCGGTGAGGTAGAGGATCCGTTCGGTGACGGTGGTCTTACCCGCGTCGACGTGGGCGAGGATGCCCAGGTTGCGGATGCCGGTCAGCGGTACGAGGTGATTGCGGTTCAGGTCGGCGCGCATGGCCATGCCCTTCGGAAAGGTGCGTACGGTGGCGGGCGCGATTGGCCTGACGAGACGAACCGGCCGGATTCCGGCCGGGCGCGACCCCTGCGGGAGACCCTGCGAGGACCGCCGGGGAGCCAGGCGGACGGCAGGCGGACGGCAGGCGGAGCGGGCACGTGGCACCACCCCGCGAGCCCGCATGCGGCCCCGGCGTTATCGGCACAGTGCGCCCGGCGTTATAGGCACAGTGCGCCCGGCGTTATAGGCACAGTGCGCCCGGCGTTATAGGCACAGTGCGGCCGCAGGCTCCGACCTCAGCAGAGGTCTCAGCGGAGATACGGAAGTCTCAGCAGGGGTGCGAAAGCTCGTCAGGAACGTCCGGTGCGGGCCGCGCGGCGGGCACCGGGGAGCGACGTAGACACCAGGATCACCTCGTGCCGTGACCGGAGGACGACGACCGCGACGCGCTGGCGCATGGTCAACTCCTCTCACTCGGTCAGGGCGCACGCCGCGGCGCGGCGCGCGTGATCACTGGCGAGTGTACGGAAACCGCCCCGGCGCGCAAAGAGTTTTTCGCTCGGGTGTGCGGGGCGGCACGCGGCGCGGGGAGTGCGAGCGACGGGGGAGACATCATCCGGGGGAAGATTTGACGGACACTTCCCGAGGGCCCTTTAGGAGAATGCATGCAGGTCCACGACCTGTCCGCAGGCGGTGACGTCCTCACGCGCGTCGAGGGGGTCGCCCGCCGCGCCCTTCGCCACTACGACGTTTCCCCCGACGCCTCGGTGACGCTGCTCAACGTCTCGGAGAACGCGACCTTCACGGTCGCCGACGGCGGGCGTACGACGATCCTGCGGGTCCACCGGCTCGGCTACCACTCGCCGGAGGCCATCGCGAGCGAGCTCGCCTGGCTCGACGCGCTGCGCGACGAGGCCGGGATCGTCACGCCGCGCGTGCTGCCCGCCCGCGACGGCTCGCGGGTCGTCACCGTCCGGGAACCGGGTGAGCAGCCGCGTCACTGTGTGATGTTCGAGTTCCTTCCCGGCGCGGAGCCGGCCGAGGACCGGCTGGTGGAGGAGTTCGAACGGCTGGGCGCGCTGACCGCCCGCATGCACCGCCACGCCCGCGCCTGGGCGAGGCCGGCGTTCTTCACCCGCTTCCACTGGGACCTCGACGCCGCCTTCGGCCCCGAGGCGCGGTGGGGCAGGTGGCAGGACGGCGTCGGCGTCGACCGGGAGGCGCACACGGTGCTCGCCCGGCTGGAGGCCGAGCTGCGCCGCAGGCTGGAGCGGTTCGGCAAGGGCCCCGACCGGTATGGGCTCATCCACGCCGATCTGCGCCTGGCCAACCTCCTCGTGGACGGCCGGGCGGGCACCAGCGTCATCGACTTCGACGACTGCGGCCTGGGCTGGTATCTCTACGACTTCGGCGCCGCCGTCAGCTTCATCGAGCACCGGCCGGAGGTGCCGCACATGGCGGAGTCGTGGGTGCGCGGCTACCGGTCCGTGCTCGACCTGCCGAAGGAAGACGAGGCCGAGATCTGGACGTTCATCATGTTCCGCCGCCTCCTCCTCGTCGCGTGGATAGGCTCCCATTCGGCCGCCGACATCGCCGGGGAGCTCGGCGCGGGCTACACCGAGGGAAGCTGCGATCTGGCCGAGCGCTACCTCGGCGGATCACTCTGAGAAGTCGCTGTGACCACGCCTGATCGCAGGATGCGCCGAGCGGGTTGTGGTTCAATCGGGCGGACCATGCTCTGTCATGGTTCGTCCCCGAGAAGCGGAGAGGGTGAGCAGGTGTCCCGCGACCCCGATGGCGAGAACGCGGCCGAGGCGGTGCGGCGGGAGGCCCTTCGGCCAATCACGAGCCGACCCACCGCGAGCCGGCCCACCGCGAGCCGGCCCAGCACGAGCGGCGAGCCGCTCGCCGCGCAGCCCCGGCTCGTGCCGGAGGTGACGGGGTGAGGGCGCACACCTCCCCCTGGGAAGTGCGAGTGGCGAGCGCGCCCGTCAACTTCGGCGTCTACCGCCAGGACGGCGCGCCGCTGGGGCCGCAGGAGATGCTCGCGACGATGCACGAGGCCGGGTATGACGGCACCGACTCCGGCCCGATCGGCTACCTGGGCACCACGCGGACCCTTCCCGAACGGCTCGCGGCGCAGGGTCTCGGGCTCGCCGGCGGCTGGGTCGACCTGCGGTACGGCGACCCGGACGGCTTCCGCGAGGACCTGGCCGCGCTCGACGCCGCGCTCGACGTGTTCACCGCCGTCGGCGACGCCGAAGGGGCGGCCGATCCGCGGTTCGCGCCGCGGCCGACGCTCGCCTGCCCCGACCGGCCCGAACGGTTCGCCCGTCCCGGCATGCCGGCCGACCGCAGGCTGTCCCTGCCCGACGGCGACTGGCCCGCGTACGCCCGGAGCATCGACGAGGCGGCGGCCCGCTGCCGCGACCGCGGCCTGGAACCCGTCTTCCACCACCACCTGGGCACCGACGTGGAGACGCCGGAGGAGATCGAACGGCTGCTCGGCTCGACGGACGTCTCGCTGTGCCTGGACACCGGGCATCTGTGGCTGGCCGGGGGCAACCCCGTGGCGGCGATCCGCGACTGGTCCTCGCGCATCCGGCAGGTGCATGTCAAGGACGCCTCCCGGGACGTCCTCGCCCGGGTACGCGCCGGCGGCGGAGACCTGTGGGACCTGGTCGCGGCGGGTGGTTTCCCGCCGCTCGGGCAGGGCGACCTGGACCTGCCCGCCGTACTGGCCGAGCTGCGGCGGTCGGGCTACGAGGGCTGGATCGTGATCGAGCAGGACGTCCCGGCCTTCCACGACTCGGACACCGAGGCCCTCGCGCGTGCGGTCGCCGACCAGCGGGCCAACCGCGCCGCGTTCGGCGAGGCCCTCCGCGCCGCCGGCCTCGCCTGACCGGGCCCGCGCCGGGCGCCCGCCGGGGAAGCAGGGCCCGGCGATGACCCAGCGATGACCCGACGATGATGGCGGGATGACGACCGCCGCGCGTCACGCCGGCTTCGCCGCACGAGAGGCGCACGAGAGGCGCACGAGAGGCCATGGGGCACTGGCCGGCGGTCGAGGGGGAGATGCGCGCCCTGGCCACGCAGACGAACGAGGCCGGCCGAGGTCTCCCTTCCGGACCCGGCCGGCCGGACCCGGTCGGCCGGACCACGGCCCGCGAACCGGTGCGTCCGCGCGGCTCATTGCGAGCCGAGCAGCCTGCCCAGGAAAGCCCGGAGGCGGGACCTCGGGCGCGCGTCGCCCTCGTCGGTCAGACCGCCCGTGCCGCCGCCCGTGCCGCCGCCTGTGCCGCTGTCCTGAGCGCTGTCCTTCGCGGCGGGCGGCGCCGGCTCACCGGCGGATTCAAGCGTGAGGGCGAAGCTCCGGCTGATCTCGTAGTGCACGGGCAGGGCGCTCATCGTGCGGACGAAGGGGGAGACACGCCAGGGAAGCCGCTCGGCCGGTTGCGTGAACCGCAGCGCCGAGAACCGGTCGAGTAGCTGGCGCACCGCGATCGTGCACATCTGGGTGGCCAGCCGCTGGCTCGGGCACCTGTGCGGGCCCGCGCCCCACGCCAGGTGGGCGCGGGTGCTGCGGACCGAGTCGCGGGCGAGCGCGCCGCCGAAGCGGGGGTCGGTGTGCGCGCCCGCGATGGACAGCATCACCGGGTCGCCGGGCGCGATCGTGAAACGGCCCAGCTTCACCTCCGATCTGGCGTAACGGAAGGTCAGGTTGGCCAGCGCCGGGTTGGTAAGGGCGACGCGGTTGACCACCTCCTCTATCGCGCCGATCGACACGCTCTCCCTGAGCCGGGGATTGGTGATCGCCTCGAAGATGACGTTGCAGATCAGGCTGCCGGTGAAGTCGAGGAAACCCGACAGCATCATCAGCTCGCGGGCGAGCTCCTCGTCGGTGAGGTCGGGCTTCGCCTCGATCATGTACGACGGCAGGTCGTCGCCGCGCCGCTGCCGTTTGGCCTGCGCCAGTTCGAGGAGGGCGGCATATAACCGCTGGTAGGCCCCGGCGGAGTCGGGGCCGTTCAGCAGGCGCCACTGGTCCTCTATCATCTCCTCGCCGCGCTCGATCGTGACGCCGAGCAGGTGGTTGGCGACGAGCAACGGGAACGGCCGCCCATACTGGGCGGCGAGATCGGCCTGCCCCGCGGGCCCGCCCTCCGCCAGCACGCCCGCGAGGTCGTCGCAGTGTCTCACCATGGCGCGTTCGAGCCGCTGCGCCTGCTCGCTCCCGGGATCCTGGAACGGCCGGAGTCCCGCGATCCAGGGGCCGCGCAGGGCCCGGTGCCTTTCCCCGTCGTGGAAACCCGAGTTGTCGGCCTGGAGAAGGGCGAGCAGCGGCCAGTCGGCGGGAACGCGCCCCTCCGCGTACGCCCGCCAGTGGTCCACGCGCTTGCTCCACATGTCGCGCGGGTTCTGCATGATGTGCAGCACCTCGTCGTAGCCGATCGCGAACCAGACCGGCACACCGAGGACGTCGATCGGGGCCACCGGGCCATACCTGGCGCGCAGGCGCTCGTGAACGAGCGCGGGATCGGCTTCGTAGTCCTCCGTGAGCAGGGACTCCAGCGGCAGCGAGATGAGCCCTTCCACGGCCGACGGGGACCATCTATCGGAGATCACGGGGTGCCCGCCTTTCCAGCCACATATGCGGTTATGGGCGGCGATCTTAGAGCCTCCGGGCCGCGGATGTCAGCGAACCGGCACGAGACGTGGCTTCCGGGCGGCGGCGGAGCGGCGACGTAGTGTGGCGGCATGACGCTGGAGCTCGACGGCAGGATCGTGAAGATCACGAATCCGGACCGCGTGGTCTTCCCGCGGACCGGGCACACGAAGCTCGACCTGATCTCCTACTACCGCGTGGTCGCCGAGGGGGCGGTGCGCGGCGTGGCCGACCGGCCGGTGATACTCAAGCGCTTCGTGCACGGCGTCGACCAGGAGGCGTTCTTCCAGAAACGGGCGCCCGCCAAGCGCCCCGAGTGGGTGGAGGTCGTCGAGCTGCGCTACCCCTCGGGCCGTACGGCGGACGAGGTGGTGATCCGCGACCTCGCGCACCTGCTGTGGACGGTGAACCTGGGCTGCGTCGACCTCAACCCCCACCCCGTGCGGGCCCACGACCTCGACCATCCCGACGAGCTGCGGATCGATCTCGATCCCGTGCCCGGCGTCGGCTGGGCGGAGATCGTCCGGGTCGCCCTGGTCGCCAGGGACGTGCTGGAGGAGCACGGCCTGACCGCCTGGCCCAAGACGTCGGGTTCGCGCGGGTTCCATGTCTACGCCCGCATCGAGCCGCGCTGGACCTTCCGCGAGGTGCGGCGCGCCGCCGAGGCCGTGGCCAGGGAGGTCGAGCGCCGGGAGCCGGACGTCGCCACCAGCCGGTGGTGGAAGGAGGAGCGGCAGGGCGTCTTCGTGGACTACAACCAGAACGCCCGCGACCACACCGTCGCCTCCGCCTACTCCGTACGGCCGACCGGCCTGGTCTCGGCCCCGCTGACCTGGGACGAGGTGCCCGGGTGCCGGCCGGAGGACTTCACGCTCGCGTCGATGCCCGACCGGTTCGCCGAGACGGGCGACCCGTGGGCCGGGATGGACGAGCGGGCGGGGTCGCTCGACGCCCTGCTGGAGCTGGCCGAGGCCCAGGGGCCGCGGCCGGACAAGCCCGCCGCCTCGCCCAGGCAGGGACGGCGTCAGTCCGTCATGCCGCTCGTCGAGATCGCCAGGGCCGCCACGCGCGACGAGGCGATGGCCGGGCTCGAACGGTGGAAGGCCCGCCACCCCGAGGCGGCTCGCCTGCTCCAGCCGGCCGACGTCCTGGTCGACTCGATGCGCGGGCGCAGCTCCACGTGGACGAGGATCAGGGTCAACCTCCGGCACGTCCCCGAGCCCGACCGCCCCGGTCAGGAGCCCCTCGAGGTCGACTACGACCCCTATGAGTCCTACCGGAGGGATCAGCCGGGGCCGTAGACATCCCACAGCTCGCCGAGGAAGAACCGGCAGAAGCGCGTCACGGCCGCCGCGCCGTCCGGCCCCGCAGTACGGAAGGTCGTGAGCATCCGCACGAGGTCGGACGGCAGGATGCGCAGCGTCCCCGTGGCGACCACCGTGGCGTCCTCGTCCCCGTCCTCCTCGACGTGCCCCTCCAGCAGGCGGGCGTGCAGGGTGGAGGTGTCCAGCCACAGACGGGTCGGCGCGCCCGGCTGGATCTCCTTGCGCCCGGCCAGGGTGCGGGGCCGGTCGTCGGCGTCCCAGAAGTGCAGGCGATAGCACATGCGCCGCTGCTCGGACGTCTCCCCGGGGACGAACAGGTTGAACGAGCCCCGGGCGATCGGCCGCCTGCCCCCGCACATGTCGGCCTCGATCCAGCCCTCCGCCCTGGCCTCGTGCTCGGGTTCGGTGAGGAAACGGTCGATGTCGTCGATGGTGATCGTGAGGCGGAAGGAGAACGGGGACCCGGCCCCGCCCACGCGGGCCGCACGCCGGGCCGGGCCGGGCGTCAGGCGTCCCCGCATCTCCTCCACGAACCACAGCGAAGTCCGGCCCTCGAACACGCTCGGCTCGTCGGCGGGCCCGCCCGCGAAGGTACGGCCGCCGCCGGACACGGCGGCCGGAACCCCGGCCTGCGCCTCCGCCGCCACCTCGATCGGCGGCACGGCTGACACCCGCACGGCCTGGGCCCCCGCCACGGGCGTGGCGCGGGACGTGCGGCCCTCCAGGATCCGGGTGCTCATGCGGTCGGCGAGCGCGGCGATCGTCAGCGACGGGTTGGCGCCGACCGGCCCCGGCAGGGCCGCGCCGTCCGCCACGTACAGGCCCGGGAAGCCGAAGACCTCGCCGTACGCGTCGCAGACCCCCTCGCCCGGATGGCGGCCCATCGGCGCGCCGCCCAGCGGATGCACGGTCATGACCCGCTTGCGCCACCACGGCGGGCTGTCTGCGTACTCCGCGCCGAGCACGTCGCCGATCCTGCGCATGATCGAGCGCAGCCGCTCGTAGTAGTCCTCGCTGGTCTCGCCCTCCCAGTCGACGTCGAGCCGGCCGTCGCGCAGGCGCAGCCTCCCGTCGGGGACGTCGCGGCCCATGCCGAGCAGCGGCAGCGAGGTGCCCGACAGCTCGCCCCGGCCGATGAGGTCGGCGAACTCCGCCGACAGGTTGGTGTCGTGGGTGAGGATGTTGCGCAGCCGCCGCAGCAGGAACCGGGCGATCCGGCCCGGCCTCATGTCCGCGCCCTCGACCAGGTAGTCGACGAACTCGGGATAGCCGCCGTCCTCGATGTAGGCGCCGCGCCCGTCCGCGCCGTCGTCGAGCCGGATCGCGCTGGTGATGACCGGCCCGCGGCTCGCCCGGATGGGCCGGGTCCTGCTCCGGTCGGTGGCCCGCAGCAGGAACGCCAGCATGTCCCCGTTGCCGCAGAAGCGGGTGCCGAGCGTCCCGCTGAGGCCGGGGAAGGCCGCCCGGTTCTTCAGCAGCAGGTAGGACGTGCCGTACGTGCCGGCGGCCAGGACGAGCCGGTCGCAGCTGATCGTGTGCGGCCCGGTCCACCGGGGCGGCCCGTCGGCGTCGTCCACCGCCTCGTCGCCGCGCGGCATGTGCTCGATGTACTGCACGTCGTAGCCGCCGCCCACGCGCGGCCTGATGCGCCGCACCTCGTGCAGCGTGCGCAGGTCGGCGCCGTGGCGCCGGGCGGCCGACAGGTAGGTGTGGTCGAGGCTGTTCTTCGCGCCCTCGTTGCAGCCTAGGTCGCACTCGCCGCACAACCGGCACGTACGGCGTGGCACGCCGTGCAGGTTGCCGTACGCGGGATCGGTGAGCGGCACACCCTGGCAGGGCTGCGCCCCGGGCGACGGCGCGAAGCTGACGGCCAGCGGCGGAAGCCGCCAGTCGAGCCCCAGCTCGGCGGCCGCGTCCCGCATGGCGAGCGTCTTCAGCGTGTCGTCGAAGCCGGCGTGGCTCAGCGGGTAGGGCGAGACGCCGATCATGCGCTCGACCGCGTCGTAGTGCGGTTCGAGATCGGCCCTGGTCACCGGCCACGACTCGTAACCACCGCCGGGCAGCGCCTGCTCGTGGACGAACCAGTCCTCGTCCTTGCGCAGCATCACGTTGGCGTAGATGAGCGAGCCGCCGCCGAGGCCGCTGGCGACCACCGAGTCGCAGTCGGAGAAGCTCCAGATGTCGAACATCCCGTACAGGTTCTCGGCGGGGTCCCAGAAGGCGCGGCCGAGCTGGGCCGGGCCGCGCGGGAAGTCCCCCGGCGCGTACGCCCTGCCGCGCTCCAGCACCACCACCGACAGCCCCGCCTCGGCGAGACGGTAGGCGGCGACCGAGCCGCCGAAACCCGAACCGACCACGACCGCGTCGACGTGTTCCATGAATGATCTCTCAGTAATGGTCTCTCAGCGCCGTGGTCAGCGACCGCTGTGCCGCTTCAGGAAGTCGAGGATGTGCGGGAAGACGTCCCGGTGCGCGTTCCGGCCGATCAGGGGATCGATGTGCCCGTAGCCGGGCAGGACCCGCAGCTCGTGCCGTCCCGGCGCCGCCTTCGACAGGACGCGGTGGCAGACGATGTTGGAGTCGGTGAAGACGTCGTTGTGGTCGCCCGTCAGGAACAGGATGGGCGTGTCGACGTCGGCCGCGTTGACGAGGTAGTCGTCCGGCAGCGCGGCGAACCTCGGGTCGCCGGTGTCGTACTTCACCGCGCGCCCGGCGGCCACCATCTTCCGCACGTGCCGGTAGTAGTGCAGGTCGCAGGCGCCGTTGAGGTCGGCGAGCCGCTCGTGCACGTGCGTGCTCGGCGACAGGTTGCCGTGGCGGTACATCGCAGGCCTGCCGCTGCCCCACATGAAGCTCTGCATGTGGCAGGCGGGCTCCCGGCACTCGGGGTGGAAGTAGGAGACGGCGCGCGCCAGCAGCCACCGCCGCGACAGCGGGGGCGCGTCCTTGAACCGGGGGTCCAGGTAGGGCAGGCCCGTGCCGTACTCCAGCAGCGTGGGGCCGAGGGTCAGCTTGAGCCGGGCCCAGGGGTGCACCCGGGGGGTCAGCGCGACGCTGTTGGCGACCACGCCGGCGATCCCGCTGACGGCCCCGGAGAACAGGCTCATGTGGAAGCTCACCGACCCCAGGCAGTGGGCCACCACGTGGATCCGCCGCGCCCCCACATGGCGGCGGATCTCGCGCAGTGCTGCCGGGTGGTCATACTGGGCGATGTCGTCCAGCGTGTGCCTGCGGGTCTCGATGTTGTACGGAAATCTGTTGCTCATCCGGAAGTCCAGCGCCCACACGTCGCCGAACCCGTTGTCGTGCAGGAACCGGACCAGGTTCGTGTGCTCCGGCATGATGAACATGTCGCTCGACGAGGTCAGTCCGTGCACGAGCAGCACGACGTCGTCCTGCGCCCCCTGCGCCGGCGTGTCGTGACTACGGAACCGGGTGAGCTGTAACCCCAGCTCGTCCTCCGTGGCGAACGGATGGACCGTGACCTCGGCGTTGCGCACGCCGTCGAGCGTGAACCGGGGTATGCGGTGTTCCATTCGATCGCCTTTCTGCCCGGGGCTACGATCCCAGGACCGGCTATAGCGGCGACATCGTGGAAAACCCGTACTTGTCCGCACTCAGCGCGTAAGGGCGGTGGCCACGCCGACCCGGGAGGTCACCTCCAGCTTGGCGAAGATCCGCGACAGGTGCGTTTCCACCGTACGCACGCTGAGGAAGAGCCGCTCGGCGACCTGCTGGTTGGTCAGCCCCTCGGCGACCAGCAGCGCCACCTCCAGCTCCCGGGGCGACAGCCCGAACCTGGCCGCCTCCCCGCTCGCGGCCGTGGTCGCGCCGCCGCCCACCCGTACGCCGAGGCGGCGCAGCTCGCGCTCGGTGCGTGCCTTGAGCGCGCGGGCGCCGCAGGAGTCGAAGATCTCGGCCGCGGCGCGGAGGTTCTCCCTGGCGCGGCTACGGCCGCCGGGCGCTCCGAGATGCGCGAGCCCGGCGGTGAGCAGGGCCCGGCCCGCGTCGAGCCGCCGCTCGCCCGCGGCCAGCGCGCGGGCCGCCTCCTCCGCCGCCGCGGCCGCGGCGGACGGGTCTTCGCGGGACAGCGCGTGCGCGCGGGCGAGCGAGGCGAAGCCGCAGTAGGCCGGCAGCCGCGGTTCCTCCAGGCGTACGGCGAGCGCCGCCCACTGCCCCGCCCGAGCCGCCGCCTCGGCGGCCGCCTCGGTCCCGGTCCCAACGCCGAGCACGGCGCCGGCCACGGCACTCGTCTCCCGGGAGGCGTCCGCGTAGGCGAGCGCCTCGCACGCCTGGAGCAGCGTGCCC
This sequence comes from Microbispora hainanensis, assembly GCF_036186745.1. Lineage (NCBI taxonomy): Bacteria > Bacillati > Actinomycetota > Actinomycetes > Streptosporangiales > Streptosporangiaceae > Microbispora > Microbispora hainanensis. The sequence continues at coordinate 7,972,236 of NZ_CP108086.1, read as the reverse complement.
GGGTCCACCCGCGGCGAGTCGAACCGGTTGCACGCGTCCAGCACCGCCTCGACGCCCTCGGCGAACCGGCCCGCGTTGACCAGGGCCTGTCCTCGGGCGTAGCGGGCCGTGGCCTCCCAGGTCTCGCCCGCCCCGACGCCGCAGCGTACGGCCTCCTCGCCGGCGCGGATGGCCGCCTCGTCGTCGCCGCTCCACGACTCGGCCAGGCAGAGCTGGGTGAGCGCGAACACGAGCTGCTGGCCGGAGTCGAGCAGCCGGGCGCACTCGACCGACTCCTCGGCGGTGGCCCTGGCCTCCGCCAGGCGGCCCGTCGCCACCAGCGTCTTGGCCCGGCCCGCCAGCAGGTTGGTCAGGATGTAGGTCTGCCCGGTCGACCGCGCGACGGCCGCCGCCCGGTCGAAGTGGCGCAGCGCATCGCCATAGCGGCCCAGGTAGGACTCGGCCCAGCAGAGCCAGGCGATGGCGTCCAGCCACTCGGACAGGTGCTCGTCCGGCGCGTCCGCGAGCAGCTTGCCGGCGATGTCGGCGTAGCGCAGCGCGTCGTCGATGCGGCGCGCGGCGAGGGCGGGCATCGGGCGCAGCGCCGCCACCGCGACCGCGAGCCCGGGCTCCCAGTCGTCGGCGTTGTCGGGCATCAGGTCGAGCACGGCCTGGGCGGCCCGGAAGTCCACCCGCATCATGCTCTCGGCGACCAGGCGCATGCGCATCGGCACCGCGGCGGCCGCCCGGGGGTTGGGCATCCGGCTCAGCTCGTCGAGCAGCAGCGCTCTGGCCTCCTGCGGGCGGTCGAGCTGGCGCTCCATCAGCGCGCAGACCCGGGCCGCGCGGCCCCTGCGGGGGTAGTCGTCGTCGGGCAGCATGCGCAGCAGCTCGCGTGCGGTGTCGCGGCCCTCGGCCAGCCTGCCGCTGATCCCCTGGGCCCAGCTCAGCTCCAGCATCAGCGCGAGCCGTTCCTCCCGGGCCGCGGCGTCGTCCGGCATGAGCCGCAGCGCCGCCTGCAGCCAGTGCGCCGAGGTGGCGGGCGCGTGCGCGGTCACCGCGCGGGCCGCCTCCACCAGCACCTCCACCGCTCGCCGGTCGCCGAACGACCCAGAATGCTCCACGTGGTGGGCCTGTACGGTCGCCGGGGCGCCCAGCTCGGCCAGGTGGGCCGCGATCCTGGCGTGCGCGCCCAGGCGCCAGCCCGCCGCCGCCGACTCGTAGACGGCCCGCCGTACGAGCGGGTGGCGGAAGCGGAACCGGCCGCCCGCGCTGCGGACGATGTCGCGCTCGACCAGTTCGTCGAGCGCGGCCAGCGTGACGGCCGGCGGCACCTCGGCGGCCACGGCGGCGACGGCCGGCTCGAACTCGTCGGCGGCGACCGCGGCGGCCTGGGCCACCAGCAGGGCGCCGGGGGACAGGTCGGCCAGCTCGACCTGGAGCGCGGCGAGCACGGTCGGCGGCAGCTCGGTCACGTCGGTGCCGTCCATCCGGGCCAGCGCCTCGAGATAGAACGGGTTGCCCCCGCTGGCCTCGTACAGGGCCATGCTGCGCCCCCGGCTGACCTGGGGGCCGAGGAACTGCCGGACCTCGGCGGCGCTGAGGGGACCGACCACGACCTCGTGCCCGCGCGGTCCCGCCGCCGCGGCCAGCCTGGCCACGCGGGGGGCGGCCTGGGCCGGGCGGAAGGCCACGGCCATCAGCACCGGACCGGCGGGCGGGTGCCGCACCACGTGGTCGAGGAACTCGATGGTGCCGTCGTCGGCCCAGTGGACGTCGTCGAGCACCAGCAGCAGGCCGGACGGCCCGGCCAGCGCGCCCACCAGGTGCCGTACGGCCCGGTAGAGCCGATAGCGGGCCAGGCCGCTGCGGTCGTCGGCCAGCGCGGGCTCGTCGGCGGCCGGAGCCCCTTCGGCCGCGAGCCCGGGGAAGACGCCGGACAGCAGGGCGGCCTGCCCGGCCCCCACGGCCCTGACGACCTCCTCCCGGCGTGCGTCGAGATGGTCGTCGAGCGCGTCGACCAGGGCGCTGTAGGGAAGCATCTGCTCATACTCGGCGGCGCGTCCCCACAAGGAGGTGAAGCCGTCCGCGCCGGCCATCGCCGCGAGCTCGCCGAGCAGCCGCGTCTTGCCCGCGCCCGGCTCACCGGCCAGCGCGAGGAACTGGAACCCGTCGCGACGGCTCGCGGCCATCGCGCCGCGCAGCGCGGCCAGCGCGTCCCGCCGTCCGACGAGGGGCGTGGACGTGCCCGTGACGACCGGACCGGTCGTGCGTCCGTCCATTCGCACCCCACACGCGAACGCGCGGGCCGCCCCCCGCCAGGCCGCGCCGACATTATCCAGTAAATGCACTTTACAGATCACGGGACCCGTGCAGGGGGCAGGTCCGGCATTGACACCCTATGGAAAGTATTCGAAAAGGAACCGGTCAGTTCGGGCGATTCCGGGATCAGAGGTGCACGGCACCGGGTACGGGACGCCTCGTTCGGGCGTCGTCACCGCGGAGGTGCCAGGTGCTGGACCGCATCGCCGATCCCAGGGGGCGGCGCACGCCGTACGGACCTCCCGACGCGGTGGAACGGCTGGCCGCGGCCCTGCCGAGCCACATGCGCGACGCGCTTCCCCCGGTCATCCGCCTCGGCAGCCCCTGGCCGGTGCGGGTGGACGTGCTGACGGAGGACGGCGCCGCGGAGCCGAGCGCCGAGCGGTGGGTGCCCGCCGTGTCCGCGGCGGGCTCCAACGGCGACGCCCTCGACCTGGCGGTGCGCGGCGGCCGGATCGTGGGGGTGCGCGGCCGGGCCGGCGACCGCGTCAACCACGGCAGGCTCGACCCCCGGGAGTGGCAGGCGTGGCAGCCTCGCGCGGGCCGGCTCACCCGCCCCCTCGTACGCGAGAACGGGCGGCTGGTGGAGACGACGTGGGACGTCGCGATGGAGCGTGTCGTCGCGACGTCGCGGGAACTGCTCGCCCGGCCCGGCGGCTGGGGCCGTCTCGCCTTCCACACCGGCACGCGGCTCTTCCTCGAGGAGCACTACACCCTCGCCGTCATCGGCAAGGCGGGGATCGGCACCCCGCACATGGACGGCGACACCCGCTGGGGCGCGGCGGCCGCCGCGGCCGCGCTCGCGGCGAGCTTCGGCACCGACGGCCAGCCCGGGTCGTACACCGACGTGGACCACTGCGACGCGCTCGCGCTGTGGGGGCACGACTGCGCCGCCACCCATCCCGTGCTGTGGGAGCGCATGCTCGACCGGCGGCTCGGATCCCGGCCGCCCGCCATGATCGTGGTGGGCCCGGAGGGGACGGCGGCGGCCGTGGAGGCCGACGTCCACCTCGCCGTGCGTCCCGGCACCAACGTGGCCCTCCTCAACGGCCTGCTGCACGAACTGATCGCGGGCGGCTGGTACGACGCCGCCTACGTCGCCGCGCACACCGTGGGGTTCGAACGGCTGTGGCGGATCGTCGAGGCGTACCCCGCCAAGCGGGCGGCGGAGATCTGCGCGGTGCCGGTCGCGCAGATCGAGCAGGCCGCCGAGATCCTGGGCGCGGCCGAACGGCTCGTGTCCACCGTGGGCCCCGAGTTCCTGGGCTCCAACCAGGCGACCGCCGCGGCCTGCCAGGTCAACAACGTCCACCTGCTGCGCGGCATGCTCGGCCGGCCGGGGGCCGGGCTGTTCCAGCTCGGCGGTCCCGGATGCGACGCGCTGGTGACGGGCTCGGCCGCGGACCTGCCCGGGCTGCGCAACTGGGCCGACACCGGGCACGTGCGCGAGCTGGCCGACCTGTGGAACGTCGATCCCGCCGTCATCCCGCACTGGGGACCGGCCACGCACGCGACCCAGATCCTCAGGTACGCCGAGGAGGGCTCGATCGGGCTGCTGTGGATCACGGCCTCCGATCCGGCCGCCACGATCCCCGGCTTCGACCGGATCCTCGCGAGGGAGGACCTGTTGGTCGTCGTCCAGGACGCGTACCTGACCGAGACCGCGCGGCTGGCCGACGTGGTGCTCCCCGCGGCGGTCTGGGGCGAGAAGACCGGCACCGTCACCGGCGCCGACCGCACGGTGCACCTGTGCGAGAAGGCGGTCGAGGCGCCGGGGGAGGCCAGGGCCGACCTCGACATCCTGCTCGACTACGCGCGGCGGATGGACCTGCGCGACCGGGACGGCCGGCCGCTCGTGCACTGGACGGACGCCGAGTCGGCGTTCGAGGCGTGGAAGGCGTGCACCAGGGGCCGTCCGTGCGACCACACCGGGATCACCTACGACCGGCTGCGCGCCGGGGGCGTCCAGTGGCCCTGCACGCCGGCCGGCTCCCACGGCGTCGAGCGGCTGTACGCCGGGGGGCGCTTCGCCACCAGGCCGGGGGACTGCCAGACGTTCGGGGCCGACCTTGCCACGGGGGCCGAGCTGGGCGAGGAACGCTACCGCGCGCAGAACCCCGGGGGACGGGCGTTCCTCCACGCCGCGGATTTCGAGCCGTCTCCCGAGGTCGCCGGTGACGAGCATCCGCTGGTCCTCACCGTCCGCAGGGGGCCGCGCCGCGGTCCGGGCCGTCGCGGCGATGCCGTCGCCGGGCCCGAGCCGTTCCCGGCCGGGCCGTGCCTGGAGGTCCACCCCGGCGACGCCGCGCTGCTCGGCATCGAGGACGGCGACCTCGTCCGGGCCGAGTCGCCTCTGGGCGTGCTGGAGGCCGTCGCGCGCCTGTCGGGCGGCGTGCACCGGGGGGTCGTGGTGCTGCCGCTCGACGGGCAGGACGAGGCCCTGGCGCGCGTGGTGGCGGAGCTGACGCTCACCGCGTGGGACCCGGTGTCCCGCAGGCCGCTGCGTACGGCGGTGGCGGTCCGGCTGGTGAAGGCCGGGCGGCGCGGGGAGGCCCCCGTGGGGGAGGGGCTCTACTCGGCCGCCGCCACGCGCCTCGGCCGCGGCGCGAGCACGCGGCCCGAGGTGACGGCCGCGGCCGGTGGAGGGGAGGCGCCGGAGCGATACGAGGAGGTCTGACGTCCGCGATCGCCGGAGATGAGGTGGGTCGGCCTACCGGAAGGAAGCGACGACACATGGCCCTTGCAGGCACACGCACCGCTTGGGGGGACGCCGTCCGCGGATGTGATGAGCGGTGAGCGAGCATCTGGCGCGCTACCTCGAGACGCTGTCCCGCACGCAGCACGCGCTGTCGTCCGGGTTCCGCGCGCTGCGGCGCGGCCACCCCCGCGAGTCCGACCTCTGCGGCGTCTGCGAGCGCCTGGCCGCGCAGTGCCGCGATCACACCGAACGGCTGGAGCCCTTCCTGCACAGGTACCGCTCCGCGGAATCGCGCGATCCGGGTTCCGCCCCGTCGCGGCCCACGGGGCTGGACACGTTCGGCACCGGTGGTTTCGACGCGGGTTTCGATTCAGGGTTCGACGCCGCGGGTTTCGGTACGGGTTCATTCGACGCCGGTGGCTTCGGCAGGGGCGAGTTCGATACCGGCGAGTTCGATACCGGCGGCTTCGCCGCCGGGGCTTTCGACGCCGCGAGTATCGACGCCGCGAGTATCGACGGCGGGGATTTCGAGGCCGCGGGCGCGGAGACCGGAACCGCCCGCCGCCCACGGATGACGCCGGGCTCGCGCGGGGACGGCGGCGGCCTCGCGCTGCTGCGCGAGCTGCACGGGCTGTATCTCCTCGCCACCGAGTGCGACCTGTCGTGGAGCGTGGTCGCACAGGCCGCCCGCGGGCTCAGGGACGACGAGCTGCTCGGCCTCGCCCGCCACTGTGCCCCGGAGACGGCCGTCCAGTTGCTCTGGCTGCGCACCCGGATGCATCAGGCCGCGCCACAGGTTCTCGTCGTGCAATCCGCGAGCCCACAAAAGGGCGACAAAAGCCGTCATTAAGAAGAAATCTAGACAAGCATCGGACTATTTCCGGTTAAATGGTTTGTGTTCGCCCTGGACTAATCGATAGAAGATTATCTCGGCGGCGATGACGGGCAGGGATCCGCCGTGCCCATCGGGATACCGGTGCTCTTGGCGGGGGCGCGCCGGTGGCGGCGGGAATGCTTCGCCGGAAATGGCGAGCGCCGTGCCGCGATTCCTCGGCGGCGCCGGCCGCGTGTCAGCGGCCGGCGCCGCCGCGGATCCAGGCTTCCACGGGCGAGATCGGACCGCGAAACCGCTTTTCCGGCGCGGCGTAGGATGGGGGCCGACTTCACGGGAGGGCCGAGATGGGCGGGGTCGCCGTTCGTGACCAGTCCGGCCATGCCGGCGGAGGCCAGCGCCGGCACGGAGCGGAGTTGCAGCGGGCCATCTTCGACGCGGTCTTCGCCGAGCTGAGCGAGGTCGGCTTCGCCCGGATGACCATGGACAGCGTCGCGCTCGCGGCCCACACGGGCAAGGCGGCGCTCTACCGCCGCTGGGGCAACAAGAAGGAGCTCGTGCTCGACGCGCTCAGCAGCGTGCTGCCGTCGCCGTACGACGTCGAGCTGACCGGGCACGTCCGCGACGACCTGATCGCGCTGCTGTCGTGCATCCGGCGCGCCGCCGACGCGACCCGGGCCGGCGCGTTCCACGCGATGGCCGTGGAGGGCGACGGCGACTGCCGCAAGCTGTTCGACCAGCGGGTCCTGCGGCCCTGCAAGGAACTGATCGCCGAAGTCCTGCGGCAGGGGGCGGCCAGAGGCGAGGTGGCGTCCGAGGCGGCCGATCCGCTGGTGGCCGCGGCCGGCCCGGCCCTGCTCGCCGACCACATCCTCACCGAGGGCACCGCCATCCCCGAAGACCTGGTCGTCTCGGTCGTCGACCGCGTCCTGCTGCCCCTGACGGCGGCAACCGGCGTCAGGGGCGGCGACGCCCCTGGTCAGTAGGCCGGGTCGGTAGGCCGGGTCAGTAGGCACGGTCAGTAGGCCGGACCGGCCTGAAGCCGCCGATGAGGCTGATGACGAGCAGCACGACGCCGAGCATCGCCGCCGCCAGGAACGCGCGAGTGAAGCCGTAGGTGGCCGCGTGCTGCGCCTGGGCCTGCGCGGACAGGCCGGCCACGGGATGGGCGGCGGCGTGGCGTGCCGCTGTGCCCGCGACGGTGACGAGCGCGGCCAGGCCGAGTGCCGTGCCGAGCTGGGAGGTGGTGTTGAGCATGCCCGAGGCGGCGCCCGACTCGGTCGCGGCCACCCGCGCCGTCGCGCCGACGGTCGAGGGAACGTAGATGAGGCCCGCGCCGATGCCGAACAGCACCAGCGGAACGGCGACCCCGGGGAAGTAGCCGCTGGTCTCGTCGAGCCGGCCGAGCCAGAGCAGCCCGGCCGTGACCGCGAGCGCCCCGATGGCGGTCGGGATCGCCGGTCCGGTCTTCGGCAGCAGCGCCGCGGTGCGCTGCGCCGACACGACCAGGACGAGCGAGACGGGCAGGAACGCGAGACCCGCCTGGAGCGGGCCGAATCCGAGCACCTCCTGCAGGAACTGGGTGAGGAAGTAGAACATCCCGCCCATGCTCGCGCCGACCACCAGCATCGCCGCGTACGAACGGAGCCGCAGCGGGTCGCGCAGCAGGTGGAGCGGGGTGATCGGCTGGGGGGCGCGGGACTCGGCCAGCGCGAACAGCGCCAGCGACACCACGGCCACGCCGATCGCGATCGAAGTGACCCGGTCGCCCCAGCCGGCCGAGGCCGCGTTGATCAGCCCGAAGGCCAGGGCGCCCATGCCGGTCGTGGAGGTGAGTGCACCGGGGAGGTCGAACCTGCCGGGCGACCGCTCGGCCTCGCGGACGAACAGCGGTGTGAGGACGAGCACGGCGACGGTGATGGGCACGTTGATGAAAAGGACCCAACGCCAGGAGGCCACGTGGGTGAGGACGCCGCCGACGATGAGCCCGAGCGTGGCCGCCGAGCCGGAAACCGCTCCCCACAACCCGAGGGCGCGGGTGCGTTCGGGCCCTTCGGCGAAGTTGGTCGAGATGAGCGCGAGCGCGGACGGCGAGGCGAGCGCCGCCCCCAGCCCCTGGACGGCCCGCGCCCCGAGCAGCCAGCCCGGGGCCGGGGCGAGCCCGCCGACCAGCGAGGCCACGCCGAACAACGCGACGCCGGTGACGAAGACCCGGCGGCGGCCGACGATGTCCCCCGCCCGCCCGCCGAGCAGGAGCAACCCGCCGAAGGTGACGGTGTAGGCGTTGAGCACCCAGGCCAGGCCCTCGGAGGTGAAGCCGAGCGTGTCGTGGATCTGGGGGAGCGCGATGTTCACGACGGTGACGTCGAGGACCAGCATGAGCTGGCAGAACAGCAGGGCGGTGAGTACGAGGCCGGGCCGGTGCCGGGCCGGGCGGGTGGACCGCGTGTCGGTCGTGGGGGTCGGCAAAGCGGGCTCCAGGGAGCGGCGGGGCGGTCGTTGGGACCCACCGATAGTGAACGTGGACGTCTACTACGCTCACTGTAAGAAGTAGTGAACGCCGACGTCTACAACTCGCCGGACGGCCGGACCTCAGCCGAACCGCGTCGTGAGCGCCGGATGGAGCCTTGGGTGTCCGCCTCGTTCATGTGCGCAGAGGCGATGTCGCCGTCCGGGCGGATCGGCATCCGGCGCGTGCATCGGGCCCACCCGCTGGGGCCGCGCGGCGACGGGAACGAACGCAAAAAGCCGAGCCGCGAAAGCGGCCCGGCCTTTGACGGGATGTGGTGGACGATACTGGGATTGAACCAGTGACCTCTTCCGTGTCAGGGAAGCGCTCTCCCGCTGAGCTAATCGTCCGTGCCCGGATCTCGTCCGGGCTCCGAGCGGAAGACGGGATTCGAACCCGCGACCCTCACCTTGGCAAGGTGATGCTCTACCACTGAGCCACTTCCGCAGCGATCGCTCGGGTTTTTCCCGGCGACGCAGGAATAACTCTAGCGGATCCCGGAGGGTGCCGGTGCCAACTGGCCTCAATCCCGGCGCCCACGCGGCACGTGACCGAAGGAAGCCGAGACGTTGACCCGCGGGCGAGGCCGTGCGCACGATGAGGCGGCAACCGTACGCACGAGGGGGTTACGCCATGGCGAAGGTGCTGATCATCACCGGTGACGCGGCCGAGGACCTCGAGGTGATGTACCCGTACCAGCGGCTTCTGGAGGAGGGCTACGAGGCGCGCATCGCGGCGCCGTCCGCGAAGAAGCTGCAGTTCGTGGTGCACGACTTCGTGGACGGCTTCGACACCTACACCGAGAAGCCGGGCCACACCTGGGCGGCCGACGTCGCCTTCTCCGACGTGAACCCGGACGAGTACGCCGCGCTGGTGATCCCCGGCGGCCGGGCCCCCGAGTACATCCGCGGCGACCGGGACGTCCAGGAGATCGTCCGCCACTTCGCGGACGCCGGAAAGCCGATCGCCGCGCTCTGTCACGGGCCGCTGGTGCTCGCCGCCGCCGGGGTGCTGAAGGGCCGCGAGAGCAGCGCGTACCCCGCCTGCGCGACCGACGTCGAGAACGGCGGCGGCACGTGGGTCGACAGCGAGGCGCACGTCGACCGGAACCTCGTGACCGGGCGGGCCTGGCCGGACCACCCGGCGTGGATGCGTGAGTTCATGAAGGTGCTGCGCGCCGCCGCCCCGGCGGCCTGACCGCCCGCGCCGGCCTGCGGGGGCGGTTCTTCCCGGGTCCGCCCCCGATCGCCCGCGCCGCGCACGCCGCGCGTCCGGAGGTCCGCGCGGGGTGAGCCGAGGCACTAGAGTCACCCGCCATGACCGAATCCGCCCCCTATCTCACCGCGACGGCCCAGGCGTACGACTCCGTCGCCGACCTCTACGCCGATCTCTTCCGGGACTCGCTCGACCGCCTGCCGCTGGACCGCGCGGCGCTGGCCGCGTTCGCCGAGCTCGTACGGACCGACGGGGCAGGGCCCGTCGCCGAACTCGGCTGCGGCCCCGGTTATGTGACGGCGCACCTTCGGAGTCTGGGGCTGGACGCCTTCGGCATCGACCTGTCACCCCGGATGATCGAGCTCGCCCGTGCGGCGCACCCCGGGCTGCGCTTCGAGGTCGGTTCCATGCACGCGCTCGACCTCGCCGACGGCGAGCTGCGCGGCATCCTGTCGTGGTACTCGGTCATCCACACCCCGCCGCGGGAGCTGCCGCCGTACTTCGCCGAGTTCCGCCGTGTGCTGGCCCCCGGCGGCCACCTCCTGCTCGGGTTCTTCGAATCCGAGGGCGATCCGGTGACGGAGTTCGACCACAAGGCGGCGCCGGCGTACCGCTGGCCGATCGACGGCCTCGCCGAGCCGGCGCGCGAGGCGGGCTTCGCCGAGGTGGCACGGATGCTGCGCGAGCCTCTCGACGGCGAGCGGTTCCGCCAGGGCCGCCTGCTGCTGCGCAGGAGCTGAATCCCGGCGGGCGGCCTCGCGGACACTGCCCTGACCGCAACGAGGGGCTGTCATGGCGCCGTTTGGAGCCTTCGCGGAGCTGATCCTGCCCGAAAACGGGCAGGATCCTTGTTAGTCGGTATCGGCGCTGCGTTAGGGTCCTGCTCTGTGTCCACGGCACGGCATCCCTTCGAGGATCTGATCGGTCACCTCACCCGGACCACGTCACTGGGGCCCGGGGAGGCGGCTCGCGTGGTGGCCGACGTCCTGGCGTACTTCGGCGAGCCCGCGGAAGAGTACGTGCGGCGCCGCCACGGCGAACTCAAGTCGAGGGGGCTGACGAACGACCAGATCTTTCCCAGAATCTCCGCCGAGCTCGCGGGAAGGCGTGTCGCGGCACCGGAGCTGACCCTGCGCCAGCTCCGGCGGATCGTTTACGGATAGGAGCGGTTATGTGCGGAATCGTCGCTTATGTCGGGCCAAAGGATGCGGCACCCATCCTGCTCGAAGGTCTCCAGCGACTGGAGTACCGGGGCTACGACTCGGCCGGCCTCGCCGTCGTGAACGCCAAGAGCCTCAAGACGCGCAAGGTCAAGGGCCGGGTCGCCGACCTGGCGGCGGCCGTACCCGCGAAGTTCAAGGGCACGAGCGGCATCGGGCACACCCGCTGGGCCACCCACGGCGCGCCCAGTGACGTGAACGCGCACCCGCACCTCGACCAGGAGCAGCGCGTCGCGGTCGTGCACAACGGCATCATCGAGAACGCCGACGAGCTGCGCCGCCGCCTGGAGGGCGAGGGCGTGAAGTTCGAGAGCGAGACCGACAGCGAGGTGCTCTCGCAGCTCGTCGGGCGCATGGTCAAGGAGACCGACTCGCTGCGCGAGGCCGTCTCACGGGCGCTGAAGAGCGTGGTCGGCACGTACGGCATCGCCGTCATCGACGCGCAGCGTCCCGGCGAGATCGTGGTGGCCCGCAACGGCAGCCCGATCGTGCTCGGCCTCGGCGAGAAGGAGATGTTCGCCGCCTCCGACGTCGCCGCGCTCATCCGCTACACCCGGCAGGTCGTCCACCTGGAGGACGGCGAGCTCGCGGTCATCAAGGCCGACGGGTTCAACACGTTCACCAGCGACGCCAGGGAGACGGCCAAGGAGCCGTTCACGGTCGACTGGGACGCCGGCCACTACGACAACGGCGGCTACGAGCACTACCTGCTCAAGGAGATCTCCGAGCAGCCCGACACGGTCGCCCGCACGCTGCGCGGCCGGATCGACGACCGGTTCCACATCGCCCACCTGGGCGGCCTCAACATGGACGCCCGCGAGACCCGCTCGTTCCGCCGCGTGAAGATCATCGGCTGTGGGTCCGCGTACTACTCCGGGCAGATGGGCGCGCAGCTCATCGAGGAGCTGGCCCGCATCCCCGCCGACGCCGAGCCCGCGTCGGAGTTCCGCTACCGCAGCCCCGTCGTCGAGCCCGACACGCTGTACGTGGCGATCAGCCAGTCGGGGGAGACGTACGACACGCTCGCCGCCGTGCAGGAGCTCAAGCGCAAGGGCGGCCGGGTGCTCGGCATCGTCAACACCGTCGGCAGCGCCATCGCCCGGGAGACCGACGGCGGCATCTACCTGCACGCGGGTCCCGAGGTCTCGGTGGCGTCCACCAAGGCGTTCACCTCGACGGCCGTGGCGTTCGCGCTGCTCGCCCTGCACCTCGGCCGCGTACGCGACCTGTCGCCCGCCGACGGCCGCAGGATCTGCGAGGGCCTGCGCCGGCTGCCCGAGCAGATCAAGGAGATCCTCACGCTGGAGGACCGGATCAGGGATCTGGCGAAGAAGTACGCCGACTCGCCGGGCATGATGTTCGTCGGCCGGGTGCGCGGCTACCCGGTGGCCCGCGAGGGCGCGCAGAAGCTCAAGGAGATCTCCTACGTCCACGCCGAGGCATACCCGGCGAGCGAGCTCAAGCACGGCCCGCTCGCGCTGATCAGCCCCGAGCTGCCGACGGTCGCGATCGTCCCGGACGACGAGCTGCTCGACAAGAACCTCACCACGCTGGGCGAGATCCGGGCCAGGCACGGGCGCATCCTCATGGTCGGCCACCGCACGTCCGAGGCGGCCGACGACTGCATCGTGGTGCCCAAGAACGAGGTCGAGCTCGACCCCATCCTGCTCACGATCCCGCTGCAGCTTTTCGCCTACCACGCGGCCGTCGCCCTGGAGCGCGACGTCGACCGCCCGCGCAACCTCGCCAAGAGCGTGACGGTCGAATAACCGTCCGCACGCCGTACGGCCCACGCCGCGTGCCGGTGCGGGCCGTACGGAGTCAGGCCCGGGACGCCGCGCGCGACCGGACGGCGGCGACGACCTCGCTCGTGTCCAGGCAGGCGATGCCCATCCCCGCCAGCTCGCGGTCCGCGCCGGCGGTCCAGCCGGACAGGGCGTCGCGGACCGCGACGGCGCGCAGGTCGCGCTCGGTCGCGTCGACGAGGGTGGAACGCGGGCAGTTCGGGTAGTTGCACCCGGCGACGACCACGGTGCTCACCGCGCGTTCCGCGAGGTGCTCCAGCAGCGGGGTGCCGTAGAAGGCGCTCCAGCGGGCTTTGTACAGGATGTGCTCGCCCGGGCCGACCTCCTGCGCGCGTCCCGCGAGGAGCAGGTCCGGGTCGAGCTCGCGTTCCGCCGTTCCGCCGGGGAGCCCGCCGGGGAGCAGTCCGGCGGCCAGCTGGGAGCCCGGGGAGTGCGGGTTGACCATGCCGCGCAGCGTCCGGCGGCACAGGTCGGCGTTGCTGCCGTCGGGCAGATAGAGGCGCACGACATGCACGATGGGCCGCCCCGCCTCGCGGAACGCGTGCGTGAGGCGCCGGACCGCGGGCAGCACCTCGGCGGTGCCGGCGATGCCGGCGACGAAGTCGCGCTGCAGGTCGATGGTGAGCAGCGCGCTGCGGGAGAACTCGGGCCCGGTGTATTCGGGCCCGGTGTATTCGTGGCTGGTGTATTCGTCCATGCCCGGCAACGCTAGGCGCGCGAGCCGCGCCGGTCTTGTACGTCGTTGCGCGCGAACCGGCCCGGGGTGGCCGCGAACGTACGGCGGAAATGGCGGTGCAGGTGCGCCTGGTCGTAGAAGCCGCTCTCCGCGGCGGCCCGCGCGATGGTGTGCCCGGCGGTCAGGAGCTGCTGGGCGCAGCGCAGGCGGAGCTGGAGCAGGTAGCCGTGCGGGGTCACGCCGGTCTCGCGGCGGAAGGCGCGCAGCAGCCGGAACCGGGGCAGGCCCGCCACCTGCGCGAGCTCGTCCAGGCTTGGGGTGCGCCGCAGGTCTTCGGCCAGATGCCGCTGCACCTTCGCGACCGGCCCCGCCGGCGTCGTGCGGATGGGCGCCGGGGCGATTCCGCGGCGCGTGTAGCGGGCGAGGATCTCGGTGCACAGCGCCTCGAACTCCTCCTGCGCGGCGAGGGAGGTCTGGTCCCGGCGGCGGTGCAGCCGGATCAGGCGGGCGGCCAGGCGAGGATCGTACGGAGCCGGTGTGGAGAAGGCCGGCCGGTGCCCGGCGAGCTCCGCGAGCAGGTGCTGCGGGATGTAGAAGACCCGGTAGTCCCAGCCCTCGGGGATGCCGGGACGGCCGGCGTGGATGGTGTCGGCGTCGAGGAGGAGCAGGCTGCCCGCGGGCGCGTGCTCGGTGGCGCCGCGATAGCGGACGGCCTCCACCCCGCGCTCGATCGCCGCTATGGCGTACTCGCTGTGCGCGTGCGGAACGAAGTGATGCCTACGGAAGGACGCCGTCATCAGCCGTATGTCGTCGCGGCCGTAACGGTGCTCGACAAGGTCCTCCATGCCTGCCTTTGTATACGACGCCTGTATCCCTGACCGAGCGGGTGTTGCGCACGCGGAACTGCCCGCGCGAGCCAAGCGGGTCGAGGTGATCAAGCCCGACCTGCGTGCCCACTGTCACACCTGCTGTGCCGCACTGGGCAGTCACCATCGCAGCGAGGACGACGGCTTCTTTCCGAGCTCCTGCGGCAGGCGCCTGACCCGCGACCACCGCGGGATCGCCCTCTACCCGGCGAGAACCACCCATCGATCGCCGCAGCCGTAACGTCCGTTATGTGGTGACATGGTGTAGTTACTCATAGTCTGTGCATGTAAGGGACTCTTCGGGGTGGAGGGTGCCGACATGCGACGCCGTACGGTCCTCGCACTGGGAGTCCTGGCCCTCGCGGGCGCATGCGGTGTCCCCGCACCCCCGCGCCGCGGGGAGCTCTCCCTGATGGTCCCGGGCCCGCCCGGCGGGTGCGGGGAGGGCGTCGCCGCCGGGTTCAAGTCGCTCGTGGAAGGGCGTGGCTGGGCCCGGGCCGTACGGATCAGGCGGGAGACCGGTGGCGGCGGGACGGCTCTCGCCGACCTGAACCGGCCGGGGGCCGGCCTGGTGGTCGCCGACTCCGCGCTGCTCGCCGCCTGCGCGCTGGCCCGCGACCCCCTCCTCGTGGCCCGGGCCGTACCGCTCGCGCGGCTGGCGGGGGAGTGGGAGGTGCTGGTCGCCTCGCCCGACTCGGGCTATCGCACGTTCGACCAGTTCGCCGCCGCGCTGCTGCGGAACCCGGGGGCGCACCGGGTCGCGGGCGGCGCCGACCGTGGCCCGGAACACCTGCTGTTCGGCATGACCGCCCGGGGCCTGGGAGCCGACGTCCGCCTGCTCGACTACGTCGCGTTCGGCAGCAGGGCGCAGGCCGTCGCCGCGGTCGTCGACGGGCGGCTCGCGCTCGGGTTCGGCAGCAGGCGCGAGGTCGCCCCCCATGTGCGCGCCGGACGGCTGCGCCCGCTCGCCGTCTCCTCCGCCGAGCGGCTGTCCGGGGTGGACGCGCCGACGCTGTCGGAGTCGGGCGTACGCGTCGTGTTCGCCGACTGGACCGGGCTGATCGCCCCGCGCGGCACGCCCGAGCCGGACGCCCTGCTCGATCTGTGCCGTGCCGTCGCCGGCACGCCGGGCTGGCGGCGCCTGTGCGAGCGCAACGACTGGACGCCGATGTGGCTCGACGGCGACGACTTCCGGCAATGGCTCGCCGGCGAGGCGCGCCGTACGGCCCTGCTCCTCAATGATCTCGGACTCCGCTGAAAAACACAACTTGTGGGGGCGCTTGCGGGAAGGGCCACTAGATGTAGGATCCATCGCGTTGCTGGTTCACCTTGGTGAGGCAAGAGGGAACCCGGTGGAAATCCGGGACTGCCCCGCAGCGGTGAGCGGGAACGACCGCCGTCGGCACAGCACGGTGCTGTGCTCCGAGCACTGGGCGCGAGCGCGCCCGGGAAGCGACGGCCAGTAGGACCGGCAGGGCGCGAGCCCGGCCGGGCGCCCGCGAGTCCGAAGACCTGCCAGCGATGCGCGCGCATGGGCGCGCGCCCCGCGCCGGGCCCCGAGGGCGGGCTCGCCGCATCGTCACGGCACGAATCCCTCTCGTGCGCGTGCGCCGCGGCATGCCTCCCTCCGGTCCGGCCGGGACACGAGACGACGAGGAGAGGGCATCTGATGACGATCACCGACCCGGCCTCCGCTTCCGCGGACCCCGCGTCAGAGGTACGCGGCGGGCCGTGGGCTTCGGCGGGGAACTCCGGACCCTCCACCGGTGCCGTACGGCGGGCATCGGCCGGCCCGGACGGCGGCCCGGACGGCGGCCCGGACGGCGGGTGGGACGCGGCGCAGGTCTGGCAGGCCATCGAGGAGGCGGCGGCCGGGGTCATCGCCGACCCGGAGAACTCGCGCCGGGCGGCCAGGCTGCTGAGCGGGCTGATCGCGGAGGAGGCGGCGGCCGAGGGGGTGCGCACGTTCTCCGAGTCGGTCGCCGCCGCCCACGCCGCCGGGCTGCTTGGCGACGCCGTCGCCGCCTTCGTGGCCGGTGAGGCCGAGGCGCTCGACGCGCTGATCGACCCGGCGGCCGACGACCGGTTCGAATACTTCGGGCTGCGCACGGTCTACGACCGCTACCTGCTGCGCCACCCGGTCACCCGGCGCGTGCTGGAGCGCCCGCAGCACTTCCTGCTGCGCGTCGCCTGCGGGCTGTCGGCCACGGTGGCGGAGGCGGCCGAGCTGTACGGCCTGATGTCCACGCTGGCCTATCTGCCCAGCTCGCCGACGCTGTTCAACTCGGGCGCGCGCCGGCCGCAGCTCTCGTCGTGCTTCCTGCTCGACTCCCCGAGGGACGAGCTGGAGAGCATCTACGAGCGGTACGGCCAGGTGGCCCGGCTGTCGAAGTATTCGGGCGGGATCGGCATCGCCTGGACGCGGGTGCGCTCGCGCGGCTCGCTGATCCGGGGCACCAACGGCCTGTCCAACGGCATCGTGCCGTGGCTGCGCACGCTCGACGCGTCGGTGGCGGCCGTCAATCAGGGCGGCAGGCGCAAGGGCGCGGCCTGCGTCTACCTGGAGACCTGGCACGCCGACATCGAGGAGTTCCTGGAGCTTCGCGACAACACGGGCGAGGAGTCGCGGCGCACGCACAACCTCAACCTGGCCAACTGGGTGCCCGACGAGTTCATGCGCCGGGTCGAGGCGGACGGCACGTGGTCGCTGTTCGACCCCAAGGAGGTCCCCGAGCTGACCGACCTGTGGGGTGAGGCGTTCGACACCCGTTATCGCGAGCTGGAGGCCGCCGGGTGCTACGTCAAGCAGGTGCCGGCCCGCGCCCTCTATGCCCGGATGATGCGCACGCTCGCCCAGACCGGCAACGGCTGGATGACGTTCAAGGACGCCTCCAACCGCGCCTCCAACCAGACCGCGCGGCCCGGCAACGTCATCCACCTGTCCAACCTGTGCACCGAGATCCTGGAGGTCACCAGCGACGGCGAGACCGCCGTGTGCAACCTCGGCTCGGTCAACCTCGCCGCGCACCTGACCCCGGAGGGCGACGCCGTCGACTTCGGCAGGCTCCGCGCCACCGTCCGCACCGCCGTACGGTTCCTGGACCGGACGATCGACCTCGGCTTCTATCCGACGCCCGAGGCGGAGGCGGCCAACCGCAAGTGGCGGCCGGTCGGCCTCGGCGTCATGGGCCTCGCCGACGTGTTCTTCGCGCTGCGCCTGCCGTTCGACTCGCCCGAGGCGCTCGCGCTGTCCACCCGCATCGCCGAGGAGATCGCGCTCGCGGCGTACGGCACCTCGGCCGACCTGGCCGCGGAGCGCGGGCGCCACCCGGCGTACGGGGAGACGCGGGCGGCGGACGGCGTGCTGCACCTCGACCACTATCCGTGCACCCCGGTCCACCCGGAGGAGTGGGCCGCGCTGCGGGCCAGGATCGCGGAGACCGGACTGCGCAACTCCCTGCTGATCGCGATCGCGCCGACGGCCACGATCGCCTCGATCGCGGGCTGCTACGAGTGCGTCGAGCCGCAGGTGTCCAACGTCTTCAAGCGGGAGACGCTGTCGGGGGAGTTCCTCCAGGTCAACCGTTATCTCGTGCGGGACCTCCAGGCCCTCGGCCTGTGGACGCGGTCGATGCGCGACGCGATCAAGCTCAACGACGGCTCGATCCAGGACATCGCCGCCATCCCGGCCGAGCTCAGGACGCTCTACCGCACCGCCTGGGAGCTGCCCCAGAAGGCGCTCATCGACCTGGCCGCCGCGCGGCAGCCGTACGTCGACCAGTCGCAGTCGCTCAACCTCTTCATGGCCGCCCCCACCATCGGCAAGCTCTCGTCGATGTACGCCTACGCCTGGCGGTCGGGCCTGAAGACCACCTACTACCTGCGCTCCCGCCCGGCGACGAGGATCGCCCAGACGACCGTCCCCGCGGTCACGCCGGTGGACGCCGTCGCCTGCTCCCTTGAGAACCCCGAGATCTGCGAGGCTTGCCAATGAGAACGATGCTGCTCGACCCCGGCATGGACCTGACCCTGCGCCCGATGCGCTACCCCGGGTTCTACGAGAGGTATCGCGCGGCGATCAGGAACACCTGGACGGTCGAGGAGGTCGATCTCGCCTCCGACCTCGCCGACCTCGCGACCCTCGACGAGGGGGAGCGCCACCTGATCAACCGGCTCGTGGCGTTCTTCGCGACCGGCGACTCGATCGTGGCCAACAACCTGGTGCTGAACCTCTATCAGCACGTCAACGCCCCCGAGGCGCGGCTGTACCTGAGCAGGCAGCTGTTCGAGGAGGCGGTGCACGTCCAGTTCTACCTGACCCTGCTCGACACCTACCTGCCCGATCACGACGAGCGGGCCAAGGCGTTCGCCGCCGTCGAGCACATCCCGTCGATCCGCGACAAGGCCGAGTTCTGCTTCCGCTGGATCGACTCGATCAGCGAGCTGAACCGGCTGGAGACCCGGGAGGACCGGCGGGCCTTCCTGCTCAACCTGATCTGCTTCGCCGCCTGCATCGAGGGACTGTTCTTCTACGGCGCCTTCGCGTACGTCTACTGGTTCCGCTCGCGGGGGCTGCTCGGCGGTCTCGCGACCGGCACCAACTGGGTGTTCCGCGACGAGTCGATGCACATGGAGTTCGCCTTCGAGGTGGTGGACACCGTACGCCGCGAGGAGCCGGACCTGTTCGACGACGAGCTGGCGGCCCAGGTGACGCGGATGATGGAGGAGGCGGTCGCCGCCGAGCTCGCCTTCGCCCGCGACCTGTGCGGCGACGGGCACGGCGTCATGAGCGCGGACAACATGCGGCGTTACCTGGAGTATGTCGCCGACCGCAGGCTCGCCCGGCTCGGCCTGCCCGTGCGGTACGGCACGGATAACCCCTTCCCGTTCATGGAGTTCCAGGACGTGCAGGAGCTGGCGAACTTCTTCGAGCGCCGTGTCTCGGCCTACCAGGTGGCCGTCGAGGGCGACGTCAGCTTCGACGAGGCCTTCTGATCCGCACGGTTTTCGGCGCCCGGCTCGCCCGGCGCATCCGGATCGGACGGGTGCGCCGGGGTTTCGGCGATACGTCATTCAATCACTTGATTGACTATGCTGTGCCGTACGTCCGGCGCGTCCGGCTCGCCGAACCGACTCCCGTTCAGGGGGCGTTGGACGGCCGCAGGAGCCTGCTCGCGCCGGCGATGAGCGCGGTGGCGAGGATCCAGCCCGCCGCGATCAGTCCGTTCGCCAGCCACTGGGTCCATCCGGCCGGCTCCCAGGCCCCGCGCTGCTCGAACACGCTCACCGGCACCAGCAGGTCGAGCGTGTAGACGAAGGCGTTGAAATGGCGTGACTCGTCCAGGCCGATCTGGTGGGGTGGCCACCGCGTGAAGATCGCCGTGCCCGTCGCGAGGAGCAGCGCGGCCCACAGCCCGGCGAGCCAGGGCCGGTATCCGTACCCGACGAGCCCGTCGAGCAGCCGGCCCCACAGCCGCCCGGGCGGCCGCAGCGTCCGCCGCCGCGCCCGCTGCCTGGCCAGCAGCACCCGGCGCGCGTCCGGCTCGTGGCCGATGCGCCGGCAGTAGGCGGCGAGCTGCTCGTACGGCTGGGGGCGGTAGCCTCCGGGGTCGCGCCGCAGCCAGGAGAGCCGGTCGGCCAGGGTCGCCGGGCCGCGCAGCGACTCGTACGTCAGCCCTTCGAGCCGCACGTGGCCCGGGTAGCTCTCCGGGCGGTCGAACAGCACACCGAAGCGGGAGTAGCCGAGGTTGACCTCGCCCTCGATCGACTCGGGCAGCAGGATGAGCTCGTCCGCCTGCATGTGGCTCAGGTGCAGCGCCCGTCCGGTCGCCCGCAGCACCGCCCCGTGGAACGACAGGACCCCGCGGATATGCGCGCCGCGCAACCGTACGGTGCCGTGGGCGGTGAAGCCCGCGCCGAGCTCGGCCGCGTCGGCCTGCAAATGGTCGGCGTGCACGGCGGGGACGCCGTCCGCGGTGACGACCGCGCCCTGGAGGTAGAGCCCGCTGGCGAACCGGGCGCCGATCAGCCGCAGCCCGCCCGTGGCCCGCATGTTCCGTAAGAAGGCGCTGCCGTCCACGACCAGCCCGCCGGCCCACAGCGCGACCGACTCCCAGGTGCGCGGCTCCTGCGATCCCTCCGGCCCGCTCCAGTGCGCCTGCTCCAGGAGGGACGGCGCCCCGGGCGGCGTGCCCCGGTAGGGATTCTGGCCGGGTGTGCCCAACCGGGCACCGGAGAGCCGGAGCTGCCCGGTCACGTGGGCGTTGTCCAGGCGCACCCCCTCGCGTACGGCCGATCCGTCGAGGTCGAGCAGCCCGTCGATCGTGGCCCGGCTGGCCCGGAAGCGGACGATGTCGCAGCGGCGCAGCCGCACGCCCCTGGTCCTGGCGTCGTTGAACGAGACCGTCCCGGCGATGTGACAGTCGAGCAGGTGGATCTTCGCCTCGATCGTGGCGTCGGACAGGTTGAGATCGCCGATGATCCGGGCCCCGGCGAGCCGGACGCCCGGCACCCGGGCCGAACCGCCGGCGCCCCGGTCGAGCACCAGGGCGGAGATCACCTCCGCCCTGACCACCCGGGAGCGGCCCCACTCGCCGCCCGAGGAGGGATCGGTCTCCCGGCCGTGGCGCAGGTCGACCCAGTCGCCGGAGGGATAGGCGTCCCAGAGCCGGCGCTCGGCGGGGGTGAGCCGGCGGAAAGGGGGGCGCGATCTTCCCATGGGCCGACGATAGCGCCGATCCTCGCAAGGGCCGCCGCGCTGCTCACCTATCTGATGGACCGCCGCCCGGACGGACCAGCTGCCGCCGTACCATGGCGTGAGCTCCGATACCTCTGACCATTCGTCCTTCTCGTCGCCATCCCCTCGTCGGCGGGAATGCTCCTCTCAAAGCCCCGGCGGCAGGCCACGATCAGGTATCGGCCCCGCGCCCGCGGGGATGGTCCCTCCCTGTTCACCGCGACGACCACGACCGGCTTCCACGGCCGCACGAGTCATGCGGTTCCCTACGACCGCCTCCTGGGCACGGACGGCCCGGCCGCGCCCGCGTGAGCCGTCAGGCGCCGCAGTCGCAGCAGCAGCCGTCACCACAGCAGCAGTTGTCCCCGCAGCAGCAATTGTCCCCGCAGCAGCAGCCGTCGCCCGAGCAGCAGTCGGAGCATGACGAGCAGCAGTCGGCGCAGTCACAGCAGTCCGAGCAGTCGGGGCAGTCGCAATCGCCGCACCAGCAGCGCTCGCTCCACGGCGCACCCCGATATTCGCTCCACGGCGGGCGGTAGAGCCCGCAGGTCAGGAAGACCCCCATCCCGGCCAACGCGGTCAGCGCGATCCCCGGGCGGTCGCCGGGACCCCTGGGGGAGCCGCCGGGCGGGGCGTCGGGCGGCGTGGGGGAGGCGTCCCCGGCCGCCATGCGGTGTGTGCCACAGGCGGCGTGGGCACGCGTCCCGAACGCCCGGTCGACGGCACGCCGGGTCTCGTCGCACAGCAGCGCCTCGACCAGGTGCCGCTCCTCCAGTTCGAGGTCGCGTACGGCCAGGCGCAGCCCGTGCAGCGCCTCCTCGCACACGCGCCGGGCCTCGGCGGGCGAGGCGCCGGTCGCGTCAAGCGGGTTGTACGCCCCGCGGGCCCGGTCCTCGGCGAGGTCCTCGACCGCGTCGATCACATGCGCGATCCGGCCGAAGAAACGGCCGGCCTCACGCAGGCTCTCCACGTTGCCCGGCCGGCCGGCGAGCACGGCGGTGTGCGCGAAGGCCGCGGCCACGGCGGTCTCGGTGGGCTCGGTGACGTCGAGCAGGCCGCGCCCGGGGGACGACTCCAGCAGCACCTGGCGGGCGGAGACCTCGGTCAGCACGGCCGTGTCGAAGCCGATCGACTCCGCGCCGCGCCGGGCGGCCGAGGCCCAGGCCGAGGCCATGGCGCGCAGGGGGAGTCCGGCCACGCGCCGGGCCGCGATCCCGTCGCCGTCGGACGCGTGGTCGCGGATCTTGCCCGAGGCGAGGGCCAGCGAGACCACGGCCGCCAGGCGGGCGCCCGGGTCGTCCGACGGCACCACCTCCGCCCGCTGGAAGCCGCGCAGCGCGCAGGGCCCGGCGGTCCGCCGGTTCTGCGACAGGTCCCCCGTCTGTGCCCGTGTCTGGGCCCGTGTCTGGGCCCGCGTCTGTGCTTCGGTCAGGACCGACAGGATGAGGCCGTCGTAGTTGGTCGCCATCCGGGCCGGCTGCCCGTGCCGGTCGCGCAGCGTCAGACAGAGCCCGCACAGGTGCGCGCGCCAGGCCGCGTGGACGGACGGGCAGGAGTGGCGGGCACACGGCCGGAGGATCCCGAACACCGAGAGACTCCTTGGGGGGAAGGCGTACGGGATCGTCCCGCTGCGCGGCGATTATGCCATCACGCGTCGGGACCCCGCTGGCGCAGCGGGACGGGCGAACCGGACAATCGAGAGATGGAAGTTACCGACGGGTTCGACCTGACCCTCGACGAGCACGTCGCCACCCTCACCTTCGACCGGCCCGCCAAGCGCAACGCCGTGACGGCCGCCATGTGGCGGGCGCTGCCGGGCATCCTCGCGGACCTCGCCGCCGACGCGAAGGTACGCGTCCTCGTCCTCACCGGAGCGGGCGGAACTTTCTGTTCCGGTGCCGATATTTCGGAAATTCATGAGCTTGGCGATAACGAGGATGACACCGGTCTCACCGTTGTCGCAGAGCACGCGCTCATGACCTTTCCGAAACCCGTGATCGCGATGATCGAGGGATACTGCGTCGGCGGCGGATGCCAGCTCGCGCTCGCCTGTGATCTGCGCGTCGCGGCGGACGGGGCCCGCTTCGGCGTCACTCCGGCCAAGCTCGGGATCGTCTATCCGCTCAGCTCCACGCGGCGGCTCGCGGAGATCGCCGGACCCGCCACGGCGAAGCTCCTGCTCTTCTCGGCGGAGCTCATCGGCGCAGATCACGCCTTGCGCACCGGCCTCGTCGACGAGGTCTGCCGTCCGGAGGACCTCCGCGAGCGCGTGTACGGCCTGGCGGCCACGATGGCCGGCCGGTCCCGGCTGACGCTGGCGGCGGCCAAGCAGATCATCGACGGCCGGGCCGGGGAGGCCGAGGTGCGCGCCTGGCAGCGGGAGGCCCGGGAGAGTGGCGAAATGGCCGAAGGTGTCCGGGCATATCGGGAGGGGCGTTCCCCTGGATTCTCTTGGGATGCAAAATAGGCATAAACGGGACTCGCAGTGGTAATGACCCTGTGAGGTGTGAGATGTCGCAGAATCTATTCGCCAGGTTCGCTCGCTGGCTGGGACTTGACAGGAATCCGCTTCGGCGCCGGTGCGACCGGGTCGAAGCGGTGGTTCGGCTTGTCGCGGTGCTGGGGATCGTGGCCGCGATCGTGTTCGGCGTGATGCTGGGCATGCGCGAGTACGGCAAGGGCCTGAAGACGGAGGCCGAGCAGGCGCGCACGCGGCATCAGGTCGTCGCCACACTGACGGGCAACGTGACGACGCCCCGGCTGTCGGTGGCCGGAGCGGCGGTCGGGCATGCCCAGGCCACCTGGGTGGCCCCCAACGGCACGGTGAGAGCCGGTGTCATCGAGGTCTCGCCCAACAGGAACGCGGGAGAGACCGTGCGCATCTGGACCGACGACAAGGGCGTGATCACGCCCCGGCCACAGGACCGGGAGACCACGGTGGTCGCCGCGCTGACCGTCGGCACGGGCATCCCGCTGGCCGCGACCGCGATCCTCGCGCTGCTGGTGACCTGCACCCGCCTCCTCAACCAGCGCAGGGCCCGCCGGGTATGGGAGGCCCAGTGGACCGTGGTCGAGCCCATGTGGCGGATCAACGGCCGCTGACCGGACTCACGCCACAGGCTTCACGACTCAGAGCTCGCGACTCAGGGCTCGCGACTCAGGGCTCGCGACTCAGGGCTCAGCGGTTGCCTGAAGAAGGTGCCGACGGGCCCGGCTCCACGTGTCCTCGAACTCGGCCGAGGTCAGCGCGTGGGGCTCGTATCCCTCCCACTCCTGCACAGGACTCTCGGCGGTCAGGCCGTAGGTCGCCTCGTACCGGCTGATCCGCCCCTCCTCATAGGCCTGTTGCCATTCCTCCAGCGACGCCGCGGCGACGGGGACGCCGCTCGGTCCGCTGAGCTCGATCTGGCGGGTCACCCAGCCGCCGGCATCCACCTCGAAGTAGAACCAGATGTCCTCTTCGTCCGAATAGGCGCGGAACCAGTGCGTCATGGCGTCATGGTGCCGCATCCGAGGATCCGGCCGGCCCGATCCACAGGTCTCCGGGGTGAAAGTTTCAGCGACACGGCGTGCGGCGAGCGCTGGTCGTCCCGGAAACCGGACGGACCATCGTCGGCTACGCCCAGGCGCGGTGCCGCCAACGTAAAGTGACGCATAACGTCCAGATGACCAAATGTCGCCTATGTGATTAACGCCGAAACAAAGATCGTTTCACTGCGTGCGTGACTGTCCGCCTGTACGCCATCGAAGGGCCGTGTCACATGTCTGTGGCTGACCTGTCAGACGCCAAGCGAGAACTGCTCCGACGCAGACTGCGGGCCCGCTCCGCACGCGACTCCATTCCCCGGCGCCCGGAGGGCGTCGAACCCCCGATGTCCCCGGCCCAGGAACCGCTGTGGTTCATGGAGCAGTTCACGCCGGGCACCACCACCTACACCCTGGTGCTCGCCGTACGGCTGCCTGAGCCGCTGGACGAGGACCGGCTGGCCCACGCACTGGCCGCGCTGCCGGCCCGGCACGAGGGCCTGCGCCAGCGGTTCACGGCGACCGAGGAGGGCGCGCCCGCCGTCCACGTCGTGGACACGGCGGAGGTGCCGCTGAACCGCACCACGGCGGCCACCGACGAGGAGGCGATCGCGCTCATCGGCGCCGAGACCGCCATCCCGCTCGACCTCGCCGAGGGCCCGCTGCTCAAGTGCGTCGTCGTCAGCAAGGCCGAGGACGAGCACATCGTCGCCCTGCTCGTGCACCACATCGTGGCCGACGGCCAGTCGCTGCACCTGCTCATGCGCGACCTGCTCGCGCTCTGGCACGGCGAGGAGCCGCCCGCGCCCGCCGTACGCTTCGGCGACGTCGCCGTGTGGCAGCGTGCGCGGTCCGTGGACCGCGAGCTGGACTACTGGCGCGGGGAGCTGGCCGGGCTGCCGCGCCTCGAACTCCTCACGGACCGGCCCCGCCCGGCGCTGCAGACACTCGACGGCGCGACCCACGTGCGCCTCCTCCCGCCTGATCTGATGGACGGCGTCGCCGCGCTGAGCCGCGACCACGGCGCGAGCACGTTCATGACCCTGCTGGCCGCCTACCAGGTCCTGCTCTCCCGGCTGACCGGCCAGGACGACTTCGCGGTCGGCGTGCCGGTGGCCGGGCGGAGCAGACCGGAGTTCGAGAACGTTGTGGGCATGTTCGTCAACATGCTGGCGATACGGGCCCGGCTGGACGGCGAGCCGACGTTCGCCGAGCTGCTGGCCCGCACCAGGAGCACGGTCCTCGCCGCGCTCGATCACGAGGAGCTGCCCTTCGCCCAGCTCGTCGAGGCCCTCGGCGTGCCCCGGGACACCAGCAGGCCGCCCCTGATCGACACGATCTGCTCGATGAACGAGTTCTCCCCGGGCGACGGCATCGAGGTCCTCCCGCTGGCCCCCGTGTCGGCCAGGCACGACGTGGAGCTGTACGCCGCGCCCACCGGAGACGGGGGCCTGAACTGCGCGTTCACCTACCGGCCCGAGCTGTTCCGCGAGGACACGATCGCCCGGATGGCCGGGCACCTCGAAGACCTGCTGCGCGCGATCGTGCGCGACCCGCACGTCCCGATCGGCCGGCTGCCGCTGACGGGCGACGACGCGCTGATCGCCGGCTGGAACGCGACCGGCGCGGACTACCCGGACACGGCCACCCTGCACGGCCTGATCGAGGAGCAGGTCGCCCGCACCCCCGAGGCCGTCGCGGTGACCTTCGCCGGGCGGTCGTGGACCTACCGGCAGCTCGACGAGCGCGCCAACCGGATCGCGCACCGCCTCACGGGGCTCGGCGTGCGGCCGGGCGGCCTGGTCGCGGTCTGCGCCGAACGCTCGCTCGACCTGGTCGCCGCCCTGCTCGGCGTGCTCAAGACCGGCGCGGCGTACGTGCCGCTCGACCCCGGCTATCCCGCCGACCGGCTGGCGTTCATGCTGGCGGACTCGGGCGCGCCCGTCGTGCTGACCCAGCAGGACCTGGCCGAACGGCTGGCCACCGGCGGCGCCGTCATCCTGCCGCTCGACCTGGACGCCGTATGGGACGGGCTGCCGGCGACCCCGCCCGAGGCGAGGGGCGAGCCCGGCACGGCCGCGTACATGATCTACACCTCCGGGTCCACCGGCCGGCCGAAGGGCGTGCCCAACAGCCACCGCGGCATCGTCAACCGGCTCGACTGGATGCAGAAACGGTTCCGGCTCACCGACGCCGACGTGGTGCTGCAGAAGACCCCGGCCGGGTTCGACGTCTCGGTGTGGGAGTTCTTCTGGCCGCTGCTCACCGGCGCGCGGCTCGTGCTGGCCGAGCCCGGAGGCCACCGCGACCCGGCCTACCTGCGTGATCTGATCAATGCCGAGCGGGTGACCGTCCTGCACTTCGTGCCGTCCATGCTCGGCGCGTTCCTCGCCGAGGAGGGCGTGGAGACCTGCACCTCGCCGCGCGTCATCGTGTGCAGCGGGGAGGAGCTGCCCGTCGACCTGGCCGAGCGCTGCCTGCGCACGCTCCCGGCCGAGCTGCACAACCTGTACGGCCCCACGGAGGCGGCCATCGACGTCTCCGCCTGGCAGTGCACACTGCCCGCGCTGGCGGGCCGGGCGCGGGTGCCGATCGGCTCGCCCATCCAGAACATCACGCTGCACGTGCTCGACCGCCACGGCGAGCCCGTGCCCGTGGGGGTGCCCGGCGAGCTGTACATCGGCGGCGTGGGCGTCGCGCTCGGCTACCACGCCCGCCCGGAGCTGACCGCCGAGCGCTTCGCCGGAGGCCGCTACCGCACCGGCGACGCGGCCCGCCGGCTGCCGGACGGCACGATCGAGTTCCTGGGCCGCCTCGACGGCCAGGTCAAGCTGCGCGGCCTGCGCATCGAGCTCGGCGAGATCGAGGCCGTGCTCCGCGAGAAGGCCGGGGTGCGGGACGCCGCGGTGATCGTGCGCGAGGACGTGCCCGGCGACCCCCGGCTGGTCGCCTACCTCGTGGGCGACGACGTGCCCGAGCCGGCCCAGGTGCGCGCGGCGATCAGGGGCACGCTGCCGGAATACATGCTGCCGTCGATGTTCGTCGTGCTCGACGCCCTTCCGCTCACGCCGAACGGCAAGCTCGACCGGGCCGCCCTGCCCGTCCCGCAGGCGCAGGCCGACGTGCCGTACGCCGAGCCGGAGACCGAGACCGAGCGGGCCGTCGCGGCAGTCTGGGCCGACGTGCTGGCGGCCGAGCGGGTCGGGGCCGACGACGACTTCTTCGATCTCGGCGGCCACTCGCTGCTCGCCGTCCAGGTCGTCGCGAAGCTCCGCAGGGCCCTGCCCGCCGGGTCGGCGCAGGTCGGGCTGGTGGACATCTTCACCTACCGGACCGTGCGCGAGCTGGCGGCCTACGCCGGATCCGGCGAGGACCGCCCGCGCCCGCTGCTCCAGCGGCTCACCCCGGCGCGTACGGCGAGCGTCACCTACGTGTGCGTGCCGTACGGGTCGGGCAGCGCCGTGGTCTACCAGCCGCTGGCCGACGCCCTGCCGGCGGACCAGGCGCTGTACGCGCTCGCGATCCCGGGCCACGACGTGGGCCTGGACGAGGAGCCGATGGAGTTCGGCGAGCTGGCCGCCCGCGCCACCGAGGAGATCCTCGCCATCGAGGGTCCTCTGGTGATCTACGGCCACTGCGGGGTCGGCGCCGCGCTCGCGGTCGAGCTGGCCACCCGGGTCGAGGCGGCGGGCCGTGAGGTGGACGCCGTCTACGCCGGGGCGATCTTCCCGTTCGCCCGGCCGCGCGGGCTCATGCGGGCGCTGTCGAGAATCGGGGAGTTCGACCGCCTCCGCAGCAGCCAGACCGACATCAACCGCCTCAAGGCCCGCGGCGTGGACCTGGAGGAGCTCGATCCGGGCGTGGCCGACCGCATCATCCGCACGATGCGCCACGACTCGAAGGCCGCGGAGAAATACTTCACCGGGCTGTTCGACGCGCCGGACCGGCCACGGTTACGCGCGCCGATCATCTCGGTGGTCGGCGAGCGCGACCCCGCCACCGACTTCTACACCGAGCGCTACCGCGAGTGGGGCTTCCTCACCGACGTCACCGCGCTGGTCGTCCTGGACGAGGGCGGCCACTACTTCCTGCGCTACCGCGCGGAGGAACTGGCCGCCGCCCTGCGCACCCACACCCACATGGAGGTCTCCGACCGCTCGGCCAACCCCTCGTGGTGGGTGCACGCGGTCTCACGCGGCTCCGACGCGCCCGGCCCGGACGCACCCAAGGTACGGCCCGGCATGGGCCGCTTCCTCACGATCTCCGCCGGGCAGCAGCTCTCGATGATCGGCTCGGCGCTCACCGGGTGGGCCCTGCCGCTGACCGTCCTCATGGACTCCGGTTCGATCGGGCAGTTCTCCACGCTGGCCGTGCTCAACCTGGCCGGGCTGCTGATCTCACCGCTGGCCGGGGCGATCGTCGACCGGGCCGACCGGCGGCGCGTGATGCTGTGGGCCGACTGCGCCTCGGCCGGAATCCAGGCCGTGCTGGCCGCGCTGCTCCTCTTCGGCGACATCCGGATCTGGCAGATCTACCTGCTGATCGTCGCTCTATCGGTGGCGGCGAGCTTCCAGCGGCTGGCCTACCAGTCGGCGGTGCCGCAGCTCGTCCCCAAGCACTACCTCGGCCACGCCATCGGCGTCACCCAGATGACCAACGGCGTCGCGCAGCTCGTCGTCCCCCTCGTCGCGGCCGGGCTGCTGGCCTGGATCGGGCTCGGCGGCATCGTGGCGATCGACGTGGCGAGCTACGCGTTCGCCATCGTCACGGTGCTGCTGGTCCGCTTCCCCGACACGCTGCCCTGGCGGCCGCGCGAGCCGCTGAGCACGGAGATCGCCAAGGGCTTCACGTACACGTGGCACGACCGGGGCCTGCGCTCGACGCTGGTGTTCTTCGCCGTGCTCAACGTGTTCCTGTCGCCGCTGCTCCTGCTGGTCTCGCCGCTGGTGCTGTCCTTCGCCACGCTGAGGGACGTCAGCGTGATCTCGCTGGTGTCGGGGCTCGGCGTGCTGCTCGGCGGGCTGACCATGTCGCTGTGGGGCGGCCCGCGCCGCGGGCGGTTCCGCGGTGTGCTGGCCTTCGCCGTGGCCATCGCGGCGGGCGCCGTCGTCACCGGCCTCGCCCCATCGCTCGTCGTGGTCGGCGCGGGGGCGTTCGCGCTGTCCTACTTCCTCACGCTGATGAACGGCATCTACGTCACGATCGTGCAGATCAAGGTGCCCGCGCGGTTCCACGGGCGGGTCTTCGCGCTCAACACGCTGGTCGCCTGGTCGACGCTGCCCATCGGCATCGGCCTGGTCGCGCCGCTCGGCACCGCGCTGTTCGACCCGCTGCTGGCCCCGGGAGGGGCGCTCGCCTCGACCGTGGGCGCCGTGATCGGGGTGGGCCCCGGCCGTGGGATCGCCTTCCTCTATCTGGTGTGCGCGCTGGGCATGATCCTCGTGGCGGCGGGCGCCCTGCGGGTGAGGCGGCTGGCCCGCCTCGACACCGAGATGCCGGACGCGCCGCCCGACGACCTCGTCGGTGTCGAGGCCATCCGGAGCCGCGCCGCCTCGAACTAGCCGCGAACTAGAGGCGCCGGGTCAGCGCGCCGAGGTTGGCCTCGACCCAGCGGAGCCGGGCGAGCGTGCCGGTGGGCTCGTCTCGCCCGGCTCCGCCGAGGAAGGCCAGATAGCCGCGCACCCAGCCGCCGAAGACCCAGGGCTCCGCAGGGATGTCGCCGCCGGCTTTGCGATAGCCGCTCACGGCGGCGTCGAACCGGTCGAAATCGACGCTCCCGTCGAGGCGGGCCGCCCAGTCGAGGGCCATGCCCGCGGCCTCCTGCTCGGCGACGTACGGACCGGCGGTGTCCCAGTCGATGATCGCCAGGCTGCCGTCGAACCGGAGCAGGGCGTTCTTCGGGTGCAGGTCGCCGTGCGACATGGTCAGGGTGCCCGCGCCGGACGGCCGCGCCGTCGCGGCTTCGAGGCCGGCCGGCCCCCACGCCGGATCCCCGGCCGGGTGGCCGCCGGGGCCGGAGGGGTCCGCCCGGGGTGGTTCCTGGGGAGCGACGGCACGACCGGCCGCGTGGACGGCGGCCACCAGCTCGCCCATCGCGGCCGACAGCTCGGGGCTGAGATCGCCGAGGGCGGGCGCCTTCCCGTCGAGCCAGCGGTGCACCCGCACCGAGCCGTCCCCGATCGGGACGACGTACGCCCCCGTCGCGGGCGACGGGACCGGCTCGGGCACCGGGATGCCCGCCCGCCAGGCCGCGACCTCGATCTCCACGGCGGGCGCGGCCGACGGGGGCAGCCGCTTCACGGCGTACGCGCCGGTGATCGTGTCGAGCCGCCACACCTCGTTGTGGTAGTAGCCGGCCACCCGCAGCCCGCGGGTCACCGCCAGGCCGAGGCCGAACGCGTCACAGACCACGCCGATATCGAGATCCATCCCCGCATTCTGCCCCGCCCGGGGCTCAGCGGTCGACGATCTCGTTCTTCCCGATCACGACCACACCGCTGCGGGTCACCGCGAAACGCTGGCGGTCGTACTCCAGGTCGAAGCCGATCCGGGCGCCGTCGGGGATGACCACGTTCTTGTCGATGATGGCCTTGCGCACGATCGCGCCCCTGCCGATCTTGACCGAGCCCATCAGCACCGAGTCTTCGACGTGCGAGTGGGAGTGCAGCACCACGCCGGGGGACAGGATCGAGCGCACCGCGGTGCCGCCCGACACGATCACCCCGGGCGACACGAGCGACTCCAGCGCGTGCCCCACCCGGTCGCCCTCGTTGTGCACGAACTTCGCCGGCGGCAGCGGGTCGTTGCCGGTGTAGATCGGCCACCGGTCGTTGTAGAGGTTGAAGACCGGCTGCACCGAGATGAGGTCCATGTTGGCCTCGTAGTAGGCGTCGAGCGTGCCCACGTCGCGCCAGTAGCCGCGGTCGCGCTCGGTCGAGCCGGGCACCACGTTGTTCGCGAAGTCGTACACCTCGGCGCCGCCGCTCTTGACGAACATCGGGATGATGTTGCCGCCGAGGTCGTGCCTGCTGCCGGGGTCGAGGGCGTCCTCGCGCAGGGCCTCGATGAGGGCCTGGGTCTTGAAGACGTAGTTGCCCATCGAGGCGAAGATCTGGTCGGGCGCGTCGGGCAGGCCCACCGCGTCCTTCGGCTTCTCGCGGAACGCGACGATCCGGCGGCCGGAGGGGTCGGCCTCGATGACCCCGAACTGGTCGGCCAGTTCGAGGGGCTGGCGGATCGCGGCGACGGTCACGTCCGCGCCCGAGTCGACGTGCTGGTCGACCATCTGGCGGGGATCCATCCGATAGATGTGGTCCGCGCCGAAGACGATCACGTGATCGGGCATCTCGTCGTAGATCAGGTTGAGGTTCTGGAACAGCGCGTCCGCCGATCCGGCGAACCAGCGCGGCCCGAGCCGCTGCTGCGCGGGCACGGGAGTCACGTAGTTGCCGAGCATCGACGACAGCCGCCACGTCCGGGAGATGTGCCGGTCCAGGCTGTGGTTCTTGTACTGCGTCAGCACCACGATCTGCCAGTAGTGCGCGTTGGCCAGGTTCGACAGCACGAAGTCGATGAGCCGGTAGATGCCCCCGAAGGGCACGGCGGGCTTGGCCCGGTCCGCGGTCAGCGGCATGAGCCGCTTGCCTTCACCACCAGCGAGCACGATCGCCAGGACCTTCATAGGCAGGACCTTAACCCGCGAAATGGCTAACAAACACCAGTTACACCGGCAAACAGCGCGGATCGGGACTCTAAGCTCACTCGTATGCGTGTCGATCTGCTGAGCCGCGAGTATCCGCCCGAGGTGTACGGCGGCGCCGGAGTCCATGTCGAATACCTCGCGCGGGAGCTCCGCCGGCTGGCCGACGTGCGCGTCCGCTGCTTCGGCGCTCCGCGCGAGGAGCCCGGCGTGCGGGCCTATCCGGTGCCCGGGGGGCTGTCGGGCGCGAACGCCGCACTCCAGGTGCTCGGGGTCGACGTCGAGATGGCGGCCGGCTGCGAGGGCGCCGACGTCGTGCACAGCCACACCTGGTATGCCAACTTCGCCGGCCATGTCGCCAAGATGCTGTACGGCGTGCCGCACGTGATGACCACGCACAGCCTGGAGCCGCTGCGGCCGTGGAAGGCCGAGCAGCTCGGCGGCGGATACACGCTCTCGTCGTGGGCGGAGCGGACCGCGCTCCACGCCGCCGACGCGATCATCGCGGTGTCCGAGGGCATGCGCCGCGACGTGCTCACCGCATATCCCGAAATATCGCCCGATCGGGTGCGGGTGATCCACAACGGCATCGACACCGAGGAGTACGCGCCGTCCCGGGGCGCCGAGGCCCTGGTGAAGCACGGCATCGACCCGGCCGTGCCGTACGTCGTCTTCGTGGGGCGGATCACCCGGCAGAAGGGCCTGGTGCACCTGCTCCACGCGGCCCGGTCGTTCGACCCGGCGGCGCAGCTCGTGCTGTGCGCGGGCGCGCCCGACACGCCGGAGATCGCCGAGGAGGTCACGGCGCTCGTACGCGAGCTGTCGGCCTCCCGCAAGGGCGTGGTGTGGATCTCCGAGATGCTGCCCAGGCCCGAGGTGATCCAGATCCTCACGCACGCCACCGTGTTCGTGTGCCCGTCGGTGTACGAGCCGATGGGCATCGTGAATCTGGAGGCGATGGCGTGCGAGACCGCCGTCGTGGCGACCGCGACCGGAGGCATCCCCGAGGTCGTCGCCGACGGCGAGACGGGCCTGCTCGTCCCGATCGACCAGGGCGCGGACGGCGAGCCGCACGACCCGGAGGTGTTCGCCGCGGCGCTGGCCGAGCGGGTGAACGCGGTGCTCGGCGACCCGCGCCTGGCCGCCGCGATGGGCGAGGCCGGGCGCGTGCGCGCGATCGAGCACTTCTCCTGGCGGCGGATCGCCGAACGCACTCACGAGCTCTACGCGTCGCTCAGCCGGACGAGCTCGGGATGATCATGGTGACGCCCGGATGCGCGCCCGGCCGGGTCAGCGCGTCCGGCGCGTCGTCCAGGCCGATGGTGCGGGTGACCAGCAGGCCGGGGCGGAGCACGCCGGCCGCGATCAGCTCCAGCATCGGAGGATAGGCGTGGGCGGCCATGCCGTGGCTGCCCACCAGCTCCAGCTCGTGCGCGATGACCCGGCCCATCGGC
Source organism: Microbispora hainanensis (assembly GCF_036186745.1). Lineage (NCBI taxonomy): Bacteria > Bacillati > Actinomycetota > Actinomycetes > Streptosporangiales > Streptosporangiaceae > Microbispora > Microbispora hainanensis. Next base: position 7,938,700 of record NZ_CP108086.1, on the reverse strand, counting down.
AGGGACGTCTCCCCGGGGAGCAGGCCCACCTGCACGTGGCGGCCCCGCCTGCGCAGGCCGCCGATCGACGCGGCGCAGGTGGCGGCGGCGCCCAGCGCGTCGAGGGAGACGTCGGCGCCGCCCCCGGTGGCCGTCCTGACCCGCGCGGCGGTCCCCTCGGGACCGTCGCCCGCCAGGACGCACTCGGCCGCGCCGAACCGCTTGGCCAGGTCGAGCGCGCCGGGGGAGACGTCCACCGCGACGACCCGCGCCCCCACGGCCACCCCGATCATCACGGCGGACAGCCCGACCCCCCCGCAGCCGTGCACGGCGAGCCACTGGCCCGCCCGCACCCGCCCCTGCTCGACGACCGCGCGGAACGCGGTGGCGAAGCGGCAGCCCAGGCTCGCCGCCGTCGTGAACGCCATGCCGTCCGGCAGCCGCACGAGGTTCACGTCGGCGTGGCCGATCGCCACCAGCTCGGCGAACGACCCCCAGTGGGTGAAGCCGGGCTGCGTCTGGCGCTCGCACACCTGCTGGTTGCCGGTCGTGCACTCGCGGCAGCTCCCGCAGGCGCAGATGAACGGCACCATCACCCGGTCGCCCGGCCGCCAGTCGCGCACCCCCGGCCCGGCGGACTCGACCACACCCGCCAGCTCGTGCCCCGGCACGTGCGGCAGCACGGTGATGTCCGCGTCGTGGCCCATCCACCCGTGCCAGTCGCTGCGGCACGCCCCGGTCGCCTCGACCCTGATCACGACGCCGTCCGGCGGCGCCACCGGGTCCGCCACCTCGCGCACCTCGGCCCGCCCGCCGAACTCCTCGTACACAACCGCGCGCATGTCACGCTCCTTTCCCGGGTCGTACGCTAATCGGGTGATTGTGATCGATCGGGTGCGGATGGCCTTCACCGACCGGCACGGCGGCGTGAGCACCGGGCCGTACGGCACGCGCAACCTCGGCGGGGCGGTGGGGGACGACCCGGCGGCGGTCGCCGAGAACCGGGCGAAGACGGCCGCGGAGTTCGGGCTCGACCGCGTGGTCTTCATGCGCCAGGTCCACGGGACCGACGTCGCCTACGTGGAGGAGCCGTTCGGGGAGGAGCCGCCCGCGCTGGACGCGGTGTTCACCGACCGTCCCGGGCTCGGCCTGGCGGTCCTGGTCGCCGACTGCGCGCCCGTGCTCGTGGCCGACCCGGTGGCCGGCCTGGTCGGCGGCGCGCACTCCGGGCGGCCGGGCACCGAGGCGGGCGTGGTGCCCGCCCTGGTCGAGGCGATGGCCGCGCGGGGCGCCCGGCCGGAGCGGATGACGGCCGTGATCGGGCCGTCGGCCTGCGGCCTGTGCTACGAGGTGCCGGAGGACCTGTGCGAGCGCGTCGCCGCCCGCGTGCCCGAGACCCGGTCGCGGACCCGGCAGGGCACGCCCGCGCTCGACATCCGGGCCGGGATCGCGGCCCAGCTCGCCCGGGCCGGCGTCGCCGACGTCCGGCACGACGACCGCTGCACGATCGAGACCGCCGGCCTCTACTCCTACCGCCGGGAGCGGCGCACCGGGCGCTTCGCCGGCTACGTCTGGCTCACCGCCCCCTGAGCCGCCCCTGAGCCCGCCCCGCCGCGGCCCCACAGCCGCTTCGCCGCTCGAAGCCGGTCCGCCGCCGCTTCGCCGCGAAGACCGCGCCGCCGTCGGAGACCGTCCGCGACCGCCGCGCGGCCTCCGGAGGGAGCTCAGGCCCGGGCCCGCGGCTCCAGCCCGGCGTACGCCTTCCTGAGCAGCGCGTGGAGGGTCGCCCGCTCGTCCTCGTCCAGGGCGGCCAGCAGGTCGTCGCGCACCTCTGCGGCCTCGCGCAGGGCCGCCTCCAGCGTGGCCCGGCCCTCGGGGCTGACGGCCACCCGGTAGCGCCGCCGGTCGTCGGGGTCGCGCTCGCGCTCCACGAGGCCGAGCGGCACGAGCGTGTCCATCACCGCCACGAGGTCGCTGGGGTCGATGCCCAGCCGGGCGCCGAGCTCGCGCTGGGACGCCGGGCCGAAGTCGCGCAGCGCGGCCAGCACGGCCATGTCCCACAGGCCGATGCCGTGCGCGCGGAGCCGGTCGCCCATGCGGCGCCGTCCGGCGATGCCCACCTTCGAGAGCAGGAACGCGGTGATCCCGAGCAGGGACGGGGGAAGTTGCGGCACGTCGCTCACGGGAGCAGGATAGGACATATCCAATCGTTGGTGCCTACCAAGGGATTCCCATGGACGCTCTCTATCCTCGCGTGCTCGCCTCCCGATTCGCCGAGTGCTTCCGCTTCTACGACGGCCTGCTCACCGAGGTGGCGGGCGCGCGCCTCGCCAAGGGCGCGGAGACCGGTCCGTACGCCAACTGGGACCGGGACGGCGAAGGGGTGCTGGCCCTGCTCGACCGCGAGATGCTCGCCACGGTCATCGGCGTGGACCTCGACGGTGGACACGACGGCATTATGCTGGTCCTCACCGTGGACGACGTCGACAAGGCCGCCGCCGTGGGGGCCGCCGCCGGCGGCCGGATCGTGGCGCCGCCGAGCCCCCGGCCCGAATGGGGGCCGACCTGCCGCACCGCCCACCTGCGCGACCCCGACGGCAACCTGCTGGAGCTCCAGTCCTACTGAGCATCGCCCTGAGCATCGCCACGCGGCCCGCGCAGCGCGCCCAGGAGGCCGAGGGTTCGTGCGCGCTCGTGAGGGTCTCCGAAGAGGCTCACCACGAGTTCGGTCACGCCCGCCTCCGCATAGGCCCGCACGGCCTGCTCGACCGCCGGCTCGTCCCCGGCCACGATCGTCTCCTCCACCCCCGATTTGCCCTGGCGGTCCAGCATCGCCCGGTAGCTGGGCAGGTTGCCGGCGGGTCCGAGGGACTCCGCGACCCGGCGTCGTACGCCCTCGGGGTCGGCGGTCACACTCATGATCAGACCGGCGACGACGCGTGGCCGCGGCCGTCCGGCGGCCGCGGCGGCGCGGGTGACCGCCGGTGTCACATGGCGGGCGATCGTCTCCGGGCCGGTCCAGACGGTCACCGCGCCGTCGGCGAGTTCGCCGGCCATCCGCAGCATGACCGGCCCGAGGGCGGCCAGCAGGACCGGCGGCGGCTCGGCGCCGGGCACCATGACCCGCCCCGCCGCGGTCAGCGTCTCCCCGTGGTAGTCGACCTGCTCGCCCCGCAGCAGCGGCACCAGAGCGGACAGGTATTCGCGGACGTGCCGTGCCGGCCGGTCGTACGACAGGCCGAAGTGGGTCTCGATGAGCGGCCCGTGACTCGGCCCGATGCCGAGCGTGAAGCGGTTGCCGCTGGCGGCCTGGGCGGTGAGCGCCTGCCCGGCGAGCGCCAGGGGATGTCTCGGGTAGGTCTGGGTCACCGCCGTGCCGACGGCGATCCCGGGCACCTCGCGGGCGGCGAGCGCCGCGAGCGTGACGGCGTCCCACGACAGGACCTGACTGAAGTAGGCGCTGTCGAGGCCGGCCCCGGCCGCCTCGCGCACCTGCCCGATCAGCTCGTCCAGGCCCAGGCCGTTCCCTCCGGCGAGCACTCCGAGTCGCATCGCGCCTCCAACGTGAATCGGAAATTCCGCTTCCAGGTGCGCACCCTACAATAAGCTGAACCTCGGATTCCGGTTTGGAGAGACCTGTGCGAGCCGACGCCCGGCGCAACCGCGCGCTCATCGTGGACGCGGCCGCCGGCCTGTTCGCCGCCCGGGGCCCGGAGGTCTCGATGGAGGAGATCGCGCAGGCGGCCGGCCTCGGGGTGGGCACGCTCTACCGTCACTTCCCGGACCGGCGGGCGCTGCTGGAGGAGATCGCGGCCGGCGCGTTGCGGACCCTGCTCGACGTGGCCCGGGACCATGCCGCCCGCCCGGTGAGCCGGTGGGACGCGCTGCTGGCGTGCGTCCGGCGTGGCGCCGACCTCCCACTGGCCCTGACCAAGTCGCTGTCGGACGGCGCCGAGGCCCATCCGGAGCTGGGTCCGCTCGTCCGCGACCTCGACGCCGTGCTCGAAGACCTGGCCGGGGGAGCCCAGCGGGAAGGTGCCGTCCGCGACGACATCACACCGCGCCAGGTCGTCGGGCTGCTCAGCGTCGCCGTGTGCCGCCCCGGTGCCCGGCCCGACGACGCGCTCACCATCGTCATCCTCGACGGACTCCGTACGCGGGTGGCCTCGTGCGAGGTCCGGACCTGACCACAACGCCACAGACGCCACAGACGCCGCCGGCGGCGCGGGCGCTTGCGGGCGGCTTGCGGCGGTTGCGGGCGGCTTGCGGCGGTTGCGGAAAGCCTGCGGCAAGGGATGTGCAGGCGGGCGCGCCTATCACTGAGGTGCACGGACCCGGCGGCGACGGCCGGACCGGGACCGCCGACCAGCACCCTCACCCCCGCAGCAGCACAGGAGACTGTCATGAAGCGCACCCTGCTCGGTCTGGCCGCCGCCACGATCTCCGGTCTGGCCGTCACCGCCCCCGTCACGCTCATGGCCGGCCCGGCCTCCGCCGGCGGCGACTTCGGCCCCAACACCTGCCTGGAGGGCTACGTCTGGCGTGAGGCCCGCACCGGCGACGTCGTCTGCGTCACCCCCGCGACCCGCACGCAGGCCAAGGCCGACAACGCCGTCAAGGCCTCCCGCTGGACCCCCGGCCCGTTCGGCCCGCACACCTGCGTCAACGGGTACGTCTGGCGTGAGGCGTTCAACGGCGACGACGTGTGCGTCACCCCCGCCGTCCGGGCGCAGGCCAAAGCCGACAACGCCAAGGCCGCCGACCGCAGGGTCTCGGCCCGGCTGTGGATCAGCCGTTACACCGTGCCGCCCGTCGACAACGGCGACGGCACCTCCACCCGCACCTCGGTCGACGACATCCCGCGCCTCAAGCTCAACGGCGACCACTACAACTTCGGCCAGGTCAGGCTCTACATCCGCTACAACAGCGGCAGGCTGTACTGGAGCGGCACGGTGAACGCGAGCGCGCACAGCGGCTACGCCGGCGGCAGCTTCGGCAAGAAGACCGGTGTGTTCGACTGCTCCGGTGGCGGCAAGGCGGCCAACGCCTACGCGCAGGCCCAGGACGTCGTGTCCGGCCGCTGGTCGCCCCGGGTTCCCGTACGCGTCGGCTGCGCCGTCCTCTGACGGACGGCCCGCGACGACGGCACAGACCCCAGCACAGACCCCAGCACAGACCCCAGCACAGACCCCGGCACGGACGGCAGCACGGACGGCAGCACGGAGGACCGGCCCGGTCGGGCCGGTCCTCCGGCATGTGACGGGAGACCCCGGGAAAGTCGGTGGATCTTTTTGAGAGGCCTGGCGTTCCAAGCATCATGATCGGGGTAGTCGTGGGCCTGCGGGGGCCGCCGGAGGCCCGCCCGCGACCCGGCCTCCGGCGGTCCTCACTTCCTGATCATGTGAGGGCTGACATGGAGAACCGCGCCAAGCGGCGGTTTGGCGGCCGGCACGGCGGCGAGCAGGCCGGCTCCGGCCACGCCCCGGCCTCGCCGCGGGAGCGGCGGCCGGCCGGGAGCGGCCGATGAACCGGTGGCGCGGGCGGCTCGATCCCGAGCACGCGCCGGGCCTGCGGCCGACGGTGGCGACGGCGGTGCCGGCGCTGATCGCGGTGCCGTTCACGGTGCTGCTGGTCTTCGTCAAGACCGCCTTCGGCCCGCTCACCGAGATCGACCGTGGCGCGGCGTGGCACCTGCACGCCTGTGCGATCGGCAACCCGGGCTTCGCCCGGCTGATGCAGGTGATCAGCGACGTCTTCTCCCCGCTGACCTGGCGGATCGCGGTCGGCGTCGCGGTCGCCTGGCTGGTCTGGCGCGGCGCCTGTCACCTCGCCCTGTGGGCGGCCACCACGATCACGGCCGGCGGCCTGCTCGGCCTCGCCCTGAAGGTCGTCGTCGCGCGGGCCCGGCCCAGCCTGCCGGACCCTGTCGCCGTCGCCCCCGGCGCGGCGTTCCCCTCTGGGCACATGGTCAACGCCACGGTCGGGGCCGGGATCCTGCTGCTGCTCGTCCTGCCCCTCGTACGGGAGCGCGGCCGGGTGCTCGCCTGGACGCTCGCCGTGCTGATCCCCTCGGTGGTCGGCTTCAGCCGGATCGCGCTCGGCGTGCACTGGGTCAGCGACGTGGTGGGCGGGCTGCTGTTCGGTGTGGCGGTGGTGGCCGCCACGGCCGCCGCCTTCGAGACCTGGCGCCGCCGCGACGCGGGCCGCCGCCCGGCCCGGCCGTTACGCGAGGGCGCCGGGCCCGAGGCGAAGCGGGAGATCGCCCCCCGAAGAGGACGATTTGTCCAGTAGTCGTGCCGCGGCGCGCCGGAGAAGCGGGCCGTACGCGGGGCCGCGCTGAGATGACCCGGCGCGTGCTTCGCACGGCCACAGGGCGCACAGCGCGCATGGGCGGCCACCGGCTCGACGGGGAGCCGGTGGCCGCGAGTGGTCAGGCCGAGACGCCGGTGAGACGGCAGGCGTCCGCCCAGCGCGCGGGATCGACCGCCGCGGGTTCGGAGACGGTCCCCGCATCGGATGCGCCGCCGGATCCGGCTCCCGCGGCGGGACGCAGCAGCGCCCAGCAGTCGTCGATCGCGCCGGCCAGCAGGTCGCGCAGCAGCGGATCGGGGTCGGGCACGCACGCCTGCGCGATGCCCCGCACCGCGAGCTGCACCGTGTTGGGCGCGGCATACCTGCGGAAGCCCTTGGGTGAGATCCGCACGCCGCGCCCGAAGGTGTAGGCCCACCGGGCGGCGTCCGGCACCTGGGCCAGCGCGTGCCTGCTGCGCTCGTCCAGGTGGCCGGCGGGGCGGCCCTCCAGCTCGCCGAGCACGTGCTCGCCCGCAAGGATCGAGACCGCCATCGCGAGCTGGCGCTCGTGTGCGACGACCGGCAGCGCGGCCCTGGCCGCGCACAGGGCGATCCGCGCGTCGAGGCGCGGATCGTCGCCCGTCAGGCCGATCACCGACGGGATCAGCTCGGCCAGGCGAGGCCGGGCGGCGTCCGAGGTGTGGTCGTTGACGAGGCGGGCGAGCCCGGCGAGCAGCGGATGTGTGCACGACGGATGGTCGCTCCACCGCTCGCCTGCGAGGTAGGACGCGAACTCCATGAAGCAGGCGCCCTTGCTGGGATTGCGATGCTTTCCACGAGAGAGCATGGGCATCGCTGGAGGCATCTGACCGTGCACGAGCTACTCCACGCTGAATCGCCTGTTGTGTCCCTTTCAGTGTGCGCCCGCCTTCGGACGTTGAGAAGAAGCCTTACCGCGACTTGTCCATCGCGTGCCGGGACGCGTCCGTGACACGGCGGGGATGAGGAGAGCGTCCGCCCGTGCTCGCCCGGTCATGGATCCGGGACAGGGACCGGCCGGGGCCGCCGGGCCCCGGCCGCCGAGCTGCGGCGATTCGCGTCGTGAAGCTCCGAGCACGCCCCGCGTCGAGGCGTCCGGCGCGCCGTATCGCGGCGTCCGGACAGAAAAAAAGAGGTGGAGACGGGATTTGAACCCGTGTACGCGGCTTTGCAGGCCGCTGCCTCGCCTCTCGGCCACTCCACCAGAGCGAGGCCCGCAATCGTGACCTCTCGGAGCGGAAGACGGGATTCGAACCCGCGACCCTCACCTTGGCAAGGTGATGCTCTACCACTGAGCCACTTCCGCGTCCGCCTTGCGGCGACGTGGCTACTGTACCGGGTTTTCGGCTGCGGTGTGTACTCGGAACGGCGCTCCGGTGTCCGGCTCGGAACCGCGCCGTGGCACGCGGCTCGGAACGGCGCCGCGGCGCGGCTCAGAACGGCCGGGCGCTCGGCTTGCGGAACGCGCGGTCGGCGCCCCGCTCGATCGCGGGCAGGGTCAGGAAGATCTCCAGGATCCGGGTGAGCCGGTGCACCTCGTTGCGGTGGAAGTATGGCCCCTCGGCCCTGGCCAGCATCAGCGACAGCGCCAGCGGCGGCAGCGGCGCGACGATCACGTGCAGGCCGGACGGCAGCGTGGCGGCCGTCGGCCGGGGCGGGGTCTCCTCCGGGAACGGGATGTCCTCGGGCGCCCGCCAGCTCGCGTACACGGTCACGCGCGGGTCCTTCTCGGTCGCCGCCGCCGCCCAGTCGGCGCTGAACAGCACCGGCATGGAGTCGATCAGCGTGCCGAGCGCGCGGTCGCCCGCCGTGGTGAGGAACTTCAGGATCTCCAGCTCCGGATAGGTGCCGGGAGCCTCCCTGGTGCTCCAGATGCCGTCGATGCTGACCCCGTCCACGCCCTCCAGTGCCCGTACGAGGTCCTCGCGGGGAGCGGCATCGGGCCAGTAGACGGTGAAGTCGTCGAGGGCGCGCCCGTCACCCCGGTCGAGCACCGTCACCTGTGTGATGTCGGCGCCCGCGGACCCGAGGATCCCGGTCACCTGACTCAGCGAGCCCGGACGGTCCGGCAAGGCGATTCTCAGCCGCAGCAGCATGACGACCTCCCCCACCGATGGTCCAGGTCAGATTATCCGGGGCAAATCCCTCACGTCCACGATCTTGTACGGCTCACAGTCCGCAGCGGGGAGAATGAACAGGTGAAAGTCGGCGCGTTCGAGGTCTGGCCCCCGGTGGTGCTCGCTCCCATGGCGGGCATCACGAACATCGGTTTCCGGACGTTATGCCGGGAGCAGGGCGGCGGCCTGTTCGTGTCCGAGATGATCACCTCGCGCGCGCTGGTCGAGCGGGTGCCGCTGACGTTCCAGATGATCCGGTTCGGCGCGGACGAGTCCCCACGCAGTATCCAGCTCTACGGGGTCGATCCGGCCGTCATCGGCAAGGCCGCCCGGATGATCGCCGAGGAGGACCTGGCCGACCACATCGACCTGAACTTCGGCTGCCCGGTGCCCAAGGTCACCCGCAGGGGCGGCGGGTCGGCCCTGCCGTACAAGCGCAACCTGCTGCGCGCCCTCCTGCGCGAGGCGGTGACCGGCGCCGGGCCGCTGCCGGTCACGATGAAGATGCGCATGGGCATCGACGAGGACCACCTGACCTACGTCGAGGCGGGCCGGATCGCCGTCGAGGAGGGCCTCGCCGCCGTCGCCCTGCACGCCCGTACGGCCCGGCAGCACTACGGCGGCACGGCGCACTGGGACGCGATCAAGCGGCTGAAGGACGCGGTGCCCGAGATCCCGGTGCTCGGCAACGGCGACATCTGGAGCGCGGACGACGCGCTGCGCATGGTCGCGGAGACCGGCTGCGACGGAGTGGTGATCGGCCGGGGCTGCCTGGGGCGGCCGTGGCTGTTCCGCGACCTCGACCTCGCCTTCCGGGGCTCGGCCGAGCGCGTCCGGCCGACCCTGGGACAGGTCGGCGCGATGATGCTGCGCCATGCCGAGCTGTTGTGCGAGGTCATCGGCAGTGAGCCGCACGGCCTCGCCGACTTCCGCAAGCACGTCGGCTGGTATCTCAAGGGCTTCGTCGTCGGAGCCGAGACCCGTCGCGCCCTCACCTCCGTCACCCGGCTGCCGGAGATGGCCGAGCGGGTGGCCGAGCTCGACGCGGACCAGCCGTGGCCGGAGGAGGCCGACGGCCCGCGCGGCAAGAGCGGCGAGCGGTCGAAGGTGTCGCTGCCGCACGGCTGGCTCGACGACCCCGACGACATGACGATCCCCGGCGCCGGAGCCGAAGACCCCACCTCCGGCGGCTGACCACGCCTGTGGCACCTGCGCATAGGCTCTGGGCATGGCGAACGCGATCATCACGGCCCGTGGAGTCGGGCTGGACCTGGGCGGTGTGCCCGTGCTGCGCGACGTCGATCTCACCGCCGCTCCGGGCGAGATCGTCGCGGTCATGGGGGAGAACGGCGTCGGCAAGTCGACGCTGCTGCGCTGCCTGGCCGGTCTGCACCCCTCGCCGCGCGGCGAGATCGACGTGCTCGGCGGGCCCCCGGCGGACCTCCCGGACTTCTGGCGGCGGGTCGTGCAGGCCGGCGACGAACCCGCCTGGTATCCGGGCCTGAGCGTCCGCGAACATCTTGAGCTGATGAGCGCCGTCCACCAGGACGCCCGCCTGATGGTCGACGAGGCGCTGGAGACGTTCGAGCTGACCGCCCGGGCCGATCTCGCCCCGTTGTCGCTGTCCACCGGCCAGCGGCAGCGGCTGTCGCTGGCGATGGCGCTGCTGCGGCCGAGCAGCCTGCTCCTGCTGGACGAGCCGGAGCGCGGCCTGGACGCCGGGTTCAGGCAGCGCCTCGCGGCGATCCTGCGCGGTTACGCCGCCGAGGGCGGCACGGTCGTGATGGCCACCCACGACGAGCTGCTGGCGCGGGAGACGGGAGCCCGTGTGATCACGCTGCGGGCGGCGTCGTGATCCCGGCGACCGCGCGGACGCACCCCGCCTTCGCCTACCTCCGCGCCCGCCGGAGGCGGCCGGCGTCCTGGTCGGACCGCTACACCAGCGTGTTCGTCCTGCTCGTCGCCGCCGCGGTGCTCGGCCACCCGGTCGCGGAGGCGCTCGCCGGGCTGGCCCGTCAGGCCGACCCCGCACGGCTCGGCCCCGGGCTCGCGCTGGTCGCCGCGGCCTACGCGGGATTCCTCGCCCTGGCCCGGGCCCTCGGGCCCGTCGTGCTGCCCGCCGCCGACGCGTCGTGGCTGGTGACGTCGCCGCTGCCCCGCCGGGCCGTGCTCGGCCGTACGGCGCTGCTCCTGCTGGTGGCGGCGGTGCTCGCGGGGGCCGCGCTCGGGCTGACCGCGCTGTGGCTGTTCGGAGCCCCCGGTCAGCTCGGGGTGCGGCTCGCGGCGGCGCTGGTGCTCGGCGCCGCCGCGGGCGCGGGCGGCATGGCCACGGCGGTGCTCGGCCAGCAGTCCCCGGCCGCCGACACCCGGCTGCAGCTCCTGATCGGCGGGGCTCTCTCCGTGGCCGTGCTCGCGGCCGTGCTCGGCGCGGGCCCCGCCCGCCGGATGCTCGCCGCCGTCGCCGAGGCGCCCGCGTCCCTGGGCGCGGCGGTCGCGGGCGTCGCCTCCGTCGTGGCCGCCTTCCTCGTACGGCGGGCCTGGGCGGCGCTCGACCGCATCCCCGCCCACCGGATCCTGGCCTCCTCGACCAGGACGGCGCGGGTGACCTCGGCGGCGACCACCCTTGATCCCGGGATGCTCACCTGGGTCGCGGAGGACGCCCACTGGCGCGGCCGTGCCCTGCGTTCGCGTCCCTGGCCGCGCCTGGTGTCGCGGCTCGGCCCGGCGTCCGCGCCGGCCTGGCAGGAATGGCTGCGGGTGGGCAGGCGGCCCGGCCGCCTGGCGGCGCTGCTCGGCGCCGCGGCCCTGCCCGCCGTCTGCGCGAACGCCACAGGAGGTGGGCTCGGACCGGCCGCCGGGCTGCTGCTGTGCGGGGCGCTGACCGCCGCCGCGATGTGCACGGCGGGGGTCCGGCGCGACGGCGGCGACCCGGCCCTGGCCCGCATGCTGGCCGTGGACGGCAGGGCCGTGATGGCCGCCCGGGCCGTGCTGCCCGCGCTGCTGGCCGCCGCCTGGTCGGCGCTCGCCCTGGGAGTGCTCCAGGCCGTGGGCGAGCTGCCGCCGGGAGCCTGGTGGGCGCTCGGTCCTGCGGCCGCCCCCGCGCTCGCCGCGGGCGCGCTGCGGATGGCCCGGCGGCGTCCCGTCGACCACTCCATGCCGGTCATCGACACCCCGGGCGGCGCGGTGCCCACCGGACCGCTGTTGTGGGCGTTCACCGGCGTGGACCTCGCGCTGGCCGGGTCGCTGCCCGCGCTCGCCGCGCTGGCGTCGCGGCCCGCCTCGGTGGCGCCGTATCTCGCGGCCCAGGCCGGCACCGGGGCCGCGGTGCTCACCGCCTACGTCTTGCGGTCCGCCCGCGGCAGCCGCCCGTGAACCCGGGCCCGGATCACCCCCGGGCCCGCCGCACCGGCTGCCGCGCCGCCGGGTGGTCGCGGTCGCGGTCGCAGACGCAGCAGCGGTCGAAGCCGAAGCGCCGGTCGCCCGACTCCTGCCAGATCCCGGCGCTGTAGGGGTCCGTCGACGCCGGGTTCACCAACCTGGCGATCACGAGGGCCACGACCGCCCTGGCGCCTCGGCCGATGAGCGCGGACGCGGCGCTCTGCACGTGGGCTCCGGACACGAACAGGTCGTCCACCAGCAGCACCCGGGCGCCCTGCACCCCGTCGCCTCGCACCCCGTCACCTTGCACCCTGTCGCCCTGCCCCCTGTCGCCCAGCACCCGGAACGCGGCCGGGTGGGAGTCGCGCGCGGCGAGCACCGGAGCGTACGCGTCCACCGCCTGGAGCAGGAGGGGCCGGTGAAGGCGGGCCCACGCGCCGACCTTGCCGATGACCTTCTCCATGTAGTGGAACGCCTCGATGGGGCGCTCGGTGCGCGTGCTCGGGATCGTGGCCACCGTCGTGAAGGGCCCGCCGGCCAGCCCCTGGAGGCAGGCGGCGTGTTCGCGGAAGAAGTGGGTCAGGGTCGCGGCCAGGAAATCGAGCCGGTTGCGCCGTGCCGTGCCGATGGCGGGTTCTCGCCTGCGCACCAGGACGTCGTACAACTGCGTGTCCTTGATGGTCAGCGAGATCGGCACGACGTGCTCGGTGTGGCCGGTCAGGCGCTCCGTCGTGCGTTTGCAACTGGCGCAGATGGGCCACGGCCGGCCGTCCACGCGGTCGTTCGGCCCGGAATGGCAGATTCGGCAGACACCCGGCCGGGCGGGCGGGACGGCACGGAACAGCGGCAGGAAATCACGAGTGAACGCCTCGGCGTCACCCATCATCAGCAGGTGTTCGTTCGGGGGCCATATCTACGAGATTCACCGCCTGCGCGCACAGGTCGTCAATGTCCTGAACGGCAGTCATGCCTCCCCGTGCGCCCGCTCGCCGCGCCCACGGCTGTTCCTGGTGGAGCCGCTGTGACACGAACACATGCTTGCCGGTGTTCAGCGCCTCCTCGACGTGCCGGGAGGAAGGGCCGCCGTCGGCGCCGTCCACGACGTACAGGCAGTCGGCCAGTCCGCAGGTCACGACGCATGCGTGGTCGGCGGCGCGGCCGCCGGGGGCGGTGCCGGGCCAGCAGGAGGAGACGACCGCGCCGCGCTCGGCTATCCGCCCGGCCACACTGGCGTACTCCCCGAGGGCTGCCGGGCCGCCGACGCCGCCCTCGGGGACGCCCAGGGTCCGTCCACCGGCGGCCGGCGCGGCCCGGTGGACGGCGGCGTCCACCGGAGTGCGGAGAGGCGAGACGACGACCAGTCCGGCCTCGGCCAGGGACCGTGCCGCGTCGGCGGCGTGGCCGGCGTCGCGCTCGGCGATCACGGCGACGGCCCGATGGTCTCCGGATCGGAACCCGCCGCGCACCCAGAGGAACGGCGGCCGGTCGTACGCCCAGAGCAGGTTGCCGGGGTAATCGGCGTCGAGCACGGTGACGAGGCGGACGCCCTCGGCCCGCATGGCGGCGACGAGCTCACGCCCCCACGCGAGGTCGGCGGGCCCGACACGGGCGGCGACGGCGGCGGCGTGCGCCCGGTCGTCCTCGTCCCGGCTCGCGCACCCGCCGTCGAGCAGCTTCAGCGCGCTGCCGGCGTCGAGGATGACGCGTGCGGTGTGGAACCAGGGCGCGCCGTGCGTGGCCCTGGTCAGGGCGAGGACGGCCGCCTGCTCCTGGATCGTGGTCATGCTCATCACCAACTCGGACGTGCTTCCGGCGTGAACGTACGCGCCGCCACCGACATTCGCGGACGGGGATCGTGGTGGTGCTGGCTATCGTGCCGAGACCGGCGGGGCGGCGCGTGGTGTTCCCCGGAACGGGCCATGCCCGATCGGGCTTTGACAGCCGGAGCCCCTCGCGCCGTGCTGGACGCCTCCAGGGCGGGCCGGTTCTTCGCCGCGTTCCGCCGCTCGCGCTCCGCGCCGTGGCGCACGGTCACGCTCGCGGGGTTCCTGCTCGGCACGGTGAGCGGCTCCGGCGTGGCGACGACGGTGAGCGTGGGCAGCGTGGCCTGGCCCATCCTGCGCCGCGCCGGCTACCCGCGCGAGCAGGCCGGGGGAGTGCTGGCGGCGGCCGGCATCGGCGCGATCCTCTCGCCTCCCACGCTGGGCGCGGCGGCGTTCATCATCGCCGAATACCTGCGCGTGAGCTACCTGACCGTGCTCGTCTACGCCACGATCCCGACCGTCCTCTACTACCTGGCGTCTTCCTCGCGATCGAGATGGACGCCCGCAGTGCACGCGTCGGCCAAGGAGATCACCTTGGCCGACGCGCCGAAGACCGACCCCGTGCCGCTCCACGAGGGCGCCAGGAAGTTCTACGGCTGAGCGGGCGCCGTACGCCGCCCCTCAGAGGTGGACGCGGCTCAGAGGCGGGTGAGGCCGGTGACGTGGAGCACGGCGTGGCCCTCCTCGTCGGAGGCGGCCAGGTCGACCTCGGCGCCGATGCCCCAGTCGTGGTCGCCTGCCGGGTCGTCGATGATCTGACGCACCCGCCACAGCTCCTTCTCCTCCTCGATGAGCAGCAGGGCCGGGCCGCGGGCGGCCGGGCCGGTGAGGATCTCGTCGTGCTCCTCGTAGTAGGCGTCGAGGCCCGCGGCCCAGTCGACGTCCGGGTAGAGCTCGACCAGCTCCTCCTCTCGGTCGAGCGCGGCGAGCTCCACCAGCCGGAACATCGCGTTGCGGACCAGCACCCGGAAGGCGCGGGCGTTGGCGGTGACCGGGCGGGTCTTGGTCTCCAGCTCCTCCCCGGCCGCCAGCGCCTCGGCGGGGTTGGCCAGCTTCTCCCACTCGTCGATCAGGCTGGAGTCGACCTGGCGCACCAGCTCGCCGAGCCATTCGATGAGGTCCACCAGGTCGTCGGTCTTCAGGTGCTCGGGCACCGTCTTCGACAGCGTCCGGTAGGCGTCGGCCAGGTAGCGCAGCACCGTGCCCTCCGAGCGGGCCAGCTCGTAGAACTGGATGTACTCGGTGAAGGTCATGGCCCGCTCGTACATGTCGCGCACGATCGTCTTGGGGCTGACGACGTGGTCGCCGACCCACGGGTGGCCGCGCCGGTAGGTCTCGTACGCGCCGAAGAGCAGGTCGGCCAGCGGCATCGGATGGGTGATCTCGGCGAGGCGCTCCATCCGCTCCTCATACTCGATGCCGTCGGCCTTCATCTGCGCGACCGCCTCGGCCCTGGCCTTGTTGAGCTGGGCGTGCAGGATCTGCCGGGGGTCGTCGAGCGTGGACTCGACGATCGAGACCATGTCGAGCGCGTACGTCGGGGAGGCGCGGTCGAGCAGCTCGAAGGAGGCCAGCGCGAAGGTGGACAGCGCCTGGTTGAGCGCGAAGTCCTCCTGGAGGTCGACGGTGAGCCGGGCCATCCGGCCGTGCTCGTCGGGCTCGGCGAGCTTCTCCACGATGCCGCCGGCCAGCAGCGAGCGGTAGATCGCGATGGCGTGGCTGATGTGGCGGCGCTGCGCCTTGCGGTCCTCGTGGTTGTCGGTGAGCAGCCGCTTCATCGCCTGGAAGCAGTCGCCGGGCCGGTTGATGATCGACAGCAGCATGGCGTTGCTGACCTTGAACCGGGAGGTCAGCGGCTCGGGCTCGGCCGTCTGGAGCTTCTCGAACGTGTCCTCGCTCCAGCCGACGAACCCCTCCGGGGGCTTCTTGCGCGCGTAGCCGCGGCGCCGCTTGGGGTCGTCGCCGATCTTCGCCAGCGCCCGCTCGTTCTCGATCACGTGGTCGGGCGCCTGGCAGACGACGTATCCGACCGTGTCGAAACCGGCCCGCCCGGCCCGCCCGGCGATCTGGTGGAACTCCCGCGCCCGCAGCCGCCGCACCTTGGTGCCGTCGAACTTCGACAGCGCCGTGAACAGCACGGTGCGGATCGGGACGTTGACCCCAACGCCGAGCGTGTCGGTGCCGCAGATGACCTTCAGCAGGCCCGCCTGGGCCAGCCGCTCCACCAGGCGGCGGTATTTCGGCAGCATGCCCGCGTGGTGCACGCCGATGCCATGCCGTACGAGCCGGGACAGGGCCCGGCCGAAGCGGGTCGTGAAGCGGAAGTTGCCGATGAGGGCGGCGATGGCCTCCTTCTCGGCCTTGGTGCACATGTTGATGCTCATGAGCGCCTGGGCCCGCTCCATCGCCGCGGCCTGCGTGAAGTGCACGACGTAGACCGGGGCCTGCTGGGTGGACAGCAGCTCCTCCAGCGTCTCGTGCAGGGGAGTGGTGCGGTAGGAGTAGATCAGCGGCACCGGGCGCTCGGCGTGCTTGACCACGCTGGTGGGGCGGCCCGTGCGGCGGGTGAGGTCGGTCTGGAAGCGCTCGACGTCGCCGAGCGTGGCCGACATGAGCACGAACTGCGCCTGCGGCAGCTCCAGCAGCGGCACCTGCCAGGCCCAGCCGCGGTCGGGCTCGGCGTAGAAGTGGAACTCGTCCATGATCACGGTGCCGACGTCGGCGTCCGCTCCGTCGCGCAGCGCGATCTGGGCGAGGATCTCGGCGGTGCAGCAGATGACGGGCGCGTCGGCGTTCACGGTGGCGTCGCCGGTCATCATGCCGACGTTCTCGGTGCCGAACAGCGCGCACAGGTCGAAGAACTTCTCCGACACCAGCGCCTTGATCGGCGCGGTGTAGAAGCTGATCTCGTCGCGGGCCAGCGCCGCGAAGTGCGCCCCTGCCGCGATCAGGCTCTTGCCCGAGCCCGTGGGCGTGGACACGATCACGTTGTTGCCGGAGACGACCTCGATCAGCGCCTCCTCCTGTGCCGGGTAGAGCGTGAGCCCCCGATCGGCGTTCCAGGACGCGAACGCGTCGAACAGCGCGTCCGGGTCGGCTCCGGCTTCTGGGCCGGACGGAAGACGGCGGAGGAGGCTCATGCTGTCGCTCACGCTCTTATCCTGCCCAAGACGCATGACTGTTTCGACCGGCCCGGCGTACGGCAAGGTGTGGCACAGCTACGTCAAAGGGGTGTGGCGCTGCACGAAGCCGCAGGTCAAACCCACAAACTAGCGGTATGGGGGAGAAGTGGGCCGGGCTCGCCGAGCGCCGGGAGGCGGCGGCTGACGTGCTGCTCGCCGTCGCGGTGCTCGCCTTCGGGCTGCCGCCGGTGTTGTTCGGCCACTCCTTCCCGGACCTGCCGTTCCTCGCCGTGCCGTGGTGGGCGCAGGTCGCCGCCGTGTGCGCGGCGGCCCTGTCCATGCTGGTGCGGCGCAGCGTGGCCTGGCCGATGATCGGGGCCACGGTCGCCTGCGCCCTGCTCGCGGGCGAGACCATCCCGCTGATGCTGGCGGCGTACTCGATGACGGCGCAGAACACGGTGCGCCGATGGCCGTGGGTGGCCGCCGCGCTCGCCGGGGTCTACATGCTGGCCGACTGGGCGAGCCCCTACACCGACCGGCTGCCGGTCGCCCTGGCGGTGCGGGCGATCACACTGATCTTCCTGCCCGCGCTGGTGGGCACGTGGGTGTGGCGCTACCGCACGATGATCCGGGAGCTGCGCGCGGGCGTGCGGGCGCGCGAGGAGCGCGCCGCCGCCCAGGAACGCCGCCGCATCGCCGGTGAGCTGCACGACACGGTGACGCACGCGGTGACCGTGATGGTGCTGAACGCCGGGCTCATCCAGGACACCGACGAGCTGGAGGAGATCCGCAAGCTGGCCAGGAACATCGAGGACAAGGGCGTGCGGGCGCTGACCGAGCTGCGCGAGCTGCTCACGGCGCTGCGGCGCAGGGACCTGCCTCCCTCGGCGGAGAGCGTCGAGGGGATACCCCGCCTGGTCGAGGAGAGCAGGGCCACCGGCCTGCGCGTCGCCCTGCACTACGACGTGCCGGAGGAGACGCTGTCGCGGCAGGCCGGTCACGCCTGCTACCGCGTCGTCCAGGAGGGCCTCAACAACGTGCGCAAACACGCGCCCGGGGCAGACGTGCAGGTGGTCTGCGAGGCACACGGCGACGTGCTGAACGTGTCGGTCGTCAACAGCGGCAAGGGCCGGGCGGTGCCGGTCCGGGTGCCCGCCGACGCCGGAGGCGGCTACGGGCTGCCGGGCCTGCGTGAGCGCGTCGCCCAGCTGGGCGGGCGGCTCACGTACGGCCCGACCCGCGAGGGCGGGTTCGCGCTCACCGCCACCATCCCCCTCTACCCGCCCGACCCGTGCGAGGTCTGACCCGTACGCGTCACAGGCCGAGGTCCTCGATCTCCTTGAGCAGGGCCGCCCTGGAGCCGGGAGGGGCGTTCGTGCCGGGGGCCGCGCTCCCGGTCGTGCCCTTGCCGATGTGCTTGGCCTTCCGGTCGCGGAACAGGTAGCCGCCGAGGATGCCGCCGGCGAAACCGAAGACGTGGGCCTGCCAGCCGATGCCCTCGGCGGGCAGCAGGCCGGCGAACTGGTAGGCGAAGCACAGGCCCATGACCAGGCCGATGACGATGTCGATCAGATGCCGGTCGAAGGCTCCGCGTACGAGCACGTACCCGAAGTAGCCGAACACCAGCCCGCTCGCGCCCGCGCCGACCGTGGAGGAGTCGGCGGTGAACCACGAGCCGAGCCCGCTGGCGACGGCGATGAGCGCGGTCACGCCGAGGAAGCGCCGCACGCCCCGGTAGGCGGCGAGGAACCCGAAGATGAACAGCGGCCCGGAATTGCCCTCGATGTGCTCCCAGCTCCAGTGGAGGAGCGGAGCGGACACGATCCCGGGCAGTCGCCCGAGGTCCCACGGCCTGATCCCGTAGCTGTAGCTGAGCGAGTAGGCCGAGGCCCAGTTGGCCACCTGCACGACCCAGATCAGCGCCAGGAAGCCGACCATGACCCAGAATGCCTTGCGGGCCTCGGCGATCATGATTTCGGCGGTGCGGCCGTCGCTCACGGAACCTCCCCCGTCACTGAGGATCACGCGGGAAAGATACCGCCGCCGGCCGCACGAGTCACCGGGTTCGCCGGGAGGGGGCCCCGATGAGCATGACCCCGCACAGCGTCGACGCCCACGAGGGGCCGGTCGAGATCCTCAGCATCTTCGGCCACGACGGGGAGCGCACCCATCTGCACGCCGCCGACGAGACGCCGCGTGCGGACGACGAGGCGAGCCGGGAGCCGGCGGTTCCTGACCACCGGCCGCCCGGCCCGCCCGGCGAACTACACGCGTTCGATGACGACGATCGGGATCTCCCGGTCGGTCTTGGTCGCGTACTCGTCGTACGCGGGCCACGCGGCGGTCATCGTCCGCCACATGTCCGGGCGTTCCTCCGGGGTCGCCGTACGGGCGTGCGCCTTGAACCTGTCTCCCTTGATCTGGAACTCCACCTCGGGATCGGCCTGGAGGTTGCGATACCAGAGCGGGTGCTCGGGCGCACCGCCCTTGGAGGCCACCACCAGATAGGCGTCGCCGTACGGCTGATAGATCAAAGGAGTGCTGCGAGGCAGGCCCGACTTGCGGCCCTTGGTGGTGAGGATGGCCACCGTGGTGCCCTGCCAGTCGTGGCCTTCCTCGCCGTCGGTCTCGATGTAACGCTTGACGTGTTCCTGTCCGAAGAGCATGTCGATCACCTTCCCACGAGAGAGGGATCAACTACCCGAGGCGTCGGCCAATTCCAGTGCGACCTGCAGTCCCGCAGCGGTCCGCTCCTCCTCGGTCGAGGATTCGTCGCGGAGGAAGAACCAGGCCGCGTGCATCGCGAACAGCGCCATCGAGCGCCGCAGCCGGACCGGCAGCGGGTCGTCCGGGCCGCACAGCGCCTGCATCAGCTCGCCCAGGCGCTCTCGCATCAGGTCGACCTGGGCGTGGCCCTGCAACGCCGTCTTGTTGCGGTCCATGAACTGCATGATCTCGTGGTGGCGTCCCTCGGACATCTGCGCCGAGTAGCGGCGGATGAGCTCCCCCCGGGTCTCCGGGGTGCGCGGGTG
Organism: Microbispora hainanensis; assembly: GCF_036186745.1. Lineage (NCBI taxonomy): Bacteria > Bacillati > Actinomycetota > Actinomycetes > Streptosporangiales > Streptosporangiaceae > Microbispora > Microbispora hainanensis. The sequence continues at coordinate 7,918,919 of NZ_CP108086.1, read as the reverse complement.
CCCGTTCGCCCACGCGATCAGCTCGTCCAGCGCCTTGACGCGGTCTTCGATCAGGCTGGCGACGATGTCTTCCTTGGTGCGGAAGTGGTAGTAGAGTGCCGCTTTGGTCACGCCGAGGGCCTCGGCTATCTCCCGGAGCGACGTCGCCTCGTACCCCTGCTCGGTGAAGAGCCTGATCGCGACCTCCTGGATGCGGCTGCGCGTGTCGGTTTGAGCACCCATTCCAACGGTTCCTAATTAACTTGACGGCCGGCAAGTAAGGACAATACCGTGCCTCGGGCACTAGCCTGTCGGCAAGTAAGTAATTTTCTCCAAAGGGGGCACCCATGACGACGGAGACCGCGGCCGCGCCCGGCCGGTCCCGGGAAGTGATGATCGTTTTACCTGGCCTGATGCTGGCGATGATGCTGGCGATGCTGGACAACATGATCGTCGGTACGGCGATGCCGAGGATCGTCGGGGAACTCAACGGCCTGGACTACTTCACCTGGGTCACCACCGCGTACGTGCTCGGCACCACGGTCTCCACGCCGATCTGGGGCAAGCTCGGCGACCTCTATGGGCGCAAGAACATCTTCCTGAGCTCGATCATCATCTTCCTGGTCGGTTCCGCGCTCTGCGGCATGGCGGGCTCGTCGCTGTTCGGCGGCACCGGCGACGGCATGATCGAGCTGATCGCCTTCCGCGCGCTGCAGGGCCTCGGCGCCGGCGGGCTCATCGTGGGCGTGATGTCCATCATCGGTGACCTGGTCCCGCCCCGTGAGCGGGGTCAGTACCAGGGCATCATGGCGGCGATCATGTCGCTGGCCATGATCGCGGGGCCTCTCGTCGGCGGGTTCATCACCGACAACCTCAACTGGCGCTGGGCGTTCTACGTGAACCTGCCGCTCGGCGGCGTGGCGCTGCTCTGGCTGGTGCTCAAGCTGCACCTGCCCAAGCACCGCACCGAGCACCGCATCGACTGGGCCGGCGCGGCCGTCCTCACCGTGGCGATCACGGCGATCGTGCTGATCACCTCGTGGGGTGGTCAGGAGCACGGCTACCCGTGGGGCTCGTGGCAGATTCTGGGGCTGGCCGCCCTGGCGGTCGTCGCGCTGGCGGTGTTCATCCCGATCGAGCGCAAGGCGGCCGAGCCGATTCTGCCGCTGCACGTGTTCGCCAACCGGAACTTCACGCTGATCAACCTGCTCGGCTTCCTGCTCGGCTTCGCGATGTTCGGCGCGATCACCTTCCTGCCGATGTTCCAGCAGATCGTGCAGGGCTCGACGGCCACCAACTCCGGTCTGCTCCTGCTGCCGATGATGGCCTCGTCGATGGTCGTGTCGCTGTTCGTCGGCCGGGCGATCACCAAGACGGGCAAGTACAAGAGCTTCCCGGTGATCGGTGGCGTGATCATGGCCATCGGGATGTGGCTGCTGTCGACGCAGGACGTCCACACCCCCGCCTGGCGGACCGGCGTCTACATCGCCGTCCTCGGCCTCGGCATGGGCTTCCTGATGCAGACGACCATGCTGATCGCGCAGAACAGCGTCGAGCAGAAGGACATCGGCGTCGCCAGCAGCGCCTCGACGTTCTTCCGCTCGATCGGCGGTTCGTTCGGCATCTCGCTGTTCGGCGCCATCTTCAACAGCCGGCTGGTCGACGAGATCAGCGCCAAGCTCGGCCCGCAGGCCGCAGCACTGGCGGGCTCCGGCGGCGGGACGATCGACCGCAAGGTGCTCGACGCTCTCCCGCCGACGATCAAGTCGGGCTTCCTGGAGGCGCTCGCCAACACGATCGGAACGGTCTTCCTGTGGTCGGTCGTGTTCGCCGCGGTCGTCCCGATCATCGCGGCCTTCATCAAGCACGTCCCGCTGCGCAGCGGCGCTCCCGGCGCCGCCCCCGGCGAGAAGGCGGAGCCGATGGCGGCCGCCGCCTTCGAGTGACCCGGCCCGGATGACCCGGCCCGGATGACCTGATCCGGAGCCGATGACGATACGGCGCACGTCCCCGCGCGGACGTGCGCCGTATCGCGTTCTGCGGGCCGGTCAGGCGGGCCGCTCGGCCCGGTCGCCCGACCAGTCGGTGTGGAAGGAGCCCTCCCGGTCGACCCTCCGGTAGGTGTGCGCGCCGAAGAAGTCGCGCAGCCCCTGCAGCAGCGCGGCGGGGAGCCGGTCACGGCGCAGCCCGTCGTAATAGGCCAGCGCCGAGGAGAAGCCCGGCGTGGGCACCCCGATCGTCGCCGCCGTCGCCACGACCCGCCGCCACGACTCCTGGGCGTCCTCCAGGGCCTGGGCGAACGTCGGGTCCACCAGCAGCGTCGGCAGGTTCGGGTCCGCGTCGTACGCCGCCCGGATCCGGTCGAGGAAGCGGGCCCTGATGATGCAGCCGCCGCGCCAGATCGTGGCCATCGCGCCCAGGTTCAGGCTCCAGCCGTACTCCGCGCTCGCGGCGGCCATCTGGTCGAACCCCTGGGCGTACGCCACGATCTTGGAGGCGTACAGCGCCCGCCGCACGTCCTCGACGAGGCCGGAGTCGCCGGCCGTCCCCGAGGGGCCGGTGAGGGAGCGGGCGGCGGCCCGCTGCTCGGGGTGGCCCGACAGCGCCCGGGCGAACACCGCCTCGGCGATTCCGGTGACCGGGACGCCGAGGTCGAGCGCGCTCTGCACGGTCCAGCGGCCGGTGCCCTTCTGCTCGGCCTGGTCCTGCACGACGTCGACGAACGGCTTGCCCGTGGCGGCGTCGGTGTGACCGAGCACCTCGGCGGTGATCTCGATCAGGTACGACTCCAGGTCGCCCCGGTTCCACTCGCGGAAGACGTCGGACAGCTCCTTGGGGCTCAGCCCGAGAGCCTGCCGGAGCAGGTCGTACGACTCCGCGATGAGCTGCATGTCCGCGTATTCGATGCCGTTGTGCACCATCTTGACGAAGTGGCCCGCGCCGTCGGGGCCCACGTGCACGCAGCACGGCACCCCGTCGACCTTCGCCGCGATGTCCTCCAGCAGGGGGCCGAGCGTCTCGTACGCCGCGGCGTCGCCGCCCGGCATGATGCTCGGGCCGTTGAGCGCGCCCTCCTCGCCGCCCGAGATTCCGGTGCCGACGAAGTGGATGCCCCGCTCGCGCAGCGCGGCCTCCCGCCGGCGGGTGTCCAGGTAGTGGGCGTTGCCGCCGTCGATGATCATGTCGCCCGGCTCCATGACGGCGGCGAGCTCCTCGATCACGGCGTCGGTGGGGGCCCCGGCCTTGACCATGATGATCGCCTTGCGTGGCCGTTCGAGGGAGGCCACGAACTCCTCGATCGTGCCCGCCGGCAGGAACGCGCCCTCGTCGCGGTGCTCCTCCATGAAGCGGGTGGTACGGCTCTCCGTGCGGTTGTGCACCGCGACCACGTGACCGTGGTGGGCGAAGTTCCGGGCGAGGTTGCGGCCCATGGTCGCCAGGCCCGTCACTCCGATGTCTGCCTTGTCCATGTCTACAGTCATACCGCTCCCCGGGGTGTGGGATCGGCCGCGGGTGGGCGTGTCCCGGGACCGGTCCGCCGCTCGGCGACGCTCAGTGGTTGATCGGTGCCGATTCACAGCCGCTGAGCGGCCGCTCAGTAGCCGTAGCCGCCTGATGGGTGGGAGTGTGACGGCGCAGGTCTGGCCGAGGTCGTGGACGCCGGCGTGGGCGAGGCGGTGCCCGCGGCCGTGGCCGGGCGGATCAGGCCGAGCAGGCCGTGCCGCGCCCCCGAGATGCCGGCCGAGAACCACACCGCGTCGGCGCCGCCGTTGGCCGCCGTGCCGGGTTCGAGGTCCCACAGCCCCTCGACGGCGATCGCCCTGCCGTCCGCCCCGCGCAGCGGGCCGAGGTAGCGGCCGGTCTTCGGGTTGTACGCGTTGATCCATCCGTCGCCGAAGTTGCCCACCAGCAGCGCACCGGCGTACGCGCCGAACCCGGCGGGGGCGAGCGTCAGCGCCCACGGAGCGTTCAGCGAGCCGCGGGAGGCGAGACGCCGCACGAAGCGGCCGCTCGCGGTGAACTGGCTGACGAACCCGTTGCCCCGGCCCGCCACCGGCCTGCCGGTCGCGGGGTCCCGCTTGGCGTACGCGACGACGACCGAGCTCCCGGCGATCTCGACGTTGAAGGGGGAGTAGTGCGCGGGCAGGAACGGATCGCGGAACGCGCGGCGCGACAGCCGCACCCGCCGGAAGTCGTCGTCGAAGACGTGGACGGCGCCGTGGGAGAAGGACGGCGCGAGCAGGAACGTGCCCCGGTCGGTGGTCATCAGCGCCAGGCCCTTGTAGTCGGCGCCGCGGGTGAACGCGGCGATGACCGCGTTGTGCGGATCGGCCTTGGCGCTCCAGGCGGTGATGGCGCCGCTGGGGCTGGAGAAGATGAACGAGGCGGGCGCGGTGCCGGCCTTGCCCTTGATCGTGAAGGCGTCGCCCGTGTACGCCACCTGGCCGGTGGGGATGCCGCCGGGGATCGCCACCGTGGTGGGTGCCTTCCTGACCGTCCCGGCGCCTCCGGTGTAGACGGTCGCCGTGCCGGTCCCCGCGTTGGACACCCAGAGGGTGGCGCCCATCGCGAGGCCCCAGGGGTTGACCAGCTTGGGATCGGTGAGCGCCGCCCGGCCCGCCACGTCGGAGACCAGGTCGACCCTGGCGAACCGGGCGGGGGTGCGTGCCGTGCTCGCGGACCGGTTCGCCGCGGTGTGGACCTGGTGGCCGGAGCCCTGCCAGGAACGGGAGGCGTGGGGGGACGAAGCGGGGTGGGCCGGTGCGGCTCCGGCCAGCGCCAGCGCGAGCGGCGCGGCGCAGAGCGTGACGATACGTGCCCGCATGGGGCCTCCTGAGAGTGATCAGAACTGTGTCGGCATGCCCTTACGCCCGGAGATACGCCGCCCTCCCGTTCCGGGTTCACCTGACTTTTCCGCAGGTAGCGGGCGCGAGCAGTGGCGGGTCTGCCCTATCCTGACAAAACCCGCAAAGCAAGCGGGTTTTGTATAGACATGGTCGTCCGATGGCGAGGACACTTGGCCTCGCGGCGGGCCGCTGGTAATTCACTACAGCCAAGAAGGGCCGGTGGGAGCCGGCCCCGTCCACCGTCGTCGCTCAGTACGGAGAAGAGACGTGTTCGCACCGAAGCCGGAACGGTCAGTCGTCGCGGTTCCTCCGCCCGGAGACGGGCCAGGATTCTGGGCGGGCGCGCCCAGTGCCGTGGCCAGGGACGGATGGATCTATCTGGCTTACCGGCTGCGCCGGCCGCTCGGTGACGGGCGGGGGTACGCCGTTGAGATCGCCCGCTCGGCCGACGGGGAGCGGTTCGAGAAGCTCCTCACCATCACCAAGGACGAGATGAAGACCGAGTCGCTGGAGCGCCCGACGCTCGTGGTGACGCCGGAGGGCAGGTGGCGCCTCTACCTGAGCTGCGCCACGTACGGCACCAAGCACTGGCGGGTCGAGATGATCGAGGCCGCCGGGCCGGCGGAGTTCGACCCCGCCGACGCGCGGGTGGTGCTGCCCGGCGACCTCAAGACCGGTGTCAAGGACCCCGTGATCCTCCACCACGGCGGCGTGTGGCACCTGTGGGCGTCCTGCCACCCCCTGGAGGACCCCGACGAGGCCGACCAGATGGTGACCGAGTACGCCACCAGCACCGACGGCGTCGAGTGGACCTGGCAGGGGACCGCGCTCGACCGGCGGCCCGGCGAGTGGGACTCGCGTGGTGTGCGGGTGACCGCGGTCACGTTCAGCGGCGGCACCGTCATCGCCTACTACGACGGCCGCGCGTCGGCGGAGGAGAACTACGAGGAGCGCACCGGCGTGGCCATCGGCCCCGGCCCGTCCACGCTCACCGCCACCGGAACCGCCCCCGTCGCCCAGTCGGAGCACGCCGGGGGAGGGCTGCGCTACCTGTCGATCGTGCCCGTGGAGGGGGGCCACCGCCTCTACTACGAGCTGACCCGCGCCGACGGGGCCCACGAACTGCGCACCGAGCTGCACTGACCCTGCTGTACCGGTCCCGCCGCGCTGAGACCCGCCGCACCGGCCTCGCCCCGCTGACCCCGCTGCACCGACCACGCCGCGCTGACCACGCTGCACCGACCACGCTGCACCGACCCCGCCGCGCTGACCACGCTGCACCGACCACGCTGCGCCGACCGCTCCGGCGGGCGGTTGCGACGCCCGCGGGCGGCACCGCCGTGGACAGCTGAGGCGGGAGCGGGCACGGGGGTGACGGCGGCCGAGTCCCGGGGTCACGCCCCCGTGGGATCGCCTCCGGGCGGGCCGTTCATGCCCTGCCGCCGGCCGGCCGGGTCGGAGACGCTCCTGGCGCGGCCGTTGCGGGCCTGCCGCTGGCCGGACGGCCGGGCTCCGACGAGGCCGCCCGACCGCTCACGGGGGCGCAGCCAGTCGCCGAAGTCGTCGCCGGAGTCGCGGCCGAGCACGTCGCGCAGCAGCGCGATGTCGGCGGCGAAGTAGGCGAGCAGCTCCTGGCGCTGCGCCCAGGTGAGCGGCCGCCGGGGCTGGCCGTCGCGCTGCAGCACCCGCTCCAGCGGCGTGGTGAGCCGCTGGCCCAGCACCGGGTCGCCGAGCCGGGCGAGCCGGGCCAGGATGCGGTGCCTGCGGCTGTGCCGCGGATGGGCCGTGACGTTCTCCCTGGGCACCTCGCCGACCAGCCCCTGCTCCACCCCGAGGAACGCGCAGATGCGATCGAGGGTGGCGGCGGGGCGGTCCACCAGATCCCGATAGCGGAAGACCAGCACCTGCTCCCGGGGGAACAGCGTGAACAGGTGCGCGAGCTGCTCGCCGTACCGGCCGAGGCCGACGTAGTGCCAGAACGGCGACCAGCCGTCGGCGATCCGCCGCTTCTCGGCCGCGCACGCCTCGATGACGTCGCCGATCGGCTCCAGCCCGGCCGACCACAGGTGGGTCCAGTTCGAGTGGGCGCGCTCCACCGGGTCGCGCAGCGAGACGATGAGTTTCGCGTCCGGGATCGTCTCCTTGATCCGCCGCTGGGCAGCGCGGTCGTAGAGGTAGAAGGGGGTGGACTCGCCGCGCAGCGCCCCCGGCGGCGCGTCCGCGAACAGCGCCTCGTAGTCGGTGCGCCGCCATACGTGCTCGCGGTAGGTCTCCGCGTCCCCCGGCCCGCCTTTCAGCGGGGGCGGACCGTCGGTGAGGAAGAACTTCGGCTCCTTGACGGAAGACATGAAGAGCCGGGGATGGCGTGCCAGCGCCGCGTGCAGGGCCGTGGTGCCGGCCTTCGGCACCCCGATGACCAGGAAGTCGGGCAGGGCCATGGGAGTCCTCCTACTTTCCCGATTAAATAGGTTGGTATTGCCCCTTCCTTGCCCGGAAAAATCACCCGACGTCGGTGTAGTACCACCGAAACGGGCGCCAATGCCGTGTCACGGCCACCGATCTGAGCGCGCGGCTCCCCGCCCGGCGAACCAGGGCCGCGACCGGGAAGCGCTCGTGAGCTGGGAGGACGGTTCAGCCGGGCACCCAGGGCCGACCGGGACGGTGCGGAGGACCTGTTCCACCCGGGAGTCGCCCCGCGCCGCGGCTTCCCGCCTGTCCACGCCCATGACCGACCGGGAAGCGGTGGGGAGGGCCTGTTTCAGCCGGAGGTCGCGCCGCGCGCCGCGACGGCCGGTCGCACCCGCGCGGCCGGCCGGCGGCGGGTGAGTGCGGCGGCGTGCCGCTCGCCGTCGGACCAGACCTCGAACCACACCTCGTTGCGCCCGGCCTCGCGGACCAGCCCCCACCGGTCGGCCAGCAGGTCCAGCAGCGGCAGGCCCCGGCCGCCCTGGCTCGATCCGTTGGGGAGCGGATGCCCGGCGCACGGCGGCGCGGCCGACCCGTCGTCCTCCACGCAGATCCGCACCCGGTCGGGCAGGCACGAGACGGTGACGGTGAAGGTGCCGCCGTCTCCTGATCGGGAGTGGACGACCGCGTTCGTCGCGATCTCGCTGGTCAGCAGCACGCAGTCGTCGTGCCGCGGATGGCCGCGTCCGAGTGCGGCGGACACGAGCCTGCGCGCCCGCCCCACCTGGTCGCGCCCACCCGCGAGCCGGGCCACGCGGTTCCCCGCGCCGTCCCCCGAGATCTCCATGAGCTCCTCCCAACGCGTGACCATGTGGCCGCCGCAGGAGAGGACGTCCGCCCCCGCGCCCGCGATGTCACGGGAAAGTAGGAGTGTCCTTGCCCCGCTATGCCGGAAAAGCACCCCGCCCCTCGTTCTCGGGCCGGGAGCGGGCGCTCCTGGCTGGACGGGTCACCGTACGCGCGGCCTCTCGGAGGCGGTCGCCGTGGCGACGTCGCGAGGATAGGAGTGCCTGCCGTGGAGCAGGATGACCGCGTTCGCCACCAGGGGCCCGAGCATGATCAGGAAGGTGTACTGCAGGCCCTGCGCGCTCCTGGGGCCGTCCGATCCGAGGAGATCGGCCAGGAATCCGAAGGTCACGGGGGCGACCGCCTCCGCGCCCATCCGGAGGAACGTACGGATGCTCTCCGCGCGCCCCCAGAGCCGGAAGTGGACGACGTCGAGGCGCGCGGCGTCCAGCGGGGGATTGGCGGCGGCGAGACATCCGGCGGCGACGAGGAAGAACGGCAACGCCGTCGCGGTCGACGTCGTCAGCAGAGCCGGGACGAAGAACACGGCGGTGGTCAGGTAGGCGACCGCGGGGACGGTCATGCGCGCGTCGAGGCGACCACGCCGGATCAGGTGGTCGGCGACCCGCCCGCCGCTCAGGACGCCCGCCAGGGCGCCGAGACCGACGAGCAGCGCCGGTCCCGTGACCGCCGCCGCGGCGAGGCCGTACTGCCGGTCGAGGAAGAGCACGCCGAAGCTGCGCAGGCCGGCGAAGAAGAAGTATCCGACCGCGGACGCGATGATCAACACGACGTTCGTGCGTATCCGCAGGACGTAGAGCGCCGCCTCCCACATCGACATCCGCGCGGGGTCGCGCCGCAGGATCAGCGCGAAATCGGGCTCGATGCCGCGGCCCCGCAGGGCGAAGTGCACCGCGTCGCCGCGGCTCGGCGCCGTCTCGTCCCACCCTGCGGCCGGACCTTCCCCTGCGGCCGGACCTTCCCCTGAGCCCGGACCTTCCCCTGAGCCCGGACCTTGCCCTGAGTCCAGACGCTGCCCCGCCGGACGCGGCCGTCCCTGGCCGCCGCGCGCCGGCTCGGGCAGCTTGCGCGCGATCACGATCGTGAGGAGCATCCCGAACACCGCGAGCACGAAGAACGCGGCACGCCACGACAGCAGGTTGGCCAGATTGCCGCCCACCAGCAGGCCGAATCCGACGCCGAGCATCTCCCCGCTGAGGATGAACCCGTAGACACGGGCCCGTTCACCCGGTGGGAAGAAGTCGCCGATGAGGGAGCTGAGCGTGGGACCGGCCGTGGCCGACACCGCGCCCAGCGCCAGCCGCGACAGCAGGAGCCACTGGTACGAATCCGCCAGGCCCCCGGCGAGCATCGCCAGCACCCACAGCACGATGCTGGCGGCCAGGAGCCTGACCCTGCGCACCCGATCGGCCAGTACGCCCACGGGTATGACGGCCAAGGCGGCCGAGGCCGACGACACCGCGGTCAAGGAGCCGAGCTCGGTGTTGCTGATGCCGAGGCTCTCCTTGAGCTCCGGCGCGACCGCCCCCACGGTTCCCTTGTCCGCCGCGTCGAGCGCGAGCACGCCGGCGAGGACGGCGATGATCCGGAAGCGGGCCGGGCCTCCCACGGCACCGATCACCCACCGTGCGGCCCAGGCGACCGCCGCACGCACCAGACCTCCTGGCATCGAGGACATGCTGCTCCCCAGCGGGTTGCCGGAACGCGGGCGGTCGCAGGCAGGCCGATCGTCTCGCCTCTCCTCGTCCACTCCCCGGCCCGGACGAGGGGTCGCACCGGCGCGGAGAACTCTGGTCGCAACCTTTGCCCGGGCTTGTGGCGCGGCATCGAGCGACCCGGGTACCCGCCGCGGCGGGCGGTGCGGACGCGGTAGCGGAGCCCGGCAGCCGAGGCCGGGGCCGGTGACAACGACGGAGCGGGGCCGGTGAGGACGACGGAGCGGGGACCGGGAAGCGACAGGGCGAGGGCGGGAAGTGACAGGGCGAGGGCGGGAAGTGACAGGGCGAGGGCGGGAAGTGACGAGCGGAGGACGGAAAAACCGAGGCGGGGCCTGAAAACGACAGGGCGGCGGGACCGGCTCGTCCGGTCCCGCCGCCCCGTTTATGTCGGTAGCCCCGCGGCGCTCCCCCTCAGGAGCCGTGCGCGGCTTCCTTCGCCGGAAGCCGCCTGTGGCCTCCCTCGTGAGGAGCCGCGTGTGGCTCTCTCCGCCTGGAGTCGTGCGCGGCTTCCCTCGTCAGGAGTCGCGCGTGGCTTCGCGCGTCACAGGAGTCGTGTGGCTTTCCGCGTCAGGAGTCGTGCGCCGCCGATCCTGGGGCGGAGCCGTTCACGACGAGCACGCGTGCGCGCTCGGGCACCTCTATGGCCGGGAACGTGCCGGTGTCGACGATCCCGTGCTCCCGGAACGCCGCCTCGATCAGCGCGTACGCCTGGGGTTCGAGCTTCCACAGCGCCCGCCACTCCTTCGCCACCATGAGCGGGATGCCCACCTCCTGGGCGATGTCGGCGGCCCGGGGGACGTACTTGCGGGCGATCTGCTGGTCCCAGTACTGCCGGGCGGCCCGGAGCTGGGCCGCGCGCTGGGCGGTGTCGACGGGCGGCGCCGGCTCGGCCGGGATGTCCTCTTCCTCGTCGTCGATCAGCTCGGCGATGGTGGGGGCGGTGGGAGCGGGCAGCGCCGGGGGAGCGGGCGGCTCGGGCTCGGGCGCCCAGGGGACCGGCGGAGCGAGGTCGATCAGCGCGGAGGTGTTGTAGAGCGCGCCGATCTGGGACAGCAGGGCTTCCTGCCGCTTCTCGTCCACGGCCAGGCCGGTGTATTCCACGGCCTGGTCCATCGCCTTGTCGAGCTTGGCCATCGCGACGCGCAGCTTGCGGTCGGACGCTCCGGCCTCGCGCAGCGCTCGGACCCGCTTGGCGGCCAGCGCCACCCTGGTCAGCCTGCGGTGGGCGTCCACCTCGCTCGCCGTACGGTCGCTCGCCTCGGCCAGTCCGATCCGGACCAGCACGCGCTCCGGGGTGAGCCGCCAGTTGATGCGGCCCCGGCCGGTGATGCGGACCCGTTCGATGGCCATGCCGCGCTCCCACAGCCAGGCGGCCACGAGCGGGGCGGCGAGACGGAAGACGGCCTCGGCGACGCTGCGGGCGTCCATGCTCGACAGGACGGCCGACAGGGACGTCAGCACCCACACGGCCAGGCCGTCGATGCCGGCCGAGTAGTTCTCCCGCATGTTGCGGCGCGCCCGTACGGCGCTGGTGATGACGGCGACCTCGATGAAGGCGAACAGCAGGAGCCGCAGCGGCCCGTCGAACCCGAGGACGTCGCCGGAGAAGCGCCACATGCCCTGGGCGGAGACGCCCGTGGCGATGCTGGCGGCGACGATGGTGAGAACGTCCTCGGTGGGCCGGCCGGCCGCCCAGCGGCGGAACAGGCGGATCAGGGCGCGCAGGGCGAAGAAGGCAAGGACCAGTAAGACCAAGGAGATGACGCTGATGATGATCGTTTCGACCGGATTGGCCGACACGAAGGCGGTGATTTGGTCAATGGGGGGCATCAGTCACGGTCTCTCGACGTCCGATGGTTTTCCTCGAGATCATCCCAGAATCGCGTCGCCCTTTGGTGCGAAACACGCCTCTCCGTGAACACGCCGTCGCCGCCGGTTCAACGGGAGTGTCGCCGCGGGGGGACATTGACCGGCCGGTGACCGCTACGTACGTTCCAGGCAGCGTGGAGGACAGGCATCGCCCGGAGGCGACGATGACAGAGCAGTCCGGCACCACATGGCCCTGGCCCGATCTTCCGCCCGGCCCTCTCGGAACCCCCTCGCCCGATCTCGCCCGCAGATGCGCGGAAGGCCCCATGGAGCGGGTCACGATGCCGAGCGGGGACCGGGTTCCGATGATCGTCAGGTATGAGGACGTCCGGACCGTGCTCACGTCCCCGGCGAGCAGCCGCAATCTGCGGGCGGCGAACCTGCCCAGGATGGTCGGCGGCACGAGCCTGGAGGACGACCCGGCGGCTCTGATCAACCAGGATGCGCCCGAGCACACCCGCTATCGGCGCATCATGCAGAGCACGTTCACTCCCCGGCAGATCGAGCGCTGGCGGCCCCGCGCTGCGGCCATCGCCGCGGAGCTGCTCGACGCGGCGGGGGAGGAGTTCGATGTGGTCGCCGACTTCGCGCTGCCGCTGCCCGCCCGGGTGATCTGCGAGGTGCTCGGCGTGCCGATGGACCGGTTCGAGCAGTTCCGCGGCTGGACGGAGATGTTCCTGTCCACCTCCGAGGCGAGCACGGAAGCCAGGGCCGAGGGGTTCACCGCGTTCATGGCGTACGCGCGGGACCTGATCGCGGAGCACCGGACCAGGCCGGGCGACGACCTCATCGACCTGCTCGTCTCGGCGCGCGACGGAGAGGACGCGCTGAGCGAGGACGAGCTGACCCACATGGTCTTCACACTGATCATGGCGGGGCACGAGACGACCGCCTCGATGATCATCCGAGGCGTGTTCCGCCTGTTGTGTCATCCTCGGCAGTACGCGGAGCTGGCCGCGCGCCCCGAGCTGCTGGAGGCCGCGGTGGAGGAGATCCTGCGGCACGAGGGTCCGGGCGGAAACGGTCTGCTGCGGCTCGTGACGGAGGACGTCGAGCTGTCCGGCGGCACCGTGCCGGCGGGGAGCGTCGTGCTGCCCAACCCGGCGGCGGCCAACCACGATCCCTCGGTCTTCGACGATCCGTGGCGTTTCGACATCCGGAGATTCGCGGGCTCCACGCCCGATCCGCACCTGGCGTTCGGCCACGGCCCCCACTATTGCCTGGGGGCGAACCTGGCCAGGATGGAGCTGCAGGAAGCGGTCCGCGCCCTGGTCACGCGGCTGCCGGGGCTGCGCCCGCAGGAGGATCTTTCGGGCGTGCGGTGGACCGACGACGGCTTGATCCACCGGCCGCGCCGGCTGCTGGTCAAGGCCGCCTGAACCACGCCTGGATCACGCCGCACGCCTGCCGCGCCGCACGCCGGCCGCGCCGCCCCCTGGTCGGGGGCCCCTGGTCGGGGGGCCGTGGCAGCTTCGAGCACGGCCGAAGTCGGCCACGGCGGGGTGGGCGCCCGTCAGATGTCGAGGTTGAGGCGGGCGATGGGCTCCACGAGCTCCTCTTCCTCGTAGCGCAGGTGCGACAGCAACACGTCGGACAGCAGCTCCACCTGGTCGCGTACGCCGTCGAGCCGGTCGGGGTCCTCGATCATCGCGACGAGGGCGGCGTCCAACTGGGTCAGCACCCCGGCGATGACCTCGTGCTCCTCCTCAAGGCGGGCCACGACCGGCGCCAGCGACTTCTGCGCCGCGGCCAGCATCGGGAACATGTGCTCGTCCTCGATCGTGTGGTGAGTGGTCAGCAGACGGCAGTACGACGCGCAGAACGTGCCGAGTGTCCAGTAGTTCTGTCGCATGGTGAGCTCGTTGATCATGGAGCGGAGCGCGGCGGCATCGGAGCGTCCCGCGGCGACCTGCTCCAGGGCGTCCCTGATCTGGGTCAGCTCTCGCCGCAGGTGGTCGTGGATGAGCACGAGCCGCTGGCCGTTCGCCTGCCGGCGCGGCGGGAGCGCGGAGATGTCGCGCTTGGGCAGCCGCGGCCGGGTGGCCTCGTCGAGCACCGCCCCCGCCTGCGCCCTGTTCGCCTGGGGTGCCTCCGTCTGGGGTGCCTCCGCGATCCCGATCGGGCCCTCGGCGTCCGGCCGCCGCTTCCGGGCGCGCTCCCGCGCCACGGCCTCGCGTACGGCGGGGGCGACCTCCTCGGCGAAGACCTTGAGGTCCCTGTCGTCGTCCACGGCCAGCACGAACACGCTCATTCCGTGGCCGAGCGCGAGCTCGGCGAGCTGCTCGGCCCACACGGTCGGCGGCCCGTCCAGGAACCCACCGCCAGCGGCGCCGGAGAACCGGCCCGCGATGTTGTAGACGCGGCGGATCTCGCCGGGGTCGCGCCCGGCCCGCTCGGCCGCGGCGTCCACGATCTCGCTCATCGCGCCCAGCTCGCCGGGCGCGGCGTACCCGGCCGAGGGCACCCACCCGTCGCCGAGACGCCCGGTCAGCTCAAGCATGCGCCGCTTGTACGCGCCGAGCCACAGCCCGATCGGATGTGGGGGGAACGGCCCCGGCCGTGCGCCCTCCAGCCGGTAGTGTCCGCCGTCGAGCCGTACGCCCTCGTCGCCCGGCGTCCACAGCGCGCGCAGGACCGTGATGGCCTCCTCCAGCGCGTCCACGGCCTCGCCGGGGCTGCGGCGGGGGCCGCCCATGGCGGCGATGCCGTCCCAGAACGCCCCGGAGCCGAGGCCCAGCTCGACCCGGCCTCCGCTCAGGATGTCGAGCGACGCGGCGGCCCTGGCGAGCACCGCCGGCGGGCGCAGCGGCAGGTTCACCACGTCGGGGAACAGCCGCACCCGCTCGGTGCGCCCCGCGAGCGTGGACAGCAGCGTCCAGGTGTCGAGGAACGCGGGCTGATAGGGGTGGTCCTGGATGCCGACGATGTCGAGCCCGATATCGTCGGCCAGCACGGCCTGCCGGACGATCCGGTGATGCCCCGCCGCGTCGGGCGTGAGGAACGCCCCGAACCACAGCTCATGTCCAAAGTCGGCCATTAAATCGCTACCTTTCCGCGTCTCGGACCGGGAGCCTACCTTCGTGAAAGGCGATATGACCCGCACCGTCCCCGGTGGCACCGTCCTGTCGGTCGTCATCGGCTCGCGCGCGTACGGGCTGGACACCGAGGAGTCGGACGTCGACCGGCGGGGCGTGTTCGTGACGCCCACCCCGATGTTCTGGCGGCTCGACAAGCCGCCCGACCATATGGAGGGGCCGCTGCCCGAGCAGTTCTCGTGGGAGGTCGAGCGGTTCTGCGTGCTCGCGCTGGAGGGCAACCCGACCGTGCTGGAGTGCCTGTGGTCGCCGCTGGTGGAGCTGGTCACCCCGGTGGGCGAGCGGCTGCTGGCGCTGCGCCCCGCGTTCCTGTCGGCGAAGGCGCAGCGGGCGTTCGCGGGATCGGCCGAACGGCAGTTCCGCCGTCTCGGGCCGCATGACCCGCCCTTGCCGGGCGGCGACGGCAGGCGGTGGAAGATGGCGATGCACATGATCCGGCTGCTGCTGGGCGCCGTCCATCTGGCCCGGCACGGGGAGCCGCTGATCGAGGTGGGCGCCCACCGCGACCGGCTGCTCGCCGTACGGCGGGGGGAGACGCCCTGGCCCGAGGTGCTGGCGTGGCGTGCGCGGCTGCTCGCCGAGCTGGAGGAACCGGCCGGAAGCGCGCTGCCCGCACGCCCCGACCGGGCGGCCGTCGAGGAGTTCCTGACCGACGTGCGGGGAGGTGCGCCCTGTGACTCCCGGCGTCGCGCAGACGACTCCTGGCGTCGCGGAGGCCGGTTCCATGACCGTGATCGAAGGAGAGAGGCCGTGACCGCCGTCCTGCCGTCCTGGCTACCCGAGGTGGCCGCGGGTGAGCGGCACCCGCTCGCGTTCGCCACCGTGAGCGGCGCGCATCTGTACGGGTTCCCCTCCGTGGACTCGGACGTGGACCTGCGGGGCGTGCACGTGCTGCCGGCCGAGGAGGTCGTCGGCCTGCGCACGGGCGAGGAGACCGTGACCCGCTCGTGGATCCGCGAGGGCGTGGAGGTCGACCTCGTGACCCACGACCTCGCCAAGTTCTGCCGGCTGCTGCTGGGCCGCAACGGCTATGTGCTGGAGCAGCTCCTGTCGCCACTGGTCGTGACCACCTCCCCGCTGCACGAGGAGATGCGCGCCCTCGCGCGGGGCTGCCTCACCCGGCACCACGCCCACCACTACCTCGGGTTCGCGCGCACCCAGCGGCGGCTGTTCGACCGTACGGGGGAGCTGAAGCCGCTGCTCTACGCGTTCCGGGTGCTGCTGACGGGCGTCCATCTCATGCGTACGGGCGAGCTCGTCGCCGATCTCACGCTGCTCCTCGACGGCGGGCCGCCGTACCTGCCCGGCCTGGTGGAGGCCAAGCGGGCGGCCGAGCACGGCGGGATGCCGGACGGCGCGCCCGGCGCGGAACGGCTCGCGGCCGACCTCGACGCGCTCACCGCCCGCCTGGAGGAGGCCCGGGACGCCTCCGCGCTGCCGGACGCCCCCTCGGCCCACGACGCCCTGCACGATCTCGTCGTACGGACCCGGCTCGCCGGACGCCCATCGGGGGACTGAACGGTGAAACAGGACGCGGACACGCGAACAACGCGGGGTCGCGCCCCATACACGGGGACCATCACGGATAATGGGCCAAGCCGCCATCATCCCAGGAGAACGCTTTGACCACTCAATTCGGCAAAGACAACCTCGACCTGGCCGCGAGCGCGGAGGCACTGGCCGACAGCGCGCCCACCGGATCTCTGCGCCACGCCGCCGCCAAGTCCGTCGCGATCACCTTCGCCACCACCCGCGACGCCGCCCAGGCCCGCAGCACTCTGAACGGCATCTCGCCCGACGACGTCCGGCAGGCCGCGCTGGAGATCTTCGAAGAGCTCTCCGCCCGCGCCGACTGATCGGCTCGCCACCCGCCGATCCCCGGCGGCGGCGCGAGGACGCCCTCGTAGGATCGGCGTGCCTGCCTCGCTATGGCGCGGGCGACCAGGCGATGACGGGCGGCCGGACGGCCGCGCACAGGGGACGCCCCTGCGCGTCGGTGAGCCCGAGCCGCCCGACCAGCGTGCCGGAGCCGATCGCGGCCTCGATGAGATCCGGTTCGAGCCGGTCGAGCATGAGCTTGGCCCGGCGGAACATCGTGAAGCCGCCGGCCGCGTCGAGCGTGCCCCAGCACAGGTAGACGAACCGGCCGCCCGGCCTGCCCTGGACGTACGGGCCGCGGATGTCCGCCGCGCCCTCGGCGGTCGTGGTCACCGTGCAGTCGAGCGTCCACTGCGCGGTCGCGGCGTCACCGGGCTGGAGATCGAGGATCTCGCCGGGGCGGTCCCGCCGCTGCACGCCCACGTGAATGCCCGAGTATCCCGGAAACCCGTCGCCCGGCGGGCAGGTGCGGCCGGGCAGATCAGTTGCCTCGATGCGGATGCGCATGCCCGCATCCTCACAGACGCCCCCGACAGAATCCGCCGCCTTCGCCGGGCGCCGTCCGGTTCTCGGCCGCGCCCTGCCGTGCACCCTGCCAAGAGAACCGTGCACCCTGCCAAGTGAACGGGGCCATGGTCTGCCTGCGAGGGATGGCCGCAGCGCGAAGAAGGCCGGTCCCGCGATCTCGGGTCCGGCCTTCGGATGCTGCGTGGTGGTGGGCGATACTGGGATTGAACCAGTGACCTCTTCCGTGTCAGGGAAGCGCTCTCCCGCTGAGCTAATCGCCCTTGGACGAACCAAGAGGTGGAGACGGGATTTGAACCCGTGTACGCGGCTTTGCAGGCCGCTGCCTCGCCTCTCGGCCACTCCACCGTGACAAGCTGCACAGTGTTCAGATCCGAGCGGAAGACGGGATTCGAACCCGCGACCCTCACCTTGGCAAGGTGATGCTCTACCACTGAGCCACTTCCGCGTCCCCGGCTCTGTCCGGCCGGGCTCACGGGGAAGACTTTATCGAATCTCCCGCCGACTCCCCAAATCAACCGCGTTCCCCCTGCTCAGGCCGCGAGTTCGGGCCGATGCTTCGAGCCCCGTCGAACCGTCCCCGCGTTAGCGTCGAAGCATGTCCGTGACACATGACCGCACACGCGCCGCCGCCGGGACCGCGCTGAAGCCCGGCGCTGCCGAGACCGCGCGGAACGCCGAGATCCCGGGGACCGCTGAGGTCCTGGGAGTAGCCGAGGCCGAGGGGGACGCCGACATCGCCCCCGTCGCGGCCCTGATCGCGGACGCCGCCCGGGCCGCCATGCTCACCGCGCTGCTCGACGGCAGGGCGCTGGCGGCGGGGGAGCTGGCAGCGATCGCCGGTGTGAGCGCCCCCACCGCGAGTTCGCACCTGGCCCGGCTCCTCGACGGCGGCCTGGTGACCGTGGTCAAGCAGGGGCGGCATCGCTACTACCGCCTCGCCGGTCCCGACGTCGCCCGCACCCTGGAGGTGCTGGCCCGGATCAGCGGGCGCGTCGCCGTACGGTCCCTGCGGCAGTCGCGGCAGGCCCGGCTGCTGCGTGAGGCGCGCAGCTGCTACGACCACCTGGCCGGCCGCGTCGGGGTCGAACTGTACGACGCGCTGGTGCGCGAGGGGCGTCTGATCGAGGCGGACGGCGGCTGCCTGCTGACCGCGAGCGGCGCGGACGCGCTGGCGGAGCTTGGCGTGGATGTGGAGCGGGTGCGCCGCGCCCGCCGCAGGTTCGCCCCCGACTGCCTCGACTGGCTGGAGCGCCGCCCGCACCTGGGCGGGGCGCTCGGCGCCGCGGTGCTGGACCGGCTCCTGGCGCGGGAATGGCTGGTCCGGGGCACCGTGCCGCGCGCCCTGCGGCTGACCGGCGCGGGGCGGGAGGGACTGGAGAGGATCTTCGGATGTAAGGACCTAAGCTGAGATACGCTGGTTACTCGCTACGCGCAGAGGGCGCGAGCGGCACGACGTGAAAGAGTGGGACATGCGCGACAACGAGGTCGTGGCCGTCGGCCCGGGACCGCTCGCCTTCGACGACGTGGTCCGGGTCGCCAGGTACGGCGCCCAGGTCCGCCTGACCGACGACGCGATCGCCGAGATGTCCGCGTCGCGCGGGCGGGTTGAGGAGCTCGCGGAGTCCGACACCCCGGCCTACGGCGTCTCCACCGGTTTCGGCGCCCTCGCCACCCGCCACATCGACCCCTCGCTGCGCGCCCAGCTCCAGCGCAGCCTCATCCGCTCCCACGCGGCCGGTTCCGGGCCCGAGGTGGAGACCGAGGTCGTGCGGGCGATGATGCTGCTGCGGCTGCGTACGCTCGCCACCGGCCACACCGGCGTACGCCCGGCCACGGCCCGGGTGCTGGAGTCCCTGCTGAACGCCCGGCTCACCCCGGTCGTCCACGAGTACGGCAGCCTCGGCTGCTCGGGCGACCTCGCCCCGCTCTCCCACGTCGCCCTGACGATCATGGGCGAGGGCGTCGTGCGGGACGCCGAGGGACGCCTGCGGCCCGCCGCGGAGGCGCTCAAGGAGCACGGCGTCGAGCCCGTCGAGCTGGCCGCCAAGGAGGGGCTCGCGCTGATCAACGGCACCGACGGCATGCTCGGCATGCTGGTGCTCGCGCTGCACGACCTGTCGCGGCTCCTCACCACCGCCGACATCAGCGCCGCGATGAGCGTGGAGGCGCTGCTCGGCACCGACTACGTGTTCGCGGCCGACCTGCAGGCGCTGCGGCCCCATCCCGGCCAGGCCCTCGCGGCGGCCAACATGCGGACGCTGCTCGCGGACTCGGGCGTGATGGCCTCCCACCGCGACGGCTCCTGCACCCGGGTGCAGGACGCCTACTCGCTGCGCTGCGCCCCCCAGGTCGCCGGCGCCGCCAGGGACACCCTCGCGCACGCGTCGGCCGTCGCGGCCCGCGAGATCGCCAGCGCCATCGACAACCCCGTCGTGCTCGCCGACGGGCGTGTGGAGTCGAACGGCAACTTCCACGGCGCCCCGGTGGCGTACGTCCTGGACTTCCTGGCCATCGCGGTGGCCGACCTCGCGTCGATCGCCGAGCGGCGCACCGACCGCATGCTGGACGTGGCCCGCAGCCACGGCCTCCCGGCGTTCCTCGCCGACGACCCGGGCGTGGACTCCGGGCACATGATCGCGCAGTACACCCAGGCGGCGATCGTGTCCGAGCTCAAGCGGCTGGCGGTGCCGGCCAGTGTGGACTCGATCCCGAGCTCCGCGATGCAGGAGGACCACGTCTCGATGGGCTGGTCGGCGGGCCGCAAGCTGCGCCGCGCCGTCGACGGCCTCACCCGGGTGCTGGCGATCGAACTGCTGACCGCCGCCAGGGCGCTCGACCTACGCGCGCCGCACGTGCCCGCGCCGGGCACCGGCGCGGTCGTGGCGGCGCTGCGCGAGTCTGTCGCGGGGCCGGGGCAGGACCGCTTCCTCGCGCCGGAGATCGAGGCCGTCGTCCGGCTCGTGGAGAGCGGCGCCGTGGTCGCCGCCGCCGAGTCCGCCGTCGGCCCGCTGGACTGAGTCTCCTGGGCTGGGTCGTCTCCTGGGCTGGGTCTCCCGGACCGAGTTCTTCGGGCCGATGCCTCCATGTCGGTCAGGAACGTCCTGATGTGCCGGAACCGCCGGGGGCTTCCGCCGCCCGGGAGGCCGCGAACGGGACGACCGCGGTGAGGTCGTGCCCCGCCAGCCCGGCCGCGACCGCCCCCGCGAGCAGGTCACGGGCGGCGGCGGTCACCGTCTGGTGCATCCCCGGCCCCTCGGTGGCCAGCCGCAGGTCCTTGGCGGCCAGGCCGAGGGCGTACCTCGTCTCGAACGGGCCCGACTCGGCCACCGGCCGCAGCCGCTCCGCGAGCCCCGCCAGCGGCGTCGCCCCGAGGACGTCGAGGAGCGCGGTGCGGCCGACTCCGAGCTCGTCCGCGTAGGCCATCGTCTCCGCCAGCCCCACCTGGGCGGTCACCAGCGCGCTCATCACGGCGAGCTTGGTCGCGGCGCCCGATCCCGGCCCGCCCGCCTCGTGGACCGTCCCGAAGACGCGCAGCACGTCCGACACCCGGGCGAGGTCCGCCGGGCGGCCCCCGGCGAGCACGACCAGCGTTCCCTCGGCGGCCGGGCCCACGCTGCCGAGCACGGGGGCGTCGACCAGGCCCACGCCCTCGGGCAGCAGGCCGCTCAGGCTCCGCACCGCGTCGGGCCCGATCGTGGACATCTCCACCAGCACCGACCCCGGCCGCAGCCCCGGCAGCGCCGCCCGCACGACCTCGGACACCGCGTCCGGATCGCTCAGCATGGTGATCACGATGTCCGCTCCGGTGGCGGCCTCTGCGGCGGAGGGGGCCGCCTCGGCGCCCGGCACGTCCCGTGGCGTACGGTTCCACACGGTCACCTTGTGACCGGCCGCGACGAGGCGGCCGGCCATCGGGACACCCATACGCCCCAAACCAAGAAAAGCAATCATGTCCTGGACACTATTGGAGGAAAAAACCATTCCACCAGCGACTAGATTGCATGGCGACCATTCCCCTCCCTCATGGATCGGAGCATGTTCGACACCGACGC
Organism: Microbispora hainanensis; assembly: GCF_036186745.1. Lineage (NCBI taxonomy): Bacteria > Bacillati > Actinomycetota > Actinomycetes > Streptosporangiales > Streptosporangiaceae > Microbispora > Microbispora hainanensis. The sequence continues at coordinate 7,897,680 of NZ_CP108086.1, read as the reverse complement.
GCTTGTGCTGCTCGACGTCGTGGCCCGTACGGGATCGTTCACGGCCGCCGCGATACAGCTCAACTACACCCAGTCGGCCGTGTCCCGGCGCATCGCGTCCCTGGAGGCCCAGGCGGGCGGCCCGCTGTTCGCACGGCTGCCGCGAGGCGTGCGGCTGACGCCCGCGGGCCGCACGCTCCACCGTTACGCCCGCGAGGTGCTGGAGCGGCTCGGCCGGGCGGGGGAGGAGCTCGCCGCCATCCACAAGGGCAGCGGCGGGCGGCTGCGGGTCGGCGCGTTCGCCACGGCCAACGCCGTGCTGGTCCCCGCCGCTCTGCGCGAGCTGCGGGCCTCCCGCCCGGAGGTGTCGGTCAGCATGGTGGAGGGCCTGAGCACCGCGCTCATGGACGGGCTCGGCCGCGCGGAGATCGACATCGCGGTCGTGAGCGACTACCCCTCCGGGCTGGGCGCGGGTCCCGAGGTCGAGGTCACCCGCCTGATGGAGGACGAGCTGCTCGTCGCCCTCCCCGCCGACCACCCGCAGGCCGGGAAAGACCGGGTGGACCTGCGCGACCTGCGCGACGAGAGCTGGATCGAGGGCGCCCCTCCCGGCACCGTGACCATGCTCGGCGCCGCCTGCGCCCGGGCCGGCTTCGCTCCGAGGGTCGACCTCCGGATCGGGGAGTGGACCGGCAAGCTCGGCTACGTGGCCGCCGGGCTCGGGGTCACGCTGGTGCCCGCCATGGCCGCGCCCGCCGTACGCGGGGACGTGGCGCTGCGGTCGCTCGGCGAGTTCGCGCCGCGCCGCACCGTTTACGCGGCCCTGCCGCGTACGGCTCCGCTCCCCGCCGCCCGCGCGCTGCTCGGCCTGCTGGCCCGCGGAGCGGCCTGAGCGACGGCGTCCGCGTCACGGCATCGGCCGGCCGCCTGTTTCGCGGCGTCCGGCCGGCCGCGCACGGGACGGCCCGGGGGCGCGACAATGGACACGTGTACGACGCGTTCGCCCATATCGGAGGTCACCTGGCCACCGGCCTGCGGGAGGTGACCACCGATCTGGCCGCCCTCGACGGCTCCGGCTGGTGGGCCGTGGTGGTGTCGTACGAGGGGAAGGTCGTCTGCGCGCGCTTCGACGACGTGCGGCGCGCTCCGCTGCCCCGGCCGCGCGGCCCGTGGCGGGGACCCGGCCGCGACGCCTGGGCCACGTCCCTCGACCGGGAGGGATACGAGCGGGGCGTCCAGCGGATCAGGGACTACATCGAGCAGGGGGAGGTCTACCAGGCCAACCTCTGCCGCGTCCTGTCCGCGCCGCTGCCCTCGCCGGACGCGGACCCCCTCGCCCTCGCCGTACGGCTGGCCGAGGGCAACCCCGCGCCGTACGCGGCCGTCGTGGACGTGCCGGGGCTGACGGTCGTGTCGGCCTCGCCGGAGCTGTACCTGTCCAGGCGCGGCGAGGTGATCGAGTCGCGGCCGATCAAGGGCACCGGCGTGACGGCGGACGATCTCCTCGACAAGGACTACGCCGAAAACCTCATGATCGTCGACCTGGTCCGCAACGACCTCGGCCGCGTGGCGGAGGTAGGCTCTGTGACCGTGCCCTCGCTGTTCGCGGTCGAGGAGCACCCCGGGCTCGTGCACCTGGTGTCCACGGTGCGGGCGCGGCTGGACGGCGGCGCCGGCTGGCCGGAGCTGTTCGCCGCCACCTTCCCTCCGGGATCGGTGACCGGAGCGCCGAAGTCGTCGGCGCTGCGGATCATCAACGAGCTCGAACCGGAGCCCCGCGGGCCGTACTGTGGGGCCGTGGGCTGGGTCGACGCCGACCGGCGCGAGGGGGCGCTGGCGGTCGGCATCCGCACCTTCTGGATCGAGCACGACACGATCCGGTTCGGTACGGGCGCGGGCATCACCTGGGGCTCCGACCCCGGGAGGGAATGGCGCGAAACCGAGCTCAAGGCCGCCCGGCTCATCGGCCTCGCTTCCGGAGGACGGTCCGAGGACGGGCCGCGACATCGGTAAGGAACGGAGCAGAGGATGTCTGTACCCATCTGGGTGAACGGGGAGCTGTACGAGCCCGACAAGGCCGTGATCTCGGTGTACGACCACGGGCTGATGGTCGGCGACGGCGTGTTCGAGACCGTCAAGGCGGTGAACGGGGAGTCCTTCGCGCTGACCCGCCACCTCGAGCGGCTGGCGCTGTCGGCCAAGCGCATGGACCTGCCCGAGCCCGATCTCGCCGCGATCGCCGACGGCGTGCGCCGCTGCCTGGAGGCCGCGCCGAAGTGGCCGCTGGCGCGCATCAGGATCACCTACACCAGCGGCCCGGGCCCGCTCGGCTCCGACCGGGGCGCGGCGGGCACGAACGCCATCGTCATCGTGGGCGAGCAGGCGCCGTTCCCCGCCACGGCCGACGTCACCGTCGTGCCCTGGCCCCGCAACGAGCGCGGCGCGCTGGCCGGCGTCAAGAGCACCTCCTACGGCGACAACGCCAAGGCCCTGGCGTACGCCAAGGAGCGCGGCGGCGCCGAGGCGATCTTCGAGAACCTCGCCGGGAACCTGTGCGAGGGCACCGGCAGCAACATCTTCATCGTCACCGGCGGGCGGCTGATCACCCCGACGCTCGCCTCCGGCTGCCTGGCCGGGATCACCCGCGCGCTCACCCTCGAATGGTGCGGCGGCGAGGAGGCCGACGTGCCCCTCTCGGCGCTGTACGAGGCCGAGGAGGCCTTCCTCACCTCCACGACCCGCGACATCCAGCCGATCAGGGCCGTGGACGGGAAGGCGCTGCCGCAGGCGCCCGGACCGGTCACGCTGGCGGCCATGAAGGTCTTCGCCGAGCGTTCGGCCTCCGACCTCGACCCGTGATCGGTCAGTAGGAGTGCTGGCTCTGGGCGTTGAACTCGTCGAGGCGGACGGCCTTGGCGGGGTCGGTGCGGGGATCGTCCAGACGCAGCACGTCGAGGCCCTTGGTGATGTCGCTGGAGTAGATGTAGCCGTTGTAGTAGTAGGCCGACCATGAGCCGCCGAGATGCAGATCCGGCGCCAGCGGCCCGCGCTCGAAGTAGGCGATCTCCTGCGGGTGGGCGGAGTCGGTGAAGTCCCAGACCGAGACTCCGCCCATGTACCAGCCCTGCACCATCACGTCGCGGCCCGGCACGGGCACCAGCGCGCCGTTGTGGGCCACGCAGTTCTCCTCGTCGCTCTGGGCCCGGGGGATCTTGAAGTAGCCCTGCCGGACGAGCTTGCGCTCCGGCGTCAGCGCGTAGATCGCGTCCGCGCCCTTGGTCGCGCTGACCGAGGGCAGGCAGGTGGCGGCCATCCCGCCGCCCAGCTCGTCGCTGAAGACGACCTTCGTGCCGTCGTTGCTGAACGTGGCCGAGTGCCAGATCGAGAAGTTCTTCTCGTCGCGTACGGTCTGCAGCAGCCTGGGGCGCACCGGGTCGGAGATGTCCAGCAGGACGCCGTCGCCGAAGCAGGCGCCCGCGGCCAGGTTCTTCTCCGGGTAGACGGTGATGTCGTGGCAGCCGCCCGCCGAGGTCTCGCCCTGCGGCCTGCCCGCGAACAGCTCCGGCTTGGCCACGACCCGCGCCTTGCCGGGTTCGGCGACGGGAACCTCCACGATCGAGATGTTCTGATGGGGTGGCGGGCAGCCCGTCGTTTCCGACGCCGGGCCGGGGGAGGAGACGTACAGGTAGAGCGTGCCGGCGTCCTCCCCCGGCACGATGGCGTGCGTGTGGGAGCCGCACTCCGTGCGTACGGACTTCAGGTAGCGCGGATGGGTCTTGTCGGAGATGTCGAAGACGCGGATGCCCTCCCACTCTCCCGATGCCGACGGGTCCCCGGCGTCGCTCGCGCAGGTGTCGTCCGTACGGGGCTCGTCCACCGACAGGAACAGCAGGTCGCCGGAGACCGAGATGTCGTTCTGCCCGCCGGGGCACTCGACCCGGGCGACCGCCTTGGGGTGCTCGGGGTCGCCGATGTCGTGCACCGTGAAGCCCTTGTAGTTGCCCACGAACGCGTAGCGGCCCTGGAACGCCATGTCGGTGCCCCAGTCCTCCGGGCCGTCGAACGGCGCCGCCAGGGGGACGTTGGCGACCAGCGTCATGTTGGGGCTGTGCCGGATCTCGTCCCGGCCCGGGATGCCGGTCGGAGCGGCCTGCGGGGACGGCGCGGATTCGCCGGAGGAGCAGGCCGCGGCCAGGAGGAGGGCGGACGCCACCAGCGCGGTCTTCAGCCTCGGTCTGCTCACGTCGCCCCCATGTCGGTGGATCATCGCCCACTATGGAAGTTATGTCGAGCCCGCGGCCGCTGTTGACCGGATTGGTAACGGTTGTGCTGGCAGTTGCGCCGGTGCTGGCGGCCTGCTCGTCCGAGGTCGCCCCGCCGGCGCACGCCGACGCCCCGGTGATCGTCCCCGGCGCTCCCGGGCAGTCCGGGTCCGCCCCGGCCCGCTCACCGGCGCAGGCGGGGCCCGTGGCGGCCGACGTACGGTTCGCCGAGGCGATGATCCCGCACCACCGGCAGGCGCTGGAGATGGCGGGGCTGGCCGCGGCGCGGACCGGCGACCCGCTGGTGACGGCGGTGGCCGAACGCGTGCTGGACGCGCAGCGCCCGGAGATCGCCGTCATGGAGTCGTGGCTGCGGGGCCTCGGCCGCACCGCGCCGCCCGCGCACGACCACGGGCCGGGCGGCTACGGAATGGCCGGCGAGGAGGAGCTCAACCGGCTGCGTACGGCACGCGGGCGCGACTTCGACACGCTGTTCCTCACGCTGATGATCCGGCACCACGAGGGCGCGGTGACCATGGCGGCGCAGGAACTGCGCCGGGGACGCGACCGGGCCATGCGGACGATGGCCCAGGACGTCCTCAGCGGCCAGCAGATCGAGATCGCCCGGATGCGAGGGATCCAGCGGAGGCTGGGGCAGTTGTTCTAGGAGCTCCAGAGCATGTTGGTGAGCTCCTCGTCCAGGTCCATGAAGTCGGTCTCACGACCGGCGGGGACGAGCTCGTAGGTCCGATGCAGGAACTCGGTGAGGGGGGCCAGGGGCACCTCGAACAGGGCCTGGCCGAAGGGCGAGGTGAGGCTGATGTTGAGCGTCCGCTCGCCGTCCGAACGGGCAGGCCAGACCTGTACGTCGCCGTCACCAACGCGCCGCACGATGCCCACGGTCAGCAGCTCGCGGGCGAAGATCCACTCGACCGGCTCGTCATTCCCCACGTGAAACGCCATCCGGATGGCATACGGATCCTCGGCCGTATAACTCAGGCCGGCGAGCAGGGGGACGGTCGTACGGTCGGGGACCACAAGCCGAAGGCCTAGCTCGGCAGAGACGGTGGTGCTGTTCATCGTCAGCCAAACCTTTTCGTCGTCGGGTCCCCTGTCAGGGGCTTTCACTGCGTCTTCACTGTGCGGTCGGGCCTCGCCGGGCGCTCGTGCTACGAGACGAACGAAGAGACCCGTAGGAAAGATTCCGCCTCCAGGCCCTTCTGTAACGCACATCACAGCTTGACATTCGGTCATCTACCAGCTCAAACATCACCAACAGGCTTGTCCTTACCTCTGCTTTGCGTGTCGGCGGGGCCGCGTCGGCGATGCCATTGCGGGCGAATGATCTCAGGTCGTGCGTATAGGTCGAGCATGGAGCATCACGATGCTATGACACCACACCCCCACGCCGGGGACGCTCTGGCGAACCTTTCGAAGGTGTTGACGAAGGCGGGACGATCGAGCCGACCGGGCCGCGCTTTCGCCATCACCCCCTCGAGTGCGGTATGGTTTTCCCCGTCGGCGCCGCGAGGCGCAGACGAACCCGGGCGATTAGCTCAGCGGGAGAGCGCTTCGTTCACACCGAAGAGGTCACTGGTTCGATCCCAGTATCGCCCACACGATCAAGGCCCGTCGGAGTCCACCACTCCAACGGGCCTTTTCGCTGTTCAAAGCTTTGGCGTTAGCTGTTGTCCTCCTCCCGATCTAGGTCAACGGTGCTGGCTGCGTCCGGCTCCCGGGGCCGATCTGGAGCAGGAGTCAGCGAAAAGTCAGCGAACACCGCCCGAGCCCTGCCGTAGCGGTCGCGCGAGGAGTGCGTGTAACGGTTGAGCGTCGTGGACATCTGCTCGTGCCCGAGGAGGCGCGCCACGTCGTTCACGGGGACGCCGTCGGAGACGAGCCAGGTGGCGTAGCAGTGCCGCAGATCGTGGAACCTCAGCCCCTCTGCCGCGTGCTTGGCGACGTGCATCACGGCCTCCCGGTGGGTCGGGAACTCCTGGCGGTGCTCCAGGCCCTCCTTGTCCTGCCAGACGCCGAGGAAGGCACCCGGCCGGACCTCCACCACCTCGCCCAGCAGCCCGGCCCGGACGAGCGACGGGCGCCAGTCCCGAGACCGGAAGAGCGTGCGGCGGAGAGGACCGCCCGCCGCGTTGGTGAACACCTCTCCGACCGGTCCGGTCGGGTAGCGCTCGCGGTGCGCGGCGAGCAGCTCGACGACGAAGGGCGGAAGGGGGACTTCCCGCCGTCCGGCCTTGGACTTGGGATAGGGCTTTTGCGTCACCGTGCCCGCCA